>DASVFB010000063.1:0-17799 GCA_036380275.1 Gaiellaceae bacterium | reverse complement strand
ACGCCTCGCGATCCCGGTGCTGTGGCTGTACGCAGGGCACGACTTCGCCCAGCCAACCGGGACGAGCATGGAGATCCTGCGCGGCCTGTCCGCCGGCCGCGACTTCACGACGGTGCTCTTTCCCGAAGCGCTGCATCCGCTTTTCGACCGGAATGGATTCCCGTCGACGCTCTTCCCGACTGCCGGCGGCTGGCTCGAGCAGCACGGGCTGGCGTAGCCGTCAGCTCGCGAGACGAGCGGAGGAATCTTCATAATCCGCTTCTGATGCTTCGTCCGATGCGGCTGCTCGGGATTCTCGTCGTCGCCGGAGTTGCGGCGTCGGGCGCATCCGCAACGGAAGAGACGATCTATCCCGGTGTCGGCATCGGCAAGGTGAAGCTTGGGATGAGCCGGGCGCAGGTGCTGCGTGCTCTAGGCCGGGACTACGTGGTGAACGAGAGCGGCTCGACAAATACCGAGCTTGCGTGGAACTTCAGTAGCTGGACAGTCCGCCTCCGAGACGGACGCGCAGTCGAGGTCGGCACAACGCTTCACGGCCAACGAACGACGAAGCGTGTCGGGCCTGGAACGTTCTGGCTCAAGCTCGTCAAGGCGTATCCCGGCGGTGCATGCACCATGACGGATATCCCCCCAGTCGGTTCTGCCGCCTATGGCGTTCTGGAGTATCTGGTAGCGCACAAAGGCGGCACGCAGACGCTCTTCACGCTCCACGCGTGGCCTCCGCGCGCCTACTACGGCGCCGCGGCGAAGACGTTTTTCGTGGTCTCCGTTGCCGTACGAAGGCGTTACGAGGCGCTGCCGGAGTTTGCACGCGACTATCCCGGCCGGTGCCGCGACGGCTGGCAGTCAACTCCGCTTCCTCGATAGCGATGCGAAGAGGCCGCTCTCGCGGCCCCTTCGTCGTGTCGAGCGACGGCCGAGAAACGGCCGAACGATCTACTCGATTGGGATCTCGAAGCGAGCGATGATGCCGGGGTCGCCGCCTTTCGCGAGTAGCTCGGGATCGGGATCGCGAGTCGCCACCCATGCATATCCGTGTTCGGGATAGGCGACGACGTCCGGGAAGCTCCCCGCACTGATCGCGAGGATCTGAACGGGTTCCTCGGTGGGGTTGCTGTACGCGTGTAGTCCGGCACGTCCGTCGGGGCAGAACACAAAGTCGCCCGGAGCCATCTCCTCTTCGCCGTGTTGCGTCCGGAAGATGGGACGACCGCTCAGTACGAAGAACATCTCGTCGGCTCCGAAGTGCATATGCATCCGCATCCCAAGCGCGCCGGGGGCCAGTTTGTACAGCGTTGCTCCCATCCTTGCGTCGTCCGGCCGCCAGAAGAATCGATGCCGAGTCCCGAATTCTTCGTTGTCTCCGTCCCATGAGTCGGAAAACAGGTTCTGACGAATCATTCCGTGTACCTCCAGGTCGTAGCGGTGGCACGCAGCCTCCGAGGCCGCCTCGAAAGCAGCCTCGGCGCCTGCGCCAATCACGCGCGGCGGTCGCCGCGACTGACCGCTATCTCGTCGCCGGATCCACGGCGGGATCGTAACGTTCGCCGACTCAGATGCGAGCGATCGGGTCGATCGAACTGGTTCACACCTTCCTCTAGGCCGGCACGGCCTCGCGCTCCATCTCGGGTGCGTACATGCCCGTGCGCGCCGCGCCGTTCAGCTTTGCGCGCAAGGAGAACGCCCGCTGCGCGGCCTCGACGTTCTCGGCCTTGCCGGCCCACGCCTTCAGCGCCGGGGCCTGCAAGGCGCGCCCGTACGAGAACGACAGCTCCCACGGATGCGGGCCGCGCTTGTTCATCGCGTTCAGGTGCGCGGTTGCATCCTCGTCCGTCTGGCCGCCGGAGAGAAAGACGATGCCGGGGACGGCCGCAGGGACGTGCTTGTACAGAACCTCGAGCGTCGCATCGGCGACCTCGTCGATGCCGGCGCGATCCATCGCCTCGTAGCCGGAGAGCACCATGTTCGGCTTCAGGAGCGTGCCGCCGTAGTCGATCCTCTGGTCGTGCAGCTCGGTGTAGACGGCCTGTAGGACGCGGCCGGTCGCCTTCGCGCTCTGCTCGAGCGAGTGCGTGCCGTCCTGCAGCACCTCCGGCTCCACGATCGGCACGAGGCCGGCCTCCTGGCAGAGCGCGGCGTAGCGCGCAAGCGCGTTGGCGTTCGTCCACACGCAGTATTCGCTCGGCTTGTCGCTCCCGATCGAGTACGTCGCGCGCCACTTCGCAAAGCGCGCGCCGAGCCCGCGGTACTCCTCGAGGCGTGCGCGCAGCCCGTCGAGCCCTTCCGTGATCGTCTCCTCCGTCGCCAGCGCCAGGGGCTTCGCGCCCTTGTCGACCTTGATGCCGGGGATCATTCCTTTCGACTCCAGCAGCTTCGGGAACGGCGTCCCGTCCGAGCTCGACTGGCGAATCGTCTCGTCGAAGAGGATGACGCCGCTGATGAACTCCTCGATACCGTCCGTCATGAACAGCAGGTCACGGTACGCGCGCCTGTTCTCCTCGGTCGACTCGGCGCCGATCGAGTCGAAGCGTTTCTTGATAGTCCCGTCGCTCTCGTCCGCGGCGAGGATGCCTTTCCCCTCGGCGACGAGCGCGCGGGCTGTGGTCTCCAGCTCAGTCATTGGCTTCCCTCCTGCTCACTCTGACCATCGCTTAGCAACGACTCTACCCGGGTCAGTTCGCGGTTTGACGCGGGCACGATCCGGCCGCTGCTGATCCACCAGGCGGGGTGAATCTCCGGCCAGTCGTGGGCCGTGTCCCAGACGTGGGGACCGACGACTGTGACACGCGCGCCGGTGTCGGGAATCGGCACGACCGCGCGATCCTGCGGGATCACCTCGACGACGAGTCGGTCGCCGTCGTTCGTGCGCAGGTCGACGTGGACGTCGCCGTCGAACTCCTCGAACTTCACCTTCGTGACGACGCCGGAGACGACCGCGCAGCGCTTCTTCACCTCGAGGCGAGGCGAGTGATACACGCCGGCGAGCGGCGACCCGCCGCGGCAGTAGGGGGAAGGCGGCGCGGATCCGTGCGGCCGCACGACGAGGAGCAACCCGGCAAACGCGACGATTGCCACGACGAGCGCGAGTTCCAGCCGGGGCATCCGCCAAGCCTGCCGCGCTCTCGGTTACAGCTCTGTGAACGAAGTGAAAAGTCGGCGTCCCCTCGGGCCAATCCGCCGCCCGAGCACTCTCGTACTAGCTGCGTGGCAGGCAAGCCAGAGAGGGGAGGCCTCTTGCATCGAACGATCATTAGCGCGGCTCTCGTTGCCGCCCTGAGCACGATCGTCCTCGCCGCGGCGGCGCCGTTGACCGCTGCACCGTCGAGTGACGCGTATGCCGTGACACCGCTCGCCTCGGACATACCGGGGTTGGCGCCAACCCTCGACCCGAACCTCGTCAACGCCTGGGGGCTCGCCCGCAGCGCCGGGAGCCCGTGGTGGGTCGCCGATAACGGCACCAACAAGACCACGATCTACAACGGCGCAGGCGTCCTGCAGATGATCGGTGGCGCCGCCTTCCAGACAGTGGAGAGCGCACCGACCGGCGCTGTGTTCTCCGGCATCGCCGGCCAGTTCCAGGTGGGGACGACGGCGAGCCCGACGACGCTCGGCACCTCGAACTTCGTCTTCGCCGGCGAGGACGGGACGATCCGCGCCTGGAGAGGCGGGTCGACGGCGGCCCTCGTCACCGTGCCGGCCGACGGTGCGATCTACAAGGGCCTCGCGATCACTCCGCCGACGACGGCGCCGCCGCTGCTGTACGCGGCTGACTTCAAGAACGCGCGCGTCGACGTCTTCAACGGCGCGTGGCAGCTCGTGACGCCGCCGGGCGCATTCGTCGATCCGGACCTCGCAAACGGGTATGCGCCGTTCGGGATCCAAGCGATCGGCGACCGCATCTTCGTCAGCTACGCGAAGCAGGACGAAGCAGGCGAGGACGAGATCGCGGGCCAGGGGCGCGGCTTCGTAGACGCGTACGACCTTCAAGGCAACCCGCTCGCACGGGTTGCGCAACACGGGCAGCTCAACGCACCGTGGGGGCTCGCGCTCGCTCCGCCCGGCTTCGGCCGCTTCGCGGGCGACCTGCTCGTGGGCAACTTCGGTGACGGCCAGATCAACGCGTACGAGGAGCTCGACAACGGGCACTTCGAGCACCGCGGAACGTTGAGAGACGCGGACGGAAAGAAGCTCACGATCGACGGACTGTGGGCGCTCGAGTTCGGCAACGCCGGCAACAACGGCACGCCGGACCAGCTCTTCTTCACCGCAGGCCCGGAAGACGAGTCGCACGGGCTCTTCGGTCGGATCACGGCCGGCTAGCCTGCGGCCAAGAGGCGGGCGGCGCGGAGGGTCGCGCCGCCCGCTTAGTTCTCACACAGCCAGATGAGCAACCGTGGCGCCGTCGGCCGAGTCGGACTCGCGGCGCTCGACGAGCGGGTGGCGGTCGAGCTCGTCGCGCACCGCCGTCCGGACCGAACCGGTACCGCGACCGTGGACGACGCGCACGTTTTCGAGACCGGCGAGCGCGGCGTCGTCGACGAACGAGCGAACTGCCTCGCGCGCTTCCTGCGCGCGGCTGCCGCGCACGTCGAGCTCGTCCGAGACGTCGCCGCGGGCGCTCGCGAGCACTTTCACGGCCGGCTCGGGCGTGTCGCGCGGGCGGTCTGCGTGCGCGTCGGGATGCAAGCGCGCGAGAGCGATACGAACGCGCTGGCCGCTGCCGCCAATCACCTCGGCCTCGTCGCCGTCGATCTCGGCGATCGTGCCGCGAAGACCGAGCGCCGGAGCAGCCACCGGATCGCCGACGGCGAGCGGCGCGGTGAGCGCCGGCGGCTCGTGGAGCGCGCGCAACCCCTCCTCCGCTCGCGCGGCGCGCGTCGATGCGGCGCTCAGACGGCGATCTCGCTCGCTCTCGGCACGAGCGGCCGCGGCCGACGAATGCATCACCGCTTGGCGCTGCGAGCGCCGTGCGGCGCGGATCTCTTCGCGCAGGGCCTGGAGCTCGGCACGCGCCTCGGCGAGATCCCGCTCGGTCTCGGCGATCGACTGTTCGCGTGCCTGGGCCGCCGATGCACGAACCTCTTGAAGCCGGATTTCAAGCGCCTCGGCCCGCCGCCGAGCGACCTCACCGAGGCGTCGGGCGTCCTCGCGTTCGCGCACGGCCGCCTCTCGCTCGCCGCTCGCGGCTCGCTCGGCGGCCTCGGCTTCCGCGAGCAACTCGGCAGTCCGTAGTCGCTCGGGCGCGACGCGTCCGCGCGCGTCCGCGACGATCGACTCGTCCAGGCCGAGGCGCTCGGCGGTTTGCAGCGCGTATGACATGCCGGGGCGTCCGAGCACGATCCGGTAGAGCGGCGCGTGCGTCACGTCATCGACACCGGTCGCCGCGTTCGCCGCTCCTTCGGTCGCGCTCGCCCACTCCTTGAGCTCCGGATGGTGCGTCGTCACGACCGTCAGGCGCGCCTGCCGTGCGAGCTGCGTCAGGACGGCCTGTGCGAGCGCGCCGCCCTCGGCCGGGTCCGTGCCGGATGCGAGCTCGTCGATGAGCACGAGCGAGCGGTCGGTAGCAGTCCGCAGGATCGACACGACGTTCGCGATGTGCGCGGAGAAGGTGGAGAGGCTCATCTCGATCGACTGCTGGTCGCCGATGTCGGCCACGAGCCGGTCGAACACCGGCAGCGCAGCGCGCGCGGCCGGGGGGCGGAGGCCGGACTGGTGAAGCAGCGCGGCGACGCCGAGCGTCTTCAGCGCGACCGTCTTGCCACCGGTGTTCGGGCCGCTGATCACGAGCGCGCGCAGGTCGCCGAGATCGAGGTCGATCGGCACCGCCGTTGCGGGGGCGAGCAGCGGATGTCTCGCGCCGAGCAGCCGGACCTCGTCCGAGCGCTCCACCGGGGCGCCGCGCCAGCGGCGTGAAAGCGTGCCGCTCGCGAGCGCAAGGTCGATGGCGGCGGCCGCCTCGACGAGCGCGGCGAGTGCGCGGGCGCGATTGCCAACCGAAGACGAGAGGTCGGCGAGGATGCGCTCGGCCTCGTCTCGCTCGGCACCCGCCGCCTCCGACTGGCGATTGCTGAGCTCGACAATCTCGAAAGGCTCGACGAAGAGCGTCTGGCCCGAGCCGGAGGCGTCGTGCACGATGCCTTGCACGCTGCGCCGCGCGCTCGCCTTCAGCGCGAGCACCGGCCGACCGCCGCGCTGCGTGACGAAGTCCTCCTGCAGGTGCTCGCGGATGCCCGGCGCGCGCGCAAGCCGCCGCAGCTCTTCGACGACAGAGTGGCGGAGACCGCGCAGCTCCTTGCGAAGGCGACGCAGGAGCGGCGACGCGTTGTCGCGCAGGTCCGAGCCGTCGTCCTCGACGCAGCGTCCGATCTCCTTCGCGAGCGGAGCGAGATCGGGGTCGATCGCGTCGGCGATCTCGTGCAGGAGCGGGGCCTGCGCCTGTTCTGCATCGAGCGCTGTCCGCGCCTGCACGCCGCTGGCGATCGTCGCTGCCACCTTGCTCAGCGCATCCGTGGCGAGGACGCCGCCACGCGACGCGTGCGACGCCGCGTCGCGCACGTCGTGGATCCCCTCGAGCGGCGGCTCGGCGGACACCTCGATAAGCGCAATTGCCTCGCCCGTTAGCGCTTGGCGGCGCGCGACCTCGTCGGCGTCGGCGGAGGGCGCCAGCCCGCGGGCGAGCTCCTCGCCATGCGGCGTCGCGGTCGCGGCCGCCAGGCGCTCCACGAGCGCCGGAAACTCGAGCGCGTCGAGTGCGTGCGCATCCACACGGCGAGTGTGACGATTCAGCGCAGCAACTTGAATTGATGCGTCGCCGAAACCTATTCGCAGCAGAGCGGACGACGGGGATCGAACCCGCGACCCTCAGCTTGGGAAGCTGATGCTCTACCAACTGAGCTACGTCCGCGTGGCCGCCATCATAGAGCCGGTCCTCTGTTCGCTCCTCATGAATTCGGGGGCGAAATCAGCTCTCGGCGGCTGTGGTGTCCGCCTTTGGGCCAACCGCGATGCCGCCGAGAAGCGCCATGCCTTCGAGGGTCAGCACTGGTGCGTCTCCGTCAGTCCCCGACGGCGCGCGGGCGTCGACACCGCCGGCGAGAGCCTTCACGTTCGACTCCACCCGCCAGTTCGTTGGTGTGCGGATCGCGATCCCGCCAAAGACCGTTTGCACGGACAGCCGTGCTCCCGGGGCGAGCTCGACCTCGGTGAGGTCCACGTCGATGCCGCCGAACCAGGCCAACATCGAGCCTCCCTTGAAGGCGTTGGCGCGACTCTTGAGGTCAACGCCGTCGAAGATCGCGACGAGCGAGAGCTCGTCGCTCTCCTCATCTCCGCGCGAGGGCAGTGCCCGCTTCACGAACGCCGCTGCGATCGCCATCCCCACCAACACCCCGAGCTTGAAGACCAAGAGTGATCGAAGTGCCCGCATGGTGCGTGAGCGTAGCGGTCGGCACGGAGGACCGCTTCAACGTGGCCACGACTCACGCAGACGCCGGGCCGTCTCGAGCAGGTGCTCGGGCAGCACCTTCACGTCGGCGAGCACCGGCATGAAGTTCGTGTCGCCCGTCCATCGAGGCACGACGTGCAGGTGCACGTGGTCGAGGATGCCTGCGCCGGCGATGCGGCCGAGGTTCCAGCCTAGGTTGAAGCCCTGCGGCGCGTACTCCTGGCCGAGCGCGCCCATCGCGGAGGCAGCAAGCGAATGGATCTCCGCCGCCTCGTCGCGGCCGAGCGACGCGAAGTCCCCCGTGTGCCGCGCGGGCGCGACCATCACGTGCCCCGACGAGTACGGAAACTTGTTCAGCAACACCAGCGCGAGCTCGCCGCGGTACACGAGCAGCTCCTCGTCGGGCTCACAGAAGATGCACTCGTGCTCCTCGTCCGCCTTCGCGATGTACTCGAGACGCCACGGCGCCCAAAGCTGCTTCGGCACAGTCGCGCTTGTACCACACCCGTCGCGGCCGGCAGGCGCGGCTCGCGTGGCCGACTCTGCCCGTGGCCTTGAAATCCCTCGGAAAAGGGAGGAGCATTCGCTGCATCCGGTACAGCGTGTCCGCTGATGCCGGGTGAGGGCAGAGGACAGGGTGATCGTGAGCCTCCGAACGGGGCGCAACGCGAGATGCAAGACCACGCCTTCGGCGCGGCGCCGCATCCTCACCGCGGCGCCGGCGCTCTGCGCGTTGCTAACTGCCGCTGCCTGCGTAGCAGGCGCGGGTGCGCGAACGGCCGAGCCGCCGTCGAACGACGACCGCGCGAACGCGCAGGTGGTCGCGTCATTTCCGGCGACGATCGACGGAACGACCGTCGGTGCCACGGTGGAGCGACTCGATCCGCAGAAGTCTCAATGTGGGACCGTGGAGTCAACCGTCTGGTACCGAATCAACCAGGCACCGGACGGGACGATTGCTCTGGCCGTCAGCGGCACCGGGCTCGCGGCGGTCGTCCGCGTCTACAACGTCACGAAGAACGGTATCCAGGAGTTGGACTGCGCGGCAACGAAGGTCTCGGGGACCGCCAGGCTGGCTTGGGAGACGACACGCGGCAACTCATATCTGGTGCTCGTCGGCAAGAAGACAGGAACCGCCGATGCCGCCTTCAGGTTGGACGAGCAGCTCTTCCTGCCACCCGCGAACGACTCTCCGCGTCAGCCGAAGAAGATCGCTCTTGGCACGCAGGTCCAGGCGACGACCCTCGGGGCGACGAGCGACGAAGGCGATCCGAACTCGTGTGGCCTCGCCGGGGGCACGGTTTGGTACTCCGTCAGCCCCGGACGGCGGGTGTCTCGCGTGGTCGCTCGGCTGCACGCCGCAGCCGATCTCGACGCGGCTTTCGTCGTCTTGAGGAAGGTTCGCTCGCAGACCGAGGAGGTTCGCTGCGTCCAGACGGACCGCAAAGGGGAGGCCGTCGCGGCGTGGGATGTCGAGCGCGGAGCTGTCTACCTCGTCGCCGTCGGTCAGCGCAAAGGCTCGTCGCCGGGCGACTTCTCGCTTCGAGCGCTCGCCGCCCAGCCGCGCGAGGCCGCGCCGGGTCAGCATCTCGCGCGGGGCAGCGTGCGGTCGCGCGTCGACTGGCTCACGGACGTGAACGACGTCTGGTGGACGACGCTCGTCCCGGGAACGACGTACCGGATCGCCTTCAGCTCCGAGGGCTGTGCGGCCCTCACGATCCGCGGCAAAGGCGACGTGCTGCGCTCGTTCAAGTGCGGCGGCTACACGACGTTTACTCCTGGGCCGGACGCGGGCGGCAGGTACGTCTTCGAGGTGACGGCACCGACACAACCGGGAACGGCCCCGTACCGGCTGACGGTGCGGCCGGCCGGGCCAGATGATGTCGGCGTCGGGCTTCCGCTCGCGAACCTCGCGACGGTGCACGGGACGCTCGCGCCACGCGCAGGGGACGTCGTCGACCTGTACCACTTCGAGGTAGCTGCGGTCAGTGACGTGCGTCTGCGCCTCGAAGGCGCGTTCTCGGTCTCAGTGTTGACGTTCGGAGGCGCGCAACTCGGATCGGGGCAAGGCGAAGCCGGCCGCACACTAGGGCCGGGCAATTACGTCGCCGCCGTTCGCGCATCGCCAGGCGCGTCGGGCGGTGCGTATCGCCTGACGTTGATCGCCCGCGAGGTGACGAAGACGACGATCTCGGCCTCTTCCGCGCAAGTCTCGCCTGGATCCTCTGTCACCTTCACAATCGCGATTGCGCCGGCGCCCGATGGAGGCATCGTCAAAGTCGAGATCGACCGCTTCGACACGCTCGCCGGGTGGCATTTCCACCACACCGTTCGCCTGAGCGCCGGTGCAGGCTTCTCGTGGACGCCGCCCGCGCCGGGTCGCTGGCGGGCGCGCGCCTCCTACCTTGGAACAATCCGCTTCAGCCCGAGCAACAGCGGCTACAGCACCGTTCTCGTCGCGCCGCCCGTCGTCGGCGGGTAGGCCTAGATCCAGCGTCGCCAGCGGAAGAAGCCGACCATCCCGACGATTGTCACGAACATGACGCCGGCGACAACCCAGAACGCCATGCGCGTCCCCTCGCCCGGGAAGGCGACGTTCATGCCGAAGATGCCGGAGATGAGCGTCAGCGGGAGGATGACGACGCTGAAGATGGTGAGGATCTGCAGCACGCGGTTCTGCCGGTGGGAGATCACGGACTCGTTCGTGCTCTCGAGCGCCTCCACGACCTCCTTGTAGTTGTCGAGCAGGTCCCAGATGCGCTCGGCCGCGTCGACGATGTCATCGAAGTACAGCTCGAGCTCCTCCGGGAGAAACCGCTCGACGCGCCGCTCGAGCAGGCGAAGCGTCGAGCGCTCCGGCTTGATGATCTTGCGATAGCTGATGATCTCCTGCTTGACGTTCGAGATGTCGCGCACGACCTCGTCGGCCGCGCCCTCGAACATCTCGTCCTCGATCACGTCGAGCTTGTGGCCGATCTTGTCGAGGATCGGGAAGCAGTAGTCGAAGAGATCGTCGAGTACTTCGTAGAGCAGCCGTCCCGAACCTTTCGTGAAGAGCTGCTCGCGCAACTCCTCGTCCTCCGCGCAACGGCGGAAGAGCCGCGAGACCGGAGCGAGCTGCACCGCCGGCAGCGTGACGAGGTAGTCAGGCCCGAGGAAGACGTCGAGCTCGCCCGCGTTCAGCCGGCCGATCGACTTGTCGTAAACCGGGAAGTGCAGGACTGCGAAGAGGTAGCCCTCCTCGTTGTAGTCGTCGACCTTGGGCCGCTGCCGCTTCGAGAGGACGTCTTCGACGTCGAGTGCGTGCCAGCCGAAGCGCTCGGCGAGCTCCTCGACCTCCTCCTGGGTCGGGGGCGCGTCGACGTGGATCCAAGTCAGCCCGCCTGTGTTGAGCTCGCTGGGCCGCGGCCGCTCAGCGGGCGTCGCGACGGCAGCGTCGCGTGGGCGGCGCGGGCTTCTGATGCGGGGAAGGCTCGGCACCGGGACTCGGCGGCTCGTCGGGACGCGTGTTCATCAGACGTTCGATTCTATCCGGCGGTTCCTTCTCCTATACCTACGGGTTCCGGCTCGAGATCTCCCAACACGATTCCGGTGTCTCGCTCGGCCCTCGGGATCCGCACGAGACGCGGCGGCACGAGCCGCTCGAGCGCCAGAGCTCCGGCCGAAGCCGCAAGGCAGACGGCCGCAGCGAGCGGCCACAGCGCGAACGGTGCCGCGGCCAGGATCAGCCCGCCGATCGCCGGTCCGGCCGCGCCGCCGAGGCCCCACGACATCGAATGCAGAGCGAAGTAGCGGCCGCGAAGACGGTCGCCGCCGAGCTCGCCGACGAGCGCCTGGTGCGCTGGACCGTGGAAGCACTCGCCGATCCCGAACACGATCGCGCACAACGTCACGGCGACAAACGCTGCTGTCGCCTCGAGCCAGTACCCGCTCGCGTCGACGCCGAGCCACGCGATCGCCCACAGAAACGGCATCAGCGAGAGCGCACGTAAGCGACGTCGCCCCTCGATCGCGCGCGAGATCGGCAACTGGGCGAGCACGATCGTGATCGTGTTGAAGAAAAAGATGAAGCCGATCTCTTTCTCGGTGACGTGGCTCTGGTCGCGGATGAACGGCGGCAGTAGGTTGATGAGCGAGTAGCCGGCGGCGACGAACAGGAAGTTCAGCGTCCACAGGCCGAGGAAGAGCCTGTCGCGCAGCACCTCGCCGTAAGAGCCCGCGCTCTCTCCTTCCTTGAGCGGCGCCGTGCCCGGGTCGTGGATGAACCCGAGCACGAAGACGTACGCGAGAAACGTCAGACCGTCGAGCACGAAGAGCACGGTGAAGCTCGTCGGCGATTGCACGCTCGCGATGAAGCCGCCGGCGAGGCCGCCGAGACCGACGCCGAGGTTCATCGTCACGCGCTGCTGCGCGAACGCCGCGTGCAGTCGGTCGCCGGGAGTCAGGCGCGAGATCAGCGTCGACTGGCTCGGCCAGAACCCGGCGCTCCCGATCCCCTCGATGGCGAGCAGCAGGTAGGCGTGCCACGGCGAGCGGACGAGCGGCAGCAGCCCGAAGCCCGCCGACTGAAGAATCAAACCCGCGCCGAGCACGCGCCGCGCGCCCAGCCTGTCGATCACCGGGCCGATCGCGGCGCCGGTCACGAGCTGCAGAACGGCGGAGATCGCGATCGCGATGCCGGCCGTCGCGATTCCGAAGCCGCGCACGTTGTGCAGGTAGATGGCGAGGAACGGGAAGACCACGCCGTTCCCGAACGAGTTCGTGACCCCGCCGATCTGGAGCAGCCAGACCTGGCGGGGCAGTTGCGGGTTCAGGCTGCGAACGTACTCCAGCACGGGCGCGAGCGAGGATCACACAACGCGTGTGTCGAGCGGTGCGCTCTCGTCCTCGCGTCCGGCGAGCTCGTCGTCGATCGCCTGCCGCAGCTCGACGAGCGCGGTGCGCAGCTCCGCGACGCGCTTCTGCCCCAACCGACCCTCGACTGCCTCGGCGTAGTCGCGGAAGGCTGGTCGCGCGCGGTCGAGCAGGCGCTTCCCCTTCGGCGTCAGCTTGATCAAGAACGACCGTCCGTCATTCGGATTCGGCACCCGCTCCGCGTGGCCGCGTTGCTCGAGGCGCTTGACGCGGAAGATCACGGTCGAGAGCGGCATGACGAGCCTTGCCGCGAGACCGGTCGGCGTCCACGGACCCTCGGCGCCGATCATCACGTAGAGCGGATAGTCCTCGGGCGGGAGGTCGGTCCCGGCGAGCGCGGACTCGATCAGACGCTTGCGCTTCTGGTGCGTCCAGAAGACCTCGAACAGAACAGTTGGTGGACCGGTGCGAGCCATTAATCGCAATCTTGCTCTAAATTTGTGCTACAAGGTTGTAGTAATGCTTTCGGGCTTCCTCGCTCCGGTGAAGTATTGCCTCGTGTTCGGCGCCCTCACCGCCGCGACGGCGGTGTGTGCAGCCGCGGCGCCGACGCCGATCGCGAAGGTCCCGGTGGGCGCTCAGTCCGGCATGGTGCTCCCAGCGTCGGGCTGGCTCTGGACGACCGACCTTGCGCTCGGCCGCGTCGTGCGCGTCAATCCGACGACCAACGCCGTGGTACGCCGCATCCCGTTCGCGAGCCGTCCGTTCGGCCTCGCGTACGGCGCCGGCAGCGTGTGGGTCGCCGATCGCTCGCTGAACACGCTCGGTCGCATCAACCCGCGCACGAACCGCGTGATCAAGAAGATCAAGATCGGCTTCAGCACCTACGGCGTTGCGTTCGGCGCCGGCAGCGTGTGGGTTACCAGCGAGACCGACGGCACCGTGCGCCGCGTGAGCCCGAAGAAGAACCGCGTCACGAAAACCATCAAGGTCGGCACGACGCCGAACGGCGTCGTCTACGCATTCGGGTCGCTCTGGGTCGCCGACCTCGGCCGCGGTTCGCTCGTGCGCATCAACGTGAAGACGAACCGCGTGACGAAGCGGATCAGCATCGCGAAGGCCGACTGGATCACGCCGTCGCCCGACGCACTGTGGGTCTCGAGTGAGACGGGACACATCACGCGCGTCGATCCGGCGACCGGGGCGATCGTCGCGACGGTTTCCGTCGGCGCTAACCCGCTCGGCTCAGCCTGGATCGGCGGCGAGCTCTGGGTCCCGAACATCGACGACGGCACGGTCTCGATCATCGATCCGGCGAAGAACGCGGTGCGCACGACCCTCACCGTCGGCAAGGCTCCTCTGTCGATTGCAATCGCTGCAGGCGACGCGTGGATCTCCAACTCGGACGACGGCGAGCTCTGGAGGATGAACACGACCCAGTGACGATCTGCCGCGCTCGTCGCGCTGAGGTACCGTCAAAGCGTGAACGAGCGGAGGCTCGAACGGAAAACCAGGGTCGCGCAACTCCTGCTGGACGCGGCGCGGTCACTGGGCGAGACGCTCGAGCCTGATCGCGTCTACGACCGCTTCCGCGATCTGCTCGCCGACGTCGTCGCGCACGACGGCGTCCTCGTCTCGTCATACGACGAAGGCGACGGTCTCATGCGCTGCGACTACGCGTGGTCGGACGGCAACCGCCTCGACACGTCCGTCTTTCCACCCCTGGCGCTGAACCGCGAGGGCGGCGGCATGCAGAGCCGCGTGATCGTGAGCGGCGAGCCGCTCCTCTTCAACGACGTCGCCGAGGTCGTTCAGCGTCCGGGCGGAACGTTCTACGACGTCGATCGCGAGGGCAAGGTCCGGAAGCTGCCGGAGACGGGGCCTCCCGGAAGCCGCGCGGCGATGATGGTTCCCGTCAAGCACGATGCTCGCGTCGTCGGCGTCGTCCAGGTGATGAGCAACACCGCCGAGTACTCGCATGAGCAGCTGGAGCTCGTCGACGGTCTCGTGCAGCAGATGGCTGCGGCCGTTCGCAACGCGCGGCTGCAGAAGGAACAGCGGCGTCTCGCGGCCGCTGAAGCCGCGGCGCGAGCGGCCGCTGCCGAACGCGAGCAGGCGGCGAACGTACTCGACGCCGTCGGCGACGGCGTCTTCCTCGTCGATCGCGACGGAATCGTGCGCCTGTGGAACCGCGCCGCCGCGCTCGTAACCGGAGTGGACGCCGACGAGGTCTGCGACGCGCCCGTGACCGAGATCTTCCCGGAGTGGGAAGCGGTCGTCGCACGGATCCCCGTCGCCGAGCACGGCGCCGCCGCGCGAAGCGCCACGCTGCCGGCGCGGGTCGACATGCGCGACCTCTGGCTCTCGTTCGTGGCAGTGCGAAGCGCCGACGGGATCGTGTACGCGTTCCGCGACCTCACAGGCGAGCGCCGGCTCGAGGAGGAGAAGAGCGACTTCATCGCCACGATCTCGCACGAGCTGCGGACGCCGATGGCCGCCGTCTACGGCGCGGCGCAGACGCTCTTGAGCCGCGACAGCGAACTGACCGCTGAGCAAAAGCGTGAGATGCTCGAGATGGTCACGACGCAAGCCGCGCGCCTCGGCCACATCACGGAGGCCGTGCTCCTCGCGACGCAGCTCGACCGGGGCACGCTCACCGTGGAGCGGGAGGCCGTCGACCTCGGCGAGCTGACGCGGTCGACCGTCGAGGCGATGCGGCAGCAAATGCCGCCCTCAGCGGAGGTGGACGTCGACATCGCGCCGGAGGTCGGGACGGCGTCGGGCGCGCGCGACCGGATCCAGCAGGTGCTCATCAATCTGCTCGACAATGCCGTCAAGTACGGCGGGGAGGGCTTGGTCAGCGTTCGTGTCGAGTCGGCCAACGGCGTCGTGCGCATCCTCGTCGCCGACTCCGGCCCCGGCATCCCGTTCGCTGAGCAGCACCGGATCTTCGAGAAGTTCTACCGCTCGGGAGCCGAGCTGACGAGGACACACGGCGGGACCGGGCTGGGCCTCTACATCTCGCGCGAGCTTGTCCGGCGGATGGGCGGCCGCCTCGATGTTCGTTCGTCGCCCGGTGCCGGCGCGACGTTCGTGGTCGAGCTGCCGCGGGCGCCGTAACATCTCGCGCCGCTCGCGACATCTAGCTAATGACGATGACGGCGGCGGGGACTTGAAGAGCGACGCGAGACTCCTGGGCGAGGCTCGCGGCGATCCGCACGCGTTTCGTGAGCTGTACGAGCGCTACGCGGAAGGCGTGCACGGCTTCCACCTGCGACGCAGTCGCGACGTCGACGCGGCGTACGACCTGACGGCGGAGACGTTCGCGCAGGCATGGCTCGCGCGGGCGCGCTTCCGCGACGAGGCGGGCGGTTCTGCGGGGCCGTGGCTCTTCGCGATCGCGCGGCACGTGCTGCTCGCGTCGGTGCGCCGCCAGTCGCTCGAGCGGTCGGCCTGCGAGCGCCTCGGCGTGTTCGAGCGGCTCGAACGCGAGCCCGCGCAGGTCGAGCCGGCCGAGGCATGGCTCGACGGCTTGGATGAAGCGTTCGACGAGTTGCCCGAGAGCCAGCGCGAAGCGATCCGGCTGCGAGTCGTCGCCGACCTGGACTACGACGGCGTCGCGGATGCACTCGGCACGACACCGAGCGCTGCGCGCGTTCGCGTCTCGCGAGGCCTGGCCGCGCTGCGCAGGCGAATCATGAACCCACTGGAGGCATCGAAATGAACAAGGCTGTTACGGATTTGACGAGGCTCGGCGACGCTCTGGAGCAGGCGGCCGCGCGCAACCTCGACAAGCAGCCGCGACCCCGCCGGCGCTCGAAGCGTCTGGTCGCGATCCTCGCGATCCCGGCGGTCGTCGTCGTGACAGGTGCGAGCTTCGCCGCTGCCAAGCTGATCAGCGGCGAGGACGTGGCGGCGAGCATTCCCGCCGGAACGCTCTGGCTCGCGGGCACGGAGCCGACGTGCACCGTGGTCAAGCAGAACGTCGAATACCACTGCGTGCTTGCGCACGCGCCTTCCAACGCGATCAGCGACTGGATGGGCACCGTCGAGCCGACCGTCGACGCGAACAAGCGCGTGAACGGCGGTTGCCGGTCGCTGGCGAGCGACGGCCGCGAGTGGCAGTGCTACATCGGCGAGGAAGCCGTCAGGCAGAAGATCGTGAGCGAGGGCTTCCTCGGGGAGTACGCGCCGACCCCAAGCGTCGGCTAGCCGGCTGGCTCGGTGCTACGGACGAAGGTCTGGGCGCACTACTTCACGCCTTTACGCTACTGAGGGAGGGCGCCGCTCGTCCGGCGCCCTCCCGAATCTCGGGTCAGGCCTTGACGGCGATCATCTCAACGTAGGCCGATGGGGCGACGAGCGTGTCGTCGCCGGAGCGGTTGTGAGTCCGATACACGTCGAGAATGTCCGAGGCGAGCGCCTGCTGTCCGTCACCGTCGAGCGCGCCGAAGGCCACCTTCGTCGGGCCGTACCAATCGCGCATGTACTCGAGCATGTGTTCTGGCGAGCGAAAGCGCCAAGTGAGATCGCGCGGAATGACCGTTAGTGAGCTGATGCGGTCGCCGAAGAGCTCGCGCACCTTCGCCTCGTCGCCCCAGTTGAACACAGGCTGGACTCCCGGCGGCGGCGGGACGTGCTTGCCGGTCGCGCGGAAGACTTCGCCCATCATCGAGGCGGGTGCCCAGTTCGCCATGCCGATGCGCCCGCCGCCGCGGCAGACGCGCACGAGCTCGTCCGCGACGCGCTGCTGATCGGGGGCGAACATCGCGCCGAACGTGGAGATCACGACGTCGTACGAGTCGTTGTCGAAGGGAAGGCTCTGCGCGTCCGCGACCTGGGTCGCGATTGGCAAGCCCTCGGCCTCCGCGCGCCGCTCGGCCTGTTCGAGGAGCTCCGGCACGAAGTCCGTACACGTGACGTCGGCGAAGCGCCGTGCGGCGGCAAGTGAGGCGGTGCCCGTCCCACCGCCGACGTCGAGCACCCGATCTCCGGGATGAATGTCGACGCTCTCGGCTAGTAACTCGCCGTGGAGCACGAGAAGCGCGCCGACGCGGCCGAAGTCGCCACTCGACCAGATGCCCTGCTGGCGCTGGGTGATCGCCTTGTAATCGGGTGCAGTCGAGCTCACGTCTCTCCTCTCGTTCGCTGGGTGCCGCGCCGGAGCGATGCTACGAAGTCACGACCGACCCGACTCGGAGGAGGTTTCCACTCGGGTCAAGGAGCGTGAACTCACGCATCCCATAGTCGGTGGTCGAAGGAGCTTCGGCGGTGACGCCTACATGAGCCCACTCCGCATGGAGCGCGTCGGCATCCGCGACTGCGAGGTGGCAGCTCGTCGGCGCCGTCCACTCCGCAAACGAGTTTGGCTCGCCGATGAAATGCAGCTCAATGCTCCCGCGCCCGAGGATCATGTAGTTCCACTCCTCAGGCGGGGCTCCGCGATTCTCGAAGCCGAGCTTCTCGTAGAAGCCGAGTGATTCGCGGAGGTCACGGCTCGG
>DASVFB010000062.1:0-9964 GCA_036380275.1 Gaiellaceae bacterium | reverse complement strand
CCGTCCCGGACGACCTCCTCGCCGCCGACGTAGAGCCGGTCGACCCGGTGCGGGGCGGAAAGGACAAGCCCCGGGACCAGGTCCCGGGACCCTGCCATTTCCAGCGTGTCCGTTCGCCACACCGCGACGTCTGCCCGCTTGCCCGGCTCGAGCGAGCCGAGGTCGTCCCTTCCGAGAACGGCAGCGCCGCCTCTCGTACCGAGCCGCAGAGCGTCGCGCGCCGTCATCGCCGCGGGGCCGCCGCGGACGCGCGCGACGAGCAGCGCCTGCTTGACCTCGAAGAGCAGGTCGCCGCGCTCGTTCGACGCCGAGCCGTCCACGCCGAGCCCGACTTCAACGCCCGCGGCGGCAAGCTCCCGCACGCGCGCGATGCCGGCGCCGAGGCGCATGTTCGACGTCGGGCAGTGCGCGACGCCGACGCCCCCGCGGCCGAGGGTCTCGATGTCCTCGTCGTCGAGGTGGACGCAATGGGCGCACCAGACGTCCGAGTCGATCCACCCGAGCTCGCGCAGGTACTCGACGGGACGGCAGCCGTAGAGCTCGCGGCAGTACTCGTCCTCCTCGACCGTCTCCGCGAGATGCGTGTGCAGCTTCACGCCGAGCCGCCGCGCGAGCTCCGCCGACTCGCGCATCAGCTGTCCGGTCACGGAGAACGGAGAGCACGGCGCGACCGCAATCTGGACGAGGCCGTCCTCGTCCTGCAGTTCGGCGAGACGCTCGGTCTCGGCGAGGACGTCGTCGATCTCCTCGACGAGTGCGTCGGGCGGCAGGCCGCCGTCGGACTCGCCGAGGTCCATCGAGCCGCGCGACGCGACGATGCGCACGCCGAGCTCGCGTGCCGCGCGCACCTCGGCCTCGATCAGCCCACTCGTGCCGCGCGGGAAGACGTAGTGGTGGTCGAAGACAGTCGTGCAACCCGATAGCGCCAGCTCGGCGAGCCCGGTGCGCGCCGCCACGTACACCGACTCCTCGTCGATGCCGGCCCAGACGGGATAGAGCTCGCGCAGCCACGTGAACAGGTCGGCCTGCTGCGCCCGCGCGCGCGTGAGCGTCTGGTACAGGTGATGGTGCGTGTTGACGAGCCCCGGCGTGACAATGGCGCCGCCGACGTCGATGCGATCCGGCGCGTCCGGCGGGATGCTGCCGCCGATGGCCTCGATCCGGCCGTTCGCCATCAGCACCCAGCCGTCGTCGTACTCCGACCCTTTGTCGTCCATCGCAACGACGTGCGCATTGTGGAGCAGCATGCTCATCCGTTGCGGCCCCTCTCCGAAAGGACAGTACGCGGTGTCAGACGCCGGAGAGACGAACGAACCGCTTGATCAAGCGCGCGGCGGCCGCGTGGATCGCGCGCTCCCGCCCGGAACGGACGGTGCGTGGGGTCAGACACCGTTACGCGGGTGTGCCGATCTCTCCACAGAGCCGGGGCGCTCATTCGGCGCGCAGCGGCACGATCGCGAAGCGCTCGACGTCGACGAGGCCACGGTCCGTGATCTTCAGCGCGGGGATCACCGACAGCGCGAGGAACGCGAGCAACTGGAACGGCGCCTCGATCTCGCAGCCGAGCTCGCGCGCCGCGGCCACGAGCGCCTCGCTCGCTGCGACGACCGTCGCGAGCGGGGCGTCGGAGAGGATTCCCGCCACCGGCAGCGCCAGCTCGGCCAGCAGCTCGCCGCCGTCGACGACGACGATGCCGCCGCCGATGTTCGCCAGCCGGCGCACGGCGAACGCCATCGAGGTGTCGTCCATACCGACGACGACGAGGTTGTGCGCATCGTGCGAGAGCGTCGAGCCGATGGCGCCACGGCGGAGACCGAAACCGCGGACGAACCCGAGGCCGCTGCGGCCGGTGCCGAGGTGCCGCTCGATCACGGCGATCTTCGCGAGGTCGCGCTCCGGATCGGCGACGGCCTCACCGCCGCGGTGCTTCGGCACCTCGACGAGGGACTCCGTGATGATCTGCCCCGGCACGAGGCCGATCACCCGCGCCGCCCCGCCGGACCACGCGATCCGGAACACCTCGGGCCCGAGCGCGCCGATCCGCACGGTGTGGCGCACCCAGTCGGGCACGGTCGCGCGCGGCACCTCGGCCACCTCCCTGCCGCGCTTCAGGACGAGCTCCGGCACGAACCGGTCCAGGTCGGCGAGCAGGACGAGGTCGGCCTGACGCCCGGGAGCGATCGCGCCGAGGTGGTCGAGCCCGTGGTACTGCGCCGGGTTGTGCGACGCCATCACGAGCGCATCCTCGGGCGAGACGCCGAACTCGACTGCGTCGCGCACCATCGCGTTGATGTGGCCGTCCTCGGCGATGTGCTCCGGCTCGCGGTCGTCGGTGCAGAACGCGATCCGAGCAGGCCCATATTCGGCGACGAGCGGCAAGAGCGTGCGCAGGTTGCGTGCGGCGGACGCCTCGCGCACGAGCAGCCACATGCCGGCGCGGAGCCGCTCACGTCCCTCGTCGAGCGTCGACGTCTCGTGGTCGGATCGAACTCCGGCGGCGGCGTACGCCTGCAGATCCCGGCCGCGGACGCCCGGCGCGTGACCGTCGACGTGCGTCGCGAGCGCGAGCTTCGCGAGCTCGGCCTCGTCGCCGGAGACGACGCCCGGGAAGTTCATCATCTCGGCAATGCCGAGCACGCGCCGGCGGCGGAGCAGCGCCTCGAGGTCTCCCTCAGTCAGCGCACGGCGCGGCGACTCGTACTCCGACGCCGGAACAGATGACGAGGCCATGAAGTAGACGTCGAGCGGGATGCCGGCGGATGCGTCGAGCAGCCAGTGCACGCCGTCCGTCCCGAGGACGTTGGCGATCTCGTGTGGGTCGGCGATGACTGCGGTGGTCCCGAGCGGCAGCACGAGACGCGCGAACTCGTCCGGGAGCAGCTTCGAGGACTCGAGGTGCATGTGCGCGTCGATGAAGCCGGGCACGACGTACCGCCCGGTTGCGTCCACCACCTCGGCGCCGTCGTACTCGCCGAGGCCGGCAATCCACCCGTCGGCGATCGCCACGTCGACATCGAGCCATTCGCGCGTGAAGACCGAGAGCACGCGCCCGCCCCGCACGACGACATCCGCAGGCTCGTCACCGCGAGCAACCGCGAGCCGTCGAGCGAGGTCGGCCACGATGCGACCTTACGGGATTACGCTTCACCCGATGGACGTCCTGAGCCCGCGCTCACTGGAGGAGGCGCTGCAGCTGAAGGCGGAGCGCCCCGAGGCGCGCCCGATCGAGGGCGGCACCGACATGATGGTCGAGCTCAACTTCGACCGCACGCGGCCGGACGCGCTACTGAACCTCAACGAGGTCGCGGAGCTGAAAGGCTGGAGGCGCGAGAACGGAACGTTGCGTCTCGGGGCCGCGCTCACCTACACCGACGCGATGGGCGAGCTCGCCACGGCATTGCCCGCGCTTGCCGAGGCCTCGCGCACGGTAGGCTCGCCGCAGATTCGGAACCGCGGCACGATCGGCGGCAACCTGGGCACGGCCTCGCCTGCGGGCGACGCGCTGCCGCCGTTGCTCGTCGAGCGCGCCGACGTGGAGCTCGCGAGCGTCCGCGGCACGCGGCGGCTTCCGTTGACCGACTTCCTCGTCGGCCCGAAGCGGAACGCCCTGGCCGAGGACGAGCTGATCGTCGCGGTGCACATCGAGCCGAGCGGCGCGGCGCAGACCTTCATGAAGATCGGGCCGCGCAACGCGATGGTGATCGCCGTGTGCTCGCTCGCACTGGCAGTCGACCGCGAGCGCGACGAGGTGCGCGCCTCGTTCGGCTCAGCAGGTCCTGTCGCAGGGCTGGTCGTCTCGCCACTCTCGGAGGTGGACGGCTTCCCGGAGCACGTCTCCGCCGCCGCAAGCCCGATCGACGACGTCCGCGGCACGGCCGCGTACCGCCGACACGCGCTGCGCGTGCTCACGCGGCGCGCGCTTCAGAGGTGCCTCGTCGCATGAGAGTCACCGTCACAGTCAACGGGGAGCGTCACGAAGCAGAGGTGTGGGAAGGAGAGAGCCTCCTCTTCGCATTGCGCGAGCGGCTGGGCTTCCCGGGCTCCAAGAACGCGTGCGAGCAGGGCGAGTGCGGTTCTTGCTCCGTGTTGCTCGACGGCGAGCTCGTGTGCGCGTGCCTGGTGCTCGCGGCTCAGGCGGACGGACACGACGTCGTCACGGTCGAAGGGCTCGGCGCCGGGGAAGACCTGCACCCTGTGCAGCAGGCGTTCGTCGACGCAGGAGCAGTCCAGTGCGGCTTCTGCACGCCCGGGCTCGTCGTCGCCACAGCGGCGCTGCTCCAGCGGACGCCGAATCCGAGCGAGGACGAGATCCGCGAGGCGCTGTCGGGGAACCTTTGCCGCTGCACGGGCTACATGAAGATCTTCGACGCCGTGCGGACGGCGGCGGCGCGATGAGCAACGTACTGCGCCTCCCGCCCGCGCGCGAGCTCGAGCTCGGACGTGTCGGCGAGAGCGTGAAGCGCGTCGACGGCGTTCCGAAGACGACCGGCGAGTTCGAGTACGCAAGCGATCTCTCCGCCGCCGGAATGCTCTGGGGCCACACGCTGCGCAGCCCGCACGCACACGCACGCGTGCTCTCGATCGATCTCTCCGACGCGCTCACACTGCCCGGGGTGCGCGCCGTGCTCACGCACGACGACGTGCCTGGTCAGAAGACGTACGGCCTCGAGTTCGCCGACCAGCCGGTGCTGGCGATCGACCGCGTCCGCTATTTCGGCGAGCCCGTCGCCGTCGTCGCCGCAGAACATCCGGAGCAGGCGCGCCGGGCCGCCGAGCGAATCGTCGTCGAGTACGAGCCTCTCGAGCCGATCGTCGATCCCGAGCGCGCGACGGAGTCGGCGCCGCTGCATCCCGACCGGCCGACCGCGGGCCACGGCTACCGCGACGACCCCCGCCCGAACGTCGTCCGGACGATGCTGATCAGCCACGGCAATCCCGACACGGCGGGAGACGTCAGCGTGAGCGGGTACTACGAGCTCGGCACGCAGGACCAGGCCTTCCTCGGCCCGGAGTCGGGCCTCGCCGTGCCGGACGGCGAGGGCGGCGTGGACATCTACGTCGCCACGCAGTGGTTGCACGTCGACCGCGACCAGATCGCGCCCTGCCTGGCCCTGTCCCCGGACCAGGTCCGGATTCACCTCGCCGGCGTCGGTGGGGCGTTCGGCGGCCGCGAGGACCTTTCGATGCAGATCCACTCCGCGTTGCTCGCGTTGCATACGAACCGGCCGGTGAAAATGGTCTACAACCGCGAGGAGTCGTTCACCGGGCACGTGCACCGTCATCCGGCGCGGATCTGGGCCGAGCACCGCGCGATGGGCGACGGCCGCATCGTGAACGTGCGGATGCGGATCCTGCTCGACGGCGGCGCCTACGCGTCGAGCTCGACCGCGGTGACGGCCAATGCCGCCTCGTTCGCCTGCGGGCCGTACAACGTGCCGAACGCGCTGATCGAGTCGACGTCGGTGTATACGAACAATCCGCCGTGCGGGGCGATGCGCGGCTTCGGCGCGGTCCAGACGTGCTTCGCCGCCGAGGCACAGATCGACAAGCTCGCGGCCGCGCTTAGCATCGACCCGGTCGAGCTGCGCCTGCTGAACGCGATCGGCCCGGGCGACCGGCTCCCGACGGGGCAGCCGATCACGGGCTCGCTGCCCGTCACGAATGTGATCAAGCGCTGCCTCGCGCTGCAGGAGCCCGTGCCGGAGGAGCTGCCGCGCGAGGCTATCCGGCTGCCGGGCGGCGCGGGTAACACGACGCGCGGCGAAGGCGTGAAGCGTGGTGTCGGTTTCGCGGTCGGCTTCAAGAACCTCTGCTACTCCGAGGGCTTCGACGACTTCTGCGCTGCGCGCGTCCGCCTCTTCCCCGACGGGTCGGCGGAAGTGCACTGCGCCGGCGCCGAGGTTGGCCAGGGCGTGTCGAACGTCGTGCTCCAGGTCGCGTGCACGGAGCTCGGAACCGACCGCGTGCGCCTTGCTCCTGGCTCGACCGCGAACGTCGCGTCATCCGGCTCGGCCTCCGCCTCACGCATGACGTGGATGGCCGCCGGCGCCGTGCGCGACGCTTGCCGCGCAGCGCTTGCGGAACGCGAGCGAACCGGCGGCGAGGTCGACGTCGAGCGCATCTACCGTCATCCGCCGACGAAAGCGCTCGATCCCGAAACCGGCCAGATCACCGACGGGCCTGCGCACGTCGCGCTCGCGTGCGCCGCGATGAAGGTTGTCGTCGAGGTGGACGTCGACCTCGGCCTGACGCGCGTCGTCTGGATCGGAACGGCTCAGGACGTCGGGAAGGCGATCAACCCGCAGGCCGTCGAGGGCCAGATCGAAGGCGGCACGGCGCAGGGGCTCGGTCTCGCGCTGATGGAGGAGATCCAGACGCGCGACGGCGTGATCGCGAACGCGAGCTTCACGGATTACCTGATCCCGACCGCGCTCGACATGCCGCGCGTGGTGTCGGACCTGGTCGAGGATCCGGAGCCGGACGCGCCGTACGGGCTCAAGGGCGTCGGCGAGCCGCCGACGGTGGTGTCGACGGCCGCGATCGTCGCCGCGCTCCGAGATGCGACCGGGCTGGAGCTCGCGCGCGTCCCAGTGCGGCCGGATGACATCGCAGGTCTCGTGTGAACGACCGGCCGCGCGAGGTGATGAGCTGGGAGGAGCTCGGCCGGGGCGCACGCGAGCTCGCGACTGCGGCTCGCGATGACGGCTTCGTTCCTGACCTCGTGCTCGGGATCGCGCGCGGCGGACTCCTCGTCGCCGGAGCGCTCGGTTACGCCCTCGGCGTGAAGAACACGTTCACGATGAACGTCGAGTTCTACACGGGCGTCGACGAGCGCCTCGACATGCCGATGATCCTGCCGCCGGTACCGGAGCTCGTTGACCTCGAGGAGGCACGCGTGCTGATCGCCGACGACGTCGCAGACACGGGCCAGACACTCATGTTGGTGAAGGACTTCTGCGCCGGCAAGGTCGGCGAAGTCCGCTGCGCCGTGTTGTACGAGAAGCCGCACTCCTCAGTCCGCTGCGAGTACGTGTGGCGGCGCACCGACAGGTGGATCGACTTCCCGTGGAGCGCCGACGATCCGGTCGGCGCAGATGCGGCGGCCACCCGACGTCCCGTTGGGCCATGACCCGAGTCCTGGACTCCGGTCATGGCCGACCGAGCACCGTCGGTGAGACGTCCAGAACCTGCCCGGACTGACGTTCGCGCGCAAGCACGTCCGCGCCGGGCATGCCCCTAGTCCTTTGGACTCGGGGCATGTCCGAGAGACGCATACATGCGCGAGGAAAGTCAGTTAGGCGGCGACGCCGCTGAACTGCGGAATGATCTCCTGGCCGTACACCTCGAGCGTCTCTTCCTGGGAGTGCGTCATCAAATAGATGTTGAACTGGTCGACGCCGACTGATTCGAGCTCCTTGAGCTTCTCGGTCGCCTGCTCGGGCGTGCCGAGGACGCAGAAGCGGTCGACGATCTCGTCAGTCACGAACTCGCCGTGCTTCGCGCCGACGCGCGAGTGCTCCTTGTAGTCGTAGAACTTGCGCGCTTTTACGTACTCGGTGAGCGCCGCCGGGATCTCCGAGTCGAAGCCATAGCGCTCGATCAGGTCCATCACGTGGTTCGAGACCATCGCCGGGAACCACTTCGCCTGCTCGCGCGCCGAAGCGATGTCGTCCGTCACGTTGGACGGCGCACCCACGATGCACTTCAGCTCGCTCGGGTCGCGGCCGGCCTCCTCCGCCGCCTTGCGAGCCGTGTCCATGATCCACTGGATGATCTGCGGATCCGCGAGCTGGATGATGACGCCGTCGGCGACGCGCCCAGCGACGGCGAGCGCCTTCGGCCCGTAGCCCGCGATCCACATCGGAATGTCCGGCAGCTCGTCGCGCACCCACTCCAGCTTTAGCTGCTTCTCGTTCCAGTCGACCTCGCGGCCGTTCATCAACTCCTTGATCATCGCGCAGCGCCGCTCGAACTCGGCGACCTTCACGGGCTGCAGTCCGACGACGCGGCGCGAGGAGTCGCCGCGCCCGATTCCCATCGCCATGCGCCCGTTCGAGACGTCGTGCACCGTCGCGTACCAGCTCGCGGCGATCGTCGGGTCGCGGATGCCCGGGTTCGTCACGAAGTGCCCGAGCTTGATGCGCTTCGTCTGCGCGGCGGCGAGCGCGAGCGTCGCATACGAGTCCTGCCAGAGGATGTGCGAGTCGTACGTCCACGCGTACTCGAGGCCCTGGTTCTCCGCGAACTGCATCAACTCGATCATCCGCGTGTAGGGCGGATCGGGGAGAACGGTGACGCCGAATGTCAGAGACATGGCAGGGGAACGATCCTAACGCGCCGAAATCGGCGCGCACAATGACCTGGCTCTACCTGCTCTTCGCGGTCGTAGCGGGAGCCATGCTGCCGTTCCAGTTCGGAATCAACTCTCAGCTCTCTCACTGGGTCGGGAGCCCGATTCGCGCCGCGTTCGTCTCGTTCCTCGTCGGGACGATCGCGCTGCTGATCATCTCCGCGTTCGTGCGGAAACCGCTTCCGTCGCTCGCGCGGCTCGGCGACGTGCCCTGGTGGATGTGGATCGGCGGGCTGCTCGGCGCGTTCTACGTCACCGGCTCGATCGTCACCGCCCCGAAGCTCGGCGCGGTGACGCTCGCTACGGCGATCGTCTTCGGCCAGACGCTCGCGTCGGTGCTCGTCGACCAGTTCGGCTGGGTCGGCTTCAAGGAGCACCATGCGTCGCCTGTGCGGCTCCTCGGCGTCGCGCTCGTCGCAGGCGGCGTCGTGCTCGTGCGCGCCTTCTAGACGAGCGCGCCTGCACACCCAGCTGCCCGAAGTCCTCCAACTCGGCGACGGCAAGCTCGTTCGCGCCTTCCTCGAGCACCGTGTTCGACTCGCTCGTCGCGTCCGCGGGCGAGCAGCGGCCGACATGAGGGGGAGCTCGTCGACATCCCCGCCCGCGCGCATTACCGCGTCACGCGAAGCTAGAACGGATCGCAGGGAGCCGGCAGGCTCGGGTGCTGCGGCAACACCCGCAGGGCCAAACTCCTTCTTCTGGGGGAGAGGGGAGGAGCCTGGCTGGGCGGCCGACTCCCTGCCCCTTTAGATTAGCTCGTACCGCAACCTCTGTAGCGTCTTCGCAGCCAGGCGATCGAGCGCCTGCACCGAGAGCTCGAGGTGCTCCGGCTTCGTGTCTTCGAGCCTCGTATGCGAGAGGCCGCGGAGGCTCTGCACGAAGAGCATCACGGTCGGGACGCCGGCGCGCGCGACCTCGGCCGCGTCGTGCAGCGGGCCGCTCGGCAGGCGGTGGGACGCGGGCGCGACCTCGCGGATCGCCTCGTCCGCGAGCTCGATCAACGCTTCGTCGAACAGGATCGGCTGAATGTTCCAGATGCGGTCCCACTCGACGGCGATGCTTTCTTCCAGAGCGAATCGCTTGGACGCGGCTTGCGCATTGCTGAGCATCTCCGCGAGTGTGGAGGCGTCGAGGTGGCGCTGGTCGAGCAGGCACTCGGCCGTCTCGACGACGGAGGTGACGATGCCGGGCTTCGTCACGACGCCGCCCATCGTGCACACCGCGCCCCCACCGGTCCGCTTCGCGATCTCGCGGATCTCGAGCTCGAGCTTCGCCGCGCCCGCGAGCGCATCCCGGCGCGCGTCCATCGGCGTCGAGCCAGCGTGCGCCGCCTGGCCGCGGAACGTGACGAGGTGCCGCTCGACGCCGAACGTGCCGAGGACGACACCGAGCGCGAGGCCCATCGACTCGAGCACAGGTCCCTGCTCGATGTGCAGCTCGAGGTAAGCCGCGGCGTTCTCGAGCTGGGAGCGAGCATCGAGCGCCCGGTCGAGGTCGACGCCGTGCTCCGAGACGGCGTCCGGTAGCGCGATGCCGTTCGCGTCGACCTTCGCCCGCAGCTCGTCCTGGTCGGCCATCGAGCCCGCGGCGGCCGACGAGCCGAAGAGCGAGCGC
>DASVFB010000061.1:0-12279 GCA_036380275.1 Gaiellaceae bacterium | reverse complement strand
GCGCGCGGACGACCGTTCCACTCTCCTCATCAGCGCTGGCATGCAGCCGCAGATGCCGTACTTCCTCGGACGCGAGCCGCCGCCCGCGCCGCTGACGACGATCTGCCAGAAGTGCTTCCGCACGCCCGACATCGACGAGGTAGGGCTCGACACGTACCACCTGACGTTCTTCGAGATGCTCGGTAACTTCTCGTTCGGGCAGTACTTCAAGGAGGGCGCGATCGAGCTCGCGACCGAGTTCATCCGCGACCACCTGAAGTTCGACTGGGAGCGGCTCTGGGTGAGCGTCCACGCCGGCGATCCGGAGCTGAAGCTCGGGCCTGACCAGGTCGCGATCGACCTCTGGGAGAAGATCGGCATGCCGCCGGAGCGGATCGTGCCGCTGCCATCGTCGGAGAACTTCTGGTCGGTAGGGGGCCCGGGGCCCTGTGGCCCCGACTCGGAGCTGTACTGGGACTGGGGTCCCGAGACCGGCTGTGGAGAGCCGGACTGCCTGCCCGGATGCACGCGCTGCGGCGGCGAGCGGTTCCTCGAGTTCGGCAACCTCGTCTTCATGGAGTACGAGCTGCACACCGACGGGACGCTGACGCCGCTGCCGACCCAGAACATCGACACGGGCTGGGGGCTCGAGCGCGTCGCGCGCGTTGCGCAGGATGTGCCCTCCGTCTACGACACCGACGGTTACCAGCTGATCATGCAGTGGATCGCTGAACAGTCGGGCGTCGCGTACGGCGACTCGCCCGACGCGACGAAGGCGCACCGCGTGCTCGCCGACCACGGGCGCGGCATGACGTTCCTCGTCGGCGACGGCGTCACGCCGTCGAACGAAGGGCGCGGTTATGTGTTGCGCCGCGTCATCCGCCGCGCCGCGCAGCACGGGCTGCGTATCGGCATGCAGTCGCCGTTCCTCGCCGACCTCGCGGATACCGTCATCGAGCAGATGCAAGAGGCGTACCCGGAGCTCGCCGAGCACCGCCGCGAGATCCACGACGTGCTCTCGGCCGAAGAACAGCGGTTCGCGGAAACGCTCGAGCGCGGCATGAGCCACTTCGAGGACGCGGCCGCGGACGGCCACATCACCGGCGAGGATGCGTTCACGCTGCAGGCGACGTACGGCTTCCCGATCGAGCTCACGCGCGAGCTCGCGCGCGAGCGCGGCCAAGAGGTCAACGAGGAGGAGTACACGCACCTGATGGAAGAGCACCGCGAGATCTCGCGCGCCGGTGTCCCCGGGGGCGACGCGAAGCGCGCAGGCGAGTTCGCCGCGCGCGCAGGCTTCCGCAGCGAGTTCGTCGGCTACCTGAAGACCGTGGTGCTGACGCAGATCGGCGCGCTCGTAGAGTGGGGGGATGGGCTCTTCCTCGCCAAGCTGCGCGAGTCGCCCTTCTATCCGGCGGGCGGCGGCCAGGTCGCCGACCTCGGCTGGATCGAGAAGGAGGACGGCACGCGCGCGGAGCTGCGGGAGGCCTACCGCTTCGAGGACGACCAGGCGTTGCTCTTCGAGGGGTCCGGTTTCGCCGAGGGCGATCGCGTTCGCGCCGGCGTGCCGTGGTCGGTCCGCTTTCCGACGATGGCGAACCACACCGCGACGCATTTGCTGCACAAGGCGTTGCAGGACGTGCTCGGCGACCACGTGCGCCAGGCCGGCTCTGCCGTTCGTCCCGACAAGCTGCGCTTCGACTTTACGCATCCGCAGGCGCTCACGCACGACGAGCGGGTCGACATCGAGCAGCGTGTGAACGAGAAGATCTTCGAGAACCTGCCGGTTCGCACGTTCGAGACGCCGATCGAGGAAGCGCGCAACCTCGGCGCGATGATGCTCTTCGGCGAGAAGTACGGCGAGGTCGTCCGCGTCGTCGAGATTCCCGGGTATTCGCTCGAGCTGTGCGGCGGGACGCACGTACGCTCGACGGCGGAGATCGGCGCGTTCACGATCCTCTCCGAAGGATCCGTGGGCTCCGGTGCGCGCAGGATCGAGGCGCTGACGAGCGGCGAGGCGTTTGCATGGCTGCACGAACGCGCGCGCGAGTCGGAGGAGCTCCGCGCCGAGCTCGAGCGTGTGCGCAAGGAGGCCAAGCGCGTGAGCAAGGACGCGGGCGCGGAGTTCGACATCGTGGACAAGGAGCGCAACGTCGTCTTCGTCCAGGCCAAGGCATTGAAGGGTGGGCCGCTCCGCGATCTCTCGGACCGGCTACGCAAGCAGGAGAAGGCGGACGGCGTCATCGTGGCTTCGGTGGACGACGGGCGTGCGTATCTCGTCATCAACCTCGACGAGACGCTCGTCGGTCGCGGACTCGATGCGACGGCGCTCGTGCGCGAGCTCGGCAAGCACATCGGGGGCGGCGGGGGCGGCCGGCCGACGCTGGCGGAGGCAGGCGGGAAGAACCCGGACGGAGTAGGCGACGCGCTCGCGGCAGGGAAGAAGGCCGTCGCCGCCGCGCTGTCTTGATGAAGGTGCTCGCGCTCGACTTCGGCGCGGCGCGCACCGGCGTCGCGGTCTCGGATCCGACGGGCACGCTCGCGCGGCCGCGCGGCGTGGTCGAGCGAGCTGGAACGGCCACGGGGCTCGACTCGCTCGTCGAGTTGATCCGTGAAGAGGCGCCGCAGCGCATCGTCGTCGGGATGCCCGTGACACTCCGCGGCGAGCACGGCGAGCAGGCGAGGGAGACCGCGGCGTTCGTCGAGACGCTTCGTGCGCGAGTGAACGTTCCCGTGGAGACGTTCGACGAGCGTTTCACGAGCGTCCTCGCCGGCGGCGACGACGCGAAGGCGGCCGCGCACCTGTTGTCGAGCTACCTCGAGTGGTCGAGCAGCGCCCGCCGGTAACGCCTCGGCGGATCGCGATGCGCCGCACGATCGCGCTGGCCGTCGCACTCCTCGTCGCCGGCGCAGTCGCGGTGGGGGCGGTGGCCGTCGTGCGCTCGCACGGCTCCGAGGCCGCGCCTCCTCCTCCGCCGCCGCCACCGCCGCCCCCGAAGCCGTTCCGGATCGTCTTTCCCGAGGGCTTCACGCGACGTCAGATGGCCGACCGGATCACTGCCGTCGATGCGATCGCGCTGCACAAGCGCGGCGTGCGGCCGAGGTTGTCCGGATCCGCGTACCTGAAGGCGACCGCGGGCAACACGCGCGTTCCTGGCTTCGGGCGGACGCGGTACCGCTACGAGGGCTTTCTCTTCCCGGCGACCTACGACTTCTTCAAGAACACGCCGTCGAAGCAGCTCGTCCGCGATCAGCTCGACGCGTTCCAGGAGAACTGGGCGAAGGTGAACCTGCGCTACGCGCGCCGCAAGAACCTGACGCCGTACGACGTTCTGATCATCGCGTCGATGATCGAGAAGGAGGCGCAGGCGCCGCGCGAACGCCCGCTCGTCGCTGCCGTCGTCTACAACCGGCTGCATGCGCGGATGCCACTGCAGCTCGACGCCACGATTCGCTACGGGCTCGACATTCCGCCAACCGAGTCGCTCCATGAATCGCAGCTCCACGATCCCAATCCGTACAACACCCGTGTGCACACCGGCCTGCCGCCAACGCCGATTGCCAACCCCGGCCTTGCATCGATCCAGGCGGCCGCGCATCCGGCGAAGGTCGACTACCTCTACTTCGTGCGCAAGCCGGACAAGGTGCATCACTTCTTCACGTCGAGCTACGCGGCGTTCCGAAAGTACGCCGACGAGCATGGCTATTAGTGGGCAGACGCGGCTCGTCGCGCTGCTCGGCCACCCGGTCGCACACTCGCTCTCACCGCGGATGCAGAACGCGGCGTTCGCCGCACGCGGCCTCGATTGGGCGTACGTCGCCGTCGACGTTCCGCCGGAACGCCTCGAGGAAGCTGTCCGCGGGCTCGCGGCGCTGGGTTTTGCCGGCGCGAACGTGACGGCGCCGCACAAGCTCGCTGCCGCTGAGCTCTGCGACGAGGCTGACGCCGAGTCCGTAAACACGGTCCTGTTCCGGGACGGCCGCGTGGTGGGGGCGAGCACGGACGCCGCAGTGCTCGACGACCTGACGTTTGAGCGACCCGTGATCGTCGGGGACGGCGGCGCCGCGCGTGCGTTCGCCGCCGCAATGCCGAGCGCCAAGGTTTTCTCCCGTCGCAGCGAGTGGCCGCCCGAGGTGGCAGAGGCAGATGTCGTCGTCCACGCGACCCCGGTGCGTGACGAGGTGCTATTCGAGCTCCGCGCAGGACAAACCCTGGTCGAACTTCCTTACCCGGACACCGCGACGGCGCGCGTTGCTCGCGACGGCGGCGCGACCGTGGTCGACGGCCTCGAGGTGCTCGTCCGGCAGGGCGCGGCGTCGTTCGAGCTCTGGACGGGCCTTTCCGCTCCGCTCGACGTGATGCGGAACGCCGTACGCTCCGCACCATGACGCTCTCGCTCGTCACCGCCGGCGAGTCGCACGGGCCCGCGCTCGTGGCGATCATGACCGGGTTGCCGGCCGGGCTCGTCCTCGACCGCGAAGCGATCGACGCCGACCTGCGGCGGCGCCAGCAAGGGTACGGACGCAGCCCGCGGCAGCAGATCGAGCAGGACGCCGTCGAGGTGCTCGCCGGGTTGCGGCACGGGCGCACGCTGGGCACTCCGCTTGCGCTCGTCGTGCAGAACCGCGATCACAAGAACTGGACGTGGGGGATGAGCCCCTGGCCGCCGGAAGGTGAGCCTGCGGGGAAGGGGACGAAGCCGGTGACGCTGCCGCGACCCGGTCACGCTGATCTCGCCGGCGCGCTGAAGTACGGCCTCGAGGACACTCGGGATGCGCTCGAACGCGCGAGCGCGCGCCATACAGCGGTGGTCGTCGCCGCCGGCGCGGTGGCCAAGGCGCTGCTCGCGGCGATCGAGATCGAGGTTGCGGGCACCGTCCACGACGAGGACGAGCTCCAACGTCGTATCGACGAGGCGCGCGGCGAGCGCGACACCGTCGGCGGGGTCGTCGAGGTGCGCGCGCGTGGTGTGCCGCCCGGGCTGGGCTCGTACGCGACCCGCGAGTCCCGGCTCGATGCGCGCCTGGCGGCGGCGCTGATGGGAATCCAGGCCGTGAAGGGCGTCGAGATCGGAGACGGATTCGCGCTCGCGCAGCTTCGGGGCTCGCAGGCACACGACGAGATCGTTGCCGGCTACGTGCGCGACACGAATCGCGCGGGCGGCATCGAGGCGGGCGTCTCCAACGGCGAGGAGATCGTCGTACGCGCGGCGATGAAACCGCTGCCGACGCTGATGAAGCCGCTCGCCTCCGTCGACCTCGAGACGGGCGAGCCGGGACAGGCGCTGGTCGAGCGCAGCGACGTCGCGGCGGTCGAGGCGCTGGCCGTCGTCGCCGAAGCCGCAGTCGCGTTCGAGCTCGCGCGCGCGGCACGCGAGAAGTTCGGCGGCGACGCGCTCGGCGACTTCGTGGCGGCGTGGCGCGCGTACCTCGAGCGCATTCCGTGGCAACGCACGCGCTGAATCGTCACCTCGTCCTCGCCGGCTTCATGGGCGCGGGCAAGACGACGATCGGCGCGGAGGTCGCGCGGCGTCTCGGGCGCGAGCTCGTCGATACAGACGACGCGCTCGACGCGAGCGTCCTGGTTCACGACGAAGCCGCCTACCGAGCAGCCGAGGCAGCGACGGTTCGGGCCGCACTCGCGTCCAAGGCGGCAGTCATCGCGGTGGGCGGCGGCGCCGTCGAGACGCCCGAGGTGCGCGAGCTGCTCCGCGACGAGCTCGTTGTCGTCCTCGACGTCGACGTCGAGACCGCATGGGAACGCACGCGCGGCAGCGACCGGCCCCTCGCGCAGGACGAAAGCGAGTTCCGCCGCCGCTTCGAGCTGCGTCGCGCGCTCTACGACGAGGTCGCCGATGCGCGGGCCCGGGATGCCGACGGAGTCGTTCTCGCAGCCGCCGGCGTGCACGTCGAGGTCGGAACGCTCGAGCGTCTCGCCGAGTTCATCGAGAGGCCGGCGGCGCTCGTCACCGAGCCGGTCGTCAACGGGATTCACGGCGCTGACGCACAGTTGGCATTCGCATTCGCCGAGAAATACGAGCTTCCGTCGGGCGAGGCGGCGAAGCAGGTAGGCGAGGTCGAGCGCCTCTGGCGCGCTCTGCGCATCGGCCGGGACGCCACGCTCGTCGCCCTCGGCGGCGGCTCGCTCACCGACGCGGCCGGCTTCGCGGCCGCGACCTATCTCCGCGGAATCTCATGGGTGCCGGTGCCGACGACGCTCATCGGCCAGGTCGACGCCGCGATCGGCGGCAAGACGGCCATCGACATCCCCGAGGGAAAGAACCTCGTCGGCGCCTTCCACTGGCCCGCGCGCACCGTGATCGATCCGGCACTCCTCGAGACGCTTTCCGCGGACGAGCGGCTGAACGGGATGGCCGAGGTCGTCAAGACCGGGCTCCTCGCGGGGGAACAGCTCTGGAAGCTGCCGGACGCGGAGCTCGTCCGACGCTGCGCGGCGTTCAAGTCCGCCCTCTGCCTCCGCGACCCACGCGACGAGGGACCGCGGCATGTGCTCAACCTCGGCCACACGTTCGCGCATGCGCTCGAGGCTGCCGCCGGCTATGCGCTGCCCCACGGTCGCGCAGTCGCGCTCGGATTGCTCGCCGCGCTTCGCCTCTCCGGCCGACCGGCTGACACGGTCCGCGAGGTCCTGCATCCGAAGCCGGCGCGCCTCGACCGCGAGCGCGCGTGGGAAGCGCTGCAGCGCGACAAGAAGGGGCGGCTGCGGCTGATTCTGCTCGGCGACGAGGGCGGCTTCGAGGCCGAGGTACCCGAGCACGACGTCCGTGCCGCCCTCGACGAGCTGATCGCGGGATAGATTCAACGCCGTGCGCATCCTCGTCCTCAACGGCGTCAACCTCAACGTCCTCGGACGCCGCGACCCGAAGCTCTACGGCGGCTGGTCGCTCGGCGAGCTCGAGTCGCAGATCTACCAGTGGGCACGCGACCAGAACTCGAGCGCGCAGTGCAAGCAGACGAACGACGAGGGCGAGTACGTCAACTGGATCCACGAGGCACTCGATTGGGCCGACGGGGTGATCGTCAACCCGGGCGCGTGGACGCACTACAGCTACGCAATCCGCGACGCACTCGAGCTGTTCGAGGCTCCGATCGTCGAGGTTCATCTCTCCAATGTCGATGAGCGCGAGGAGTGGCGGCGCAAATCTGTCATCTCCGACCTGGCCGCACATCGCGTCATCGGCAAGGGACCAATGGGATACAAGGAGGCAATCGAATGGCTGTCGCAGAACGAGTGAGCGAACGGGTCGAGCGGCTGCGTGCCGCCCTCGAGGAGCCGCTGCTGGTGACGACCGGCGTCAACGTCCGCTATCTGATCGGGTTCGAGAGCTCGAACGCGGCACTCTTCATCGACGACGAGCGGCTGCTGCTGTTCACCGACTTTCGCTACGCGGAGGCGGCGCGCTCGCTCGAAGGCGTCGAGTTCGTGAAGTCGCAGCGGTCGCTGTTGAAGACCATCGGCGCGACGCTCGACGGCCGCATCGCCTTTGAAGCGAGCGCGCTCTCCTACGACGGCTGGGAGACGCTGGGCGACGGGGGACTCGAGCTCGTCCCGCGCAAGGGCCTGGTCGAGAGCTTGCGCGCGGTCAAGGACGAGAGCGAGCTGGAGACGATCCGCGAGGCCGCGCGGATCACGGACCGGGTCTATGCCGCGTTCGCGGAGGAGCGCTTCGTCGGACGCACCGAGCGCGACCTTGCCTGGCGGCTGGAGCAGATCTTCCACGAGCTCGGCGCACACGGGACCGCCTTCGAGAGCATCGTCGGCTCCGGGCCAACGGGCGCGCTGCCACACGGCCGTCCCACAGACCGCGTCGTCGAGCCGAACACGACGGTCGTAGTCGACACCGGCGCGCTGTTCGAGGGTTACAACTCGGACTGCACACGCACGTTCGCGACGGGCGACCTTCCTGACGACCTCGCCCAGGCCTACGACGCATGCCTGCGCGGTCAGCTTGCCGGACTGGATGCGATGCGTGGGGGCGTATCGGGCGCAGACGTCGACGCGGCGGCAAGGAACGTGATCGAGGACGCGGGCTTCGGCGAGAAGTTCGGGCATGGGCTAGGTCACGGCGTTGGCCTGCTCGTGCACGAGGCGCCTGCGGCGCGGCCAGAGTCCGAGGACGTGCTCGAGCCCGGCAACGTCATCACCTGTGAGCCCGGCATCTACCTCGAAGGGCGTGGCGGCGTGCGAATCGAAGACCTCGTGGTTATCACCGAGGATGAGCCGGAATTACTCAGCTCGTACACCAAGGAGCTGGTGACAGTCCGTTAATCGCTCAGCTAGCCTTGACCGCCGTGGCGGACACGATCTCGACGAATCAATTCAAGAACGGCATGCACATCGAGCTCGAGGGCGGCGTCTGGCGCATCGTCGAGTTCCAGCACGTAAAGCCGGGAAAGGGCGGCGCGTTCGTCCGCACGAAAGTAAAGAACGCAGACACCGGCGCCGTCGTCGACAAGACCTTCCGCGCCGGGGAGAAGTTCGCGCGCGTCTTCACCGAGACCAAAAACGTCCAGTACCTCTACGACGATGGCTCCGAGGTTCACTTCATGGACGAGGAGTCATACGAGCAATTCTCGTTGCCGCATGCGGAGCTCGAGGAAGCGCTGCCGTACATGCAACCGTCGACGAGTGTGCAGGTGCTCGTCGTCGGCGGCAAGCCGTCCGGCGTGCAACTCCCCGCGTCGGTCGAGCTGACCGTGACGGAGACCGAGCCCGGCGTGAGGGGCGACACCGTCTCCAACGTGACGAAGCCGGCGACGCTCGAGACGGGCGCTGTCGTCAACGTGCCGATGTTCGTGAACACCGGCGAGCGCATCAAGGTCGATCCGCGCGAAGGCCGCTACATCTCGCGCGCGTAGATCCGGTTGTAAGGTCCGGGCGTGCCCGCGCTAGTCGACACGTCCATCAGGCTGCTCGGGCAGGACCCGCTTGCCGAGCGGATTCCGACGTCGGATCTCCTGCATGTCGCCGAGATTCTCGACGGAGCGGGCTTCCGCTACCTCGAGGTCTCGGGCGGCGGCGTCTTCGACACGGCCGTACGGCGCGGCCTCGAAAGCCCCTGGGAGCGGATTCGCGCCATCAAATCGCGCGTGGAGACACCGCTCGCGATGGCGCTGCGCGGCCGGTTCCTCGTCGGCTCGCACCCTGTCGACGCCGACTTCGTCCGACGGTTCATCGCCTGCGCTGCGCAGAATGGGATCGAGGTCTTCCGGCTCAACGATCCGCTGAACGACGTCTCGAATCTCCGCGAGGCCGCCGAGGCGATCGCCGCCGCGGGCGCCGAGCTCGCCGCGGGCCTCGTGTACAGCTCAGGCCCGACGGGCGAGACGGAGCCGCTGGTCGAGCAGGCGTCGCAGCTGCCCGAGCTCGGCGTGGCGCGCGTGATCCTCCACGATCCGACCGGATCGCTCCAGCCGCACCGGGCACACGAGCTCGTCACTCGGCTGTCCGAGGCGAGCGGGCTGCCTGTCGGCGTCTACTGCCAGGGCTCAGGCGGCAACGCGATGGCAGTCGCGCTCGAGGCCGCGCGCGCCGGCGCCGATCTGATCGCAACCGCCGTTTACCCGGTCGCGCTGACGCTGCATCGCGTCTCCGGCGAGAGCCTCGCGGAGGCGCTCGCCGGCCTCGGCCTCGCCACCGACGTCAACATCCAAAAGCTCTGGGAGGCGTCGGACCTGATCGACGAGCACATCGGCGACGAACCGGTGACGCCGCTTGCTCCGCGCATCGCCGTGCGCGCGGCGGAGCACGACCTGCCGGCGGGCCTGGTTGCGGCGCTCGACGGCAACCTCCGGGCCCAGTTCGCTGGAGACCGCCTCGACGAGGTGCTCGCCGAAGTCGTGGAGATCCGGGTCGAGGTCGGCTCACCGCCGCTCGCCGCGCCGATTGGGCAGATCCTCGGCTCGCAGGCGCTCCTCAACGTTCTCGCCGCGAGTCGCTACTCGATCGTCGTCGACGAGATGCGCGCGCTGTTGGAGCGCCACTGGGGCACGCCACCCGGACCGATCGACGAGAACGTTCGCCGCGCCGTGGCGCGCACCGCAGATCCCGATTCGGACGAGCTCCACGTGCCGGCGCTCGACGCGCTGCGCGCGCAGGCTGAGGGGCTCGCGTCGAGCGAGGAGGAGCTGCTGCTGCTCGGGCTCTTCGGCGAGGAAGCCGAGCGGTTGCTGCGCGCGATCCGCGGTCGAGCGACGGGTGACGACAACCTCGAGACGTCGTTCGAGCGTGCGCGCGCGGAGCGAATCCGCGAGGTCGTGCGGATCGTGCAGGAGACGGGCGTGGGTGAGGTGACGATCGAAGAGGACGGAATGCGCGTCAGCGTCAAGCGAACACAGGAGGTCGAGCTGCAGCCCGCGACGGCCTCCGCGGCACCGTCGCCGTCGGGCGGCGCGTCGAGCGAGCCTGTGGTCTCGAACGGCCTCGTATCGGTCGAGGCGCCGATGATCGGTGTCTTCTATCGCGCGCCCGAGCCTGGCGCAGAGCCGTTCGTCGAGGTGGGGGAGGCGGTCGCGCCGGGACAGACGCTCTGCCTGCTCGAGGCGATGAAGCTCTTCAACGAGCTCAAGGCGGAGACGTCCGGCGTCGTGCGGGCGATCCACGCCGAGAACGGCGAGCCGGTCGAGTTCGGTCAGCTCCTGTTCGAGCTCGAGCCGGTGATCAGCGCCCCGCTGGACGCTCTTTGATGTTTTCCCGAGTCCTCGTCGCGAACCGCGGCGAGGTCGCGGTGCGCGTGATCCGCGCGCTGCACGAGCTCGGCTGCGAAGCGGTCGCGGTGTACTCGACTGCGGACGAGGACGCGACGTTCGTCCGCATGGCCGACCGGGCACTCCGCATCGGCCCACCGCCGGCGGCCCAGAGCTATCTCAGGATCCCGTCGCTGATCGCCGCCGCGACGACGACCGGCTGCGAGGCGGTGCATCCCGGCTGGGGCTTTCTCGCCGAGAACCCGGCGTTCGTGCGCGCGTGCGACGAGAACGAGCTCGTTTTCGTCGGCCCGACGCCCGATGTCATGGCGCGCATGGGCGACAAGGCGCAGGCGAAGCGCGAGCTGCGCGATGCCGGCGTGCCGCTCGTCCCCGGCACGGAGGGAACGGCGACCATCGAGCAGGCGCGCGCCGCCGCGGGCGAGCTCGGCCTGCCCGTGCTGCTGAAGGCAGCCGCAGGCGGAGGAGGCAAGGGCATGCGGCTCGTCGAGTCGCTCGACGAGCTCGAAGACGCCTTCGGCTCCGCGGCAGCCGAGGCGCAGGCTGCATTCGGCGACCCCGCGCTATATGTCGAAAAGGTGGTCAACCCCGCGCGCCACGTCGAGGTGCAGGTGCTCGCGGACGCCGCGGAGGGCGTGCTCACGCTCGGCGAGCGCGAATGCTCGATTCAGCGCAGGCACCAGAAGCTGATCGAGGAGTCGCCGTCGCCCGCACTCGCGCCGGCAGCGCGTGAGGAGATGGAGGCCGCCGCGGAGCGGGCTGCGCGCATGATCGGCTACCGCAACGCCGGCACGTTCGAGTTCCTCATCGGCCCCGACGGGTCGTTCTACTTCATCGAGCTCAACGCGAGGCTGCAGGTTGAGCATCCTGTGTCGGAGATGTGCACCGGCATCGACATCGTGCGCGAACAGCTACGCATCGCCGCCGGCGAGCCGCTGTCGGTGAGCGGTCGCGCGCCGCGGCGTGGCCACGCGATCGAGTTCCGCATCAACGCGGAGGATCCGCAGCGCAACTTCACGCCCGCGCCCGGAACCATTCGCCGCTTCCGCCCGCCGCTCGGCCCGGGCGTTCGCGTCGACACCGCGATCGAGGACGGCGCCGTCGTCCCGCCGTACTACGACTCGCTGATCGCGAAGCTGATCGTCTGGGACACCGACCGCGCCGGCGCAATCGCACGCTCGGTGCGTGCGCTCGGCGAGCTAGAGGTCGAAGGCGTGCCGACTACGCGGGAGACGGCGCTCGAGATCCTGCGAACGGATGAGTTCGTAAGCGGCGACTACTCCACGGCGTTCCTCGAAGAGCGCTACGCCGGAGTCGCGCGGTGAGCCGGCGAGGCGCTCGCCGGAGCGCGCTCTTCGCGCTCTACAAGTGGGACCTCACCGGGACGCTCGAGCTCGAGCCCGACGCGGACGAGTACACGCGCGAGACCGTCGACGCAGTCCAGCGGGACGCGGCGGAGCTCGATGCTCGGATCACGGCCAGCGCCGAAGGCTGGACCGCCGACCGGCTCGGCGTCGTCGAGCGAAACGTCCTCCGCATCGCGATCCACGAGCTCGAAACCGGCGCTGCGCC
>DASVFB010000060.1:0-2394 GCA_036380275.1 Gaiellaceae bacterium | reverse complement strand
TGAAGCTGCGGAAGCTGCCGAAGAAGGAGATCAAGGAACGGGTCTATCGTGCCGCCAGGACGCTGCAGATCGAGGAGTTCCTGAAGCGCAAGCCACGTGCCCTCTCGGGCGGCCAGCGACAGCGCGTCGCGATGGGGCGCGCGATCGTGCGCGAGCCGCAGGCGTACCTGATGGACGAGCCGCTCTCCAACCTCGACGCGAAGCTTCGCGTCCAGGTGCGGGCCGAGATCCACCAGCTGCAGCGGCGGCTCGGCGTGACCACGATCTACGTGACGCACGACCAGGTCGAGGCGATGACCATGGGCGACCGCGTCTCCGTGATGAACGCCGGTCGCCTGCAGCAGGTCGACACGCCGCAGGTGCTCTACGACAGCCCGGTCAACGAATTCGTCGCCGGCTTCATCGGATCGCCGGCGATCAACCTCGTCGAGGCCCAGCTCGAGAGCGCGAACGGCAGCCTCGCGGTGGAGTTCGGCGGTCACCGGCTGACCGTCGACGAGCAGGCGGCCCGCAATCGCTCCGGGCTCAAGGACTACGTCGGCCGCACCGTGATGCTGGGCATCCGCCCGGAGGACTTCGAGGATGCGAGCCTCGAGCCCGACACGCCGCCGGACCGCCGCATCAAGGTCGTCCCCGACCTCGAGGAGCCGCTCGGCTCGGAGGTGCTCGTGTACTTCGGCACCGAGGCCACGAAGGTCGTCTCGAGCGCCGTCGCAGCCGACGCCGGCGAGGACGCCGATGTCTCCCTCGGCGGCGAGGAGGAGGGCGAGCCGACGTCGCACCTCGTCGCGCGGGTCAGCCCGCGCACGCGGATCGCCGTGGGCAGCGAGGTGGAGCTCGCCGTCGACACGAGCCGGCTTTACTTCTTCGACCGCGAGACGCGCGAGTCGATCTAAAAAGCCGGTTAGCCCTTGACCGCGCCGGCCGTTAGGCCGGCGAGAATGCGCTTCTGCAGGATGAGCGTCGCGAGGATCAGCGGCAGCGTCACGATCACGGTCGCCGCCATGATCTGGCCCCACGGAATCTGGAAGGCGTTGCCGCCCGGCGAAGTGAACGAGGTGATCGCGACCGGCACCGTGTAGTGGGAGGGCGTCTGGATGAACGAGACGGCGTAGAGGTACTCGTTCCACGCGGCGATGAACGCCAGCAACCCGGTGGTGACGAGCCCCGGGGCAATCAGTGGCAGCAGCACCTTGTAGAAGACCTGCAGCGGCGTCGCGCCGTCGACGTAGGCAGCCTCCTCCAGCTCACCGGGGAGGGCGCGCATGAAGCTCGTCAACACCCAGACCGTGAACGGCAGCGTGAAGATCAGGTAGGTCAGGATGAGCGCGCCGAGCTTGTCGTAGAGGTGGAAGTTGCTGATCATCGTGTAGAGCGCACCGAGGATCGCGATCTGCGGGAAGATCGTCATCGAGAGCATCAGGTAAAGCACGAAGGTGCGGCCGTGGAAACGGAAGCGGCCGAGCGCATAGGCAGCGAGGGAACCGATCGCGAGCGAGATCAGCGTCACCGAACCAGCGACGATCGTCGAGTTGAGCAGCGCCCGCCGGAAGAAGCTCGAGTTCAGGACCTCTCTGAAGTTGGCCCAGGTCGGATCGGTCGGGAAGTACTTGATCGGCGTGGTGAAGAGCTCGTTCGCGGGCATGAACGCCGAGCGCAACGCCCAGTAGAAGGGGAACAGCGCGTAGACGAAGATCGCCGCGATCAGGATCCATAACGGGATCTTCACCACCGCCCGGCCGACCGGCGAGCGCCGGAACGCCCGCGACCTGCTGACCGGCCGTGCAGGCGCCCGTGCGGCCTCGGTCTCGGCTGCCGTGCTCATTCCTCCGTCACCCGCATGAAGACCATGTAGATGACAGCGAACAGGGAGATGATCAGGAAGATCGCGACGCTGACCGCCGCCCCGTAACCGACGTGGCCGTCACCGACGATCGTGCTCTGCGCATAGACGGCCATCGTCTGCGTGTCCTGACGGTTGCCGAAGAAGACAAAGAAGACGTCGAAGACGCGCAGTGCGTCGAGCGTGCGGAAAATCAGGGTGACGAGGATCGCGGGGAGCAGCAGCGGCAGCGTGATACGCCAGAACTGCTGTAGCTGGTTCGCGCCGTCGACGGAGGCGGCCTCGTACAGGTCGCGCGGGATCACCTGGAGGCCCGCGAGCAGGAGCAGCGCGACGAACGGCGTGGTCTTCCAGATGTCGACCGCGCTAACCGCCGCGAGCGAGGTAGCGGGGTCAGAGATCCACGCGTGCGGGTGCGAGATGATGTGGAGCTTCATGAGGATGTCGTTGATGACGCCGAACACGTCATCGAGCATCCACTGCCACATCTTCGCCGCCACGACGGTCGGGATCGCCCAGGGCACGAGCATCACCGCGCGCATGGCGCCGCG
>DASVFB010000059.1:0-6163 GCA_036380275.1 Gaiellaceae bacterium | reverse complement strand
CACATCTTCGGCCACGACGCGTTCAAGGAGACACGCGCGGTGCGCCGTCTCGTGAACCGCGTCTCGGTCGAGGCGAGCTTCTTCAAGAAGATGTCCGCGGAGGAGAACCTCGCCTACGCGGCGCGCTTCTACGGGATGACGCACAAGCAGACGCGTGGCGAGATCCCGCGCATTCTCGAGCGCGTCGGCTTCCCCTCGGACCGGCGCGGCGAGGCGATGGAGCATCTGTCGCGCGGCATGCAGCAAAAGGTCGCGCTGGCACGCGCGCTGCTCACGTCGCCGGTGTTGCTCCTGCTCGACGAGCCGACGACCGGCCTCGACCCGCGCTCAAAGCTCGAGGTGCAGGACTTCATCCGCGAGGTGCGGGCGCTGCACGACGCAACGATCCTGCTCTGCACGCATGACATGGTCGAGGCAGAGACGCTCGCGGACCGCGTCGGGATCCTCGACCGCGGCAAGTTGCTGTTCCTCGAGCCCGTGGACGACGTCAAGGAGCGCTTCGGCGTCGAGACGCTCGAGCAGGCGTTCTTCGCGGCGACCGGCCGCAGCTTCGAAGAGGAGACCGAGGAAGACCGCGATCGGGAGGTGATGGCGTAATGGTGGCCCAGGCAGCACAAGTCGTCCGCCACGAGCTGGTCGGCCTTGGCGGCGTCGTCGAGCGCAACTGGTACCTGGTCAAGCGCTACGTCTGGTGGGAGGTCGCGTTCTTCCTCTGGACCTGCGCGAACACGCTCACGATTGTCTTCATCTCCAAGGGCGTCGGCGCCTCGGCGGCGGAGCAGAACCAGCTCGCAGCCACGCTGCTGATCGGCGGCGTGATCTGGGCGTACCTCGGGATCATCTTCGAGATCCTCACGGAGACGGTCTCGTGGGAGCGCTGGGAAGGGACGATCGAGTACACGTTCATGGCGCCGCTCTCGCGGCCCATCCACCTGTTCGGCATGGGCCTGTTCGCAGTCGCCTACGGCGTCGTGCGCGCGAGCCTGCTCTTCGTCGTGATCGCGTCATTCTTCTCGCTGCACCTGCCCGACGCGAACTACACGGCTGCGATGGTGCTGCTCGCAATCGCGTCGGTGTCGTTCATCGGGATCGGGATGATGACCGCCGTCCTGCCGCTGATCTCGCCGGAGAAAGGGACGCAGCTCGGTTTCATCGCGCAGGGGCTGATGCTCGTGGTCTCGGGCGTCTACTACCCGGTGTCGGTGCTTCCCGAGTGGATGCAGTGGATCGCCAAGATCTCGCCGGCGACGTACGCGCTGCGTGGCATCCGCGCGGCGATTCTCGAAGGGACATCGGCCCAGTGGGCCGATGTCTGGCCCCTGCTCGTGATCGGCGCCGTGTCGGTGCCGCTCGGGCTGTTCACGTTCCGAACGGGTGAGCGCTACGCGAAGCAGCACGGAAAGTTGAAGCGGTCCGGATGAACGTCCCACCGCCTGGAAAGGCCATGCCCGGAGTCCAGGACTCGGGGCATGGCCTGGGCGGACGACCTCGCTCGGCGTTTGAAGGCCAGTCGGGCGTTCGTCCAGCGCAAGGCGCTCGCTCGACAGGACATGTCCCGCGTCCAGGACTCGGGACATGTTTCGTCGAGGCAGTGCGAGGTGACTCGGGATGATCACGCTGCGCCAGTGCGTCACGGACGACGACTACGACGTGTGGCTCGGGGTTCGCCGCGCTGTGCTGCCGGACGAGCGGGCGCCGAGCCTCGACGAGCTCAAGACCTTCATCAAGCCAGGTGACGCGCACTTGCTCGCGGAGTTGGACGGCGAGCTCGCGGGAAGCGGGCTCATGAACCGGTCCGACCTTGGTGGTGCGCACGTCGCGCCGCGCGTGCTGCCGGACAAGCGAGGCCGCGGCGTCGGCACGGCGCTCCTGACCAGGCTCGCCGAACTGGCGGTCGAGCGCGGGTTCGAGCGCGCGGGCTCGCACGTCGCCGGAGCCGACGAGCGGTCGATCGCCTTCGCGCGCCGCTTCGGCTTCGAGGAGACGCGCCGCGACGTCAAGCAAGTGCTCGACCTCGACGACGTACCTCTTCCAGTGCTTCGCGATGTCGACCGCGTCGAGTTCGTGTCCATCGAGTCGCGGCCGGAACTCCTGCGCGAGGCGTGGCCGGTCGCGCAGCAGGGCTACGAGGACATGCCGATCGACGGCCTCGACATTCTCGAAGACAACTGGCTGGCCGAGGAGGCGACGCTGCCGGGCGGGTCGTTCGTCGCGCTCGCGGACGGGGAGATCGTCGGCTACGCGGGACTGATGCGCTGGCCCGACGAACCGACGAAGTGCGAGCACGGGCTGACGGTGGTTCGCCGCGACTGGCGCCGGCGCGGCCTCGCGACTGCCATCAAGCAGCGCTCGATCGCCTGGGCCGCCGCGGACGGCATCCGCGAGCTCGTCACGTGGACGCAGACGGGCAACGAGAACATGCAGGGCGTCAACGAACGCCTCGGGTACGTCACGACCGAGGTGGATCTCGCCTTCGCGCGGAGCCTGCCGCTCGATGCCTGAGAACTACTTCGGCGGCGAGACCGCGGCACGTTACGACGAGTCGACAGGCCCGTACTTCGATCCCGCTGTCATCGCGACGACCGTCGATTTCCTCGCGCCGTTGGCAGGCGGCGGTGCCCTCGAGCTCGCGATCGGCACCGGGCGGATCGCGCTCCCGCTCGCTCAGCGCGGGGTACGGGTCGCGGGCATCGATCTCTCGCCCGACATGGTCGCTCAACTGCGTAAGAAGCCGAGCGGCGACGACATCCCCGTCGCAATCGGCGACTACGCGACGACGAGGATCGATGGGCCGTTCTCGCTCGTCTATCTCGTCTTCAACAGCATCAACAACCAGACAACGCAAGAGGCGCAGGTCGCGAGCTTCGAGAACGCCGCCGCGCACCTCGAGCCGGGCGGCTGCTTCGTCATCGAGGTCGGCGTCCCGAACACGCAACGACTTGAGGTCTTCGACCTGAGCGACACACACGTTGGCGTCGACGAGCTCGACTTCGACACGCAGCGCCTCGTCTCGCATCACTTCAACCTCATCGATGGACGCTGGGAACGCTTCTCGATTGCGTTCCGCTCCGTCTCGCCGGCCGAGCTCGACCTCATGGCGCGGCTCGCGGGGATGTCGCTGCGCGAGCGTTGGAGCGGCTGGAAGCGCGAGCCGTTCACCGCTGACAGCACCAAGCACGTGTCGGTGTGGCAAGAGACGTGAGACGCGTCGGCGCGGAGAAGCTCTACTACGCGCTCGAGTTCACGCTCTCGACGCCGACGTGGATCGTCATGTCGCTGTACCTCGTGAGCGAACTGCACCTCTCGCCGCTTCAGCTCGTGCTGATGGGAACGGCGATGGAAGGCACCGTCTTTCTGTGCGAAGTGCCGACCGGCATCGTCGCCGACACCTACAGCCGCCGCCTGTCGCTCGTCATCGGGTTTCTCGGCATGGGAGTCGCCTGGCTGCTCGTCGGCGTCGTCGACTCTCCCGCGCTCATCATCGCGCTGTGGGCGCTCTGGGGTGTCTCGTACACGTTCACGAGCGGCGCGTACCAGGCCTGGATCACCGACGAGGTCGGTGTGGAGAGGATCCCGCACGTCTTTCTGAGAGGTGCGCGGTTCGAGTACGCCGGTGCGTTCGTCGGCCTGTTTGCGTTCGTCGGCCTCGGCGTTGTGTCGCTGCGCGCCGCAGTCATCGTCAGCGGCGCGGTCACCATCTCGTGCGGGATCGCCTGCGCGTTGCTGATGCCTGAGACCGGCTTCGTGCGCCGGGCACGCAGCGTCGACGCGACTGCGCTCGGCGAGCTGAGCAGGACGGCGGTCGCGGGCGGGCGGTACGTGCGCGCGCAGCCCCTTCTGCTGCTGCTGATCGGCATCGCGCTCATCGGCGGCACGGGCGCGGAGGCCTTCGACCGGCTCAAGGAGGCGCACTTCCTCCGCGACATCGGCCTTCCTTCGATCGGCGATTTCGAGCCCGTCGTGTGGTTCGGTGCGTTCAGCGTTGTCTCGATGGTCTTCGGCTTCTTTGCCGTCGGACGGCTTCGCAAGCGGTTCGAGCGCCGTGGCACTGCCGACATCGCGCGGCTCCTCTTCGGCGCAACGGCGTTGGTGATCGTCGGGCTGCTCGTCTTTGCGCTGACGACGTCGGCGGCCGTCGCAATCGTGGCGCTGCTGTCGATCTTCCTCATTCGCCAGCTCGAAGGGCCACTGTGGTCGATCTGGGTGAATCAGCAGATTCAGGACTCGAGCGTGCGCGCGACCGTCCTCTCCATGACGGGCCAGGCCGACGCGATCGGCCAGGCGGCAGGCGGCCCTGTGTTGGGCGCGATCGGCAATGTCTGGGGGCTTCGCGCCGCTCTGACCACGGGTGCACTGGTGCTCACTCCCGCTCTGGGCCTTTACGCCCGCGCGTTGCGGCACGGCGGCGCCGAGCCCGAGCTCGAGGCGCTGCCCGCCCCGGCCGAGACGTAATACGCTCGGCCTTTCCGATTCAGGAGGGAATTCAGTGGCGCAGGTCGAGACACCGAACCGGGCGACGAGCGAACCGAAGGCGCGCAAGGAGGTGCTGAAGCGGATCGACGACGAGGGCGTCGAGTTCGTGCTGCTCTGGTTCACGGACATCGAAGGGCATCTCAAGAGCTTCGCCGTCACGCCGAGCGAGATCGAGGGCGCGCTCGACGACGGGATGGGCTTCGACGGCTCGTCGATCACGGGTTTCAACGCGATCGAGGAGTCCGACATGGTCGCGATCCCCGACCCGAACACGTACCAGCTGATGCCGTGGCGCGAGGGTGAGACCAAGGTCGGCCGGATGATCTGCGACATCGTCACGCCCGACGGCAAGCCGTACGAAGGCGATCCGCGCTACGTGATGCGCCGTGCGCTCGAGCGGATGGAGTCGATGGGCTTCGACACGTTCAACGTCGGCCCCGAGCTGGAGTACTTCCTCTTCGAGGACGACAAGGGCACCGAGACCCTCGACGAGGGCGGCTACTTCGCGATGACGACGCTCGACGCGGCGACCGAGCTGAGGCAGCAGACCGTGCGGGCGCTCGAGAGCATGGGCATCCCGATCGAGTACGTCCACCACGAGGTCGGGCCTTCGCAGCACGAGATCGACATGCGCTTCGCGCCGGCGTTGACGATGGCCGACCACACGGTCACGTACCGCCTGATCGTGAAAGAGGTCGCGAAGAAGGCGGGCTTCCACGCGACGTTCATGCCAAAGCCGATCTTCGGCGAGAACGGCTCGGGGATGCACACGCACCAGTCACTCTTCAAGGACGGACGGAACGCGTTCTTCGACTCGGACGACGAGTGGCATCTGTCCGACGTCGGCAAGGGCTTCATCGCCGGCCAGCTGCGGCACGCGCGGGAGATCTCGGCCGTGTTCGCGCAGTGGGTGAACTCGTACAAGCGGCTCGTCCCCGGCTACGAGGCGCCGGTGTACGTCGCGTGGTCGCGGCGGAACCGCTCGGCGCTGATCCGCATCCCGCTGTACAAGCCGGGTGCCGAGCAGGCGACGCGCGCCGAGATCCGCTGCCCCGACCCGGCGTGCAACCCGTACCTCACGTTCGCGTGCCTCTTGCATGCCGGGCTGGAGGGGATCGAGAAGGGTTACGACCTCCCGGAGCCCATGGAGACGAACCTGTACCACCTCACGGCCGAGCAGCGAACCGAGCGGGGAATCACCGCGTTGCCCGAGACGCTGGGCGAGGCGATCTCCGAGCTGGCGCAGTCGGAGCTCGTGCGCAAGGCGCTCGGCCCGCACATCTTCGACCGCTACGTCGAGCTGAAGCGCAAGGAGTGGGACGAGTACCGCGTCCAGCTTTCGCAATGGGAGATGGACAAGTACCTCGCGGTGCTGTGAGAGCCTCTAGAACTCGTTTCACAATGAGCCTTGTGCCGCCGGGCCGCGCTGGACGGCGCGATGCGGCGTCCTCAGTCGCCCCGATATGTGTGCATATCGGGGCTCCCTGCGTCCTTGCCTCGCACCGCCCAGCGCACCCCGTCGACGAAGCGCATATGAAACGAGTTCTTGGGCGATGGCGGTGACGCGCCGCATCCGCGGCCTGGTTCTCACCGACCACGAGTTCGTTCTACCGCTCGACCACGCGCGGACGGACGGCGAGCGCATCGTCGTCTTCGCGCGCGAGGTCGCGGCCGAGGACGGCGGCGAGCG
>DASVFB010000058.1:0-27985 GCA_036380275.1 Gaiellaceae bacterium | reverse complement strand
TCCTCCGAGGTGAGCTCGTCCGGCGAATGACTCGCGCCGCCGTTGAGGCTCCGCACGAAGAGCATCCCCGTTGGAACACCCGCCGCCGCGAGCACCATCGCGTCGTGGCCGGCGCCGGAGACCAGCCTCGGCGCATCGGGGAGCACGGCACTCAGCGCCTCGAAGGGCGCACCGCTCATCGCGACCGGTTCGAGCATCCACGTCGGCTCGAAGCCGATCGCCGCCACGAGTTCGCCCAGCTGTTCGGCGCTCGGCGCTCGCGCGTCGACCGCCACCGTCACGCGGCCGGGAACGACGTTGATCGCGTTCGGCTCGACCTCGACCGCGCCGACCGTCGCCACCGCGCCGCCATGCGCGCAGTCCCGGACGTGGATGACGAAGCGAGCTGCCTCCAGGAGCGCGTCTTCCCGCGCGTCCATCGGCGTCGTCCCCGCATGGTCGGCGCGACCCTCGAAGACCACGGCGCCGCGCGCCTGACCGGCGATCGCCGTCACCACACCCATAGGCTCGCCGGCGCGCTCGAGCACCGGCCCCTGCTCGATGTGCACCTCCAGGAACGCCTTCGGCAGCTCGGCCAAAGCCCGGCTTCCCATCGGCCCGGTCTCCTCGGCGCGAAACGCCACGACCGCGAGCTCCGCCGCGGGCAGCCGCGCCGCCGCCTCGATTCCGGCGAGCACGCCGAGGACGCCGTCGTACATGCCGCCGTTCGGAACGGAGTCGAGGTGCGAGCCCGTCCACACTCGTGCGTCACCGCGGCGACCGAACAGATTCCCGGTCTCGTCGCGCGAGACCTCGAGCCCCGCCTCGGCCATCCAGCCGGCCGCCAGCTCGTGCGCCGCGTCCTCGGCCGGCGAGTAGCCGACCCGGTCGCCGATCGATGCAATCCGCTCGATGCGCTCGATGATTTGCACGAGCCCCTAGCTCCCGACGACGCGTTGTCTTATATTCGCTTCGAAGTCCATTCGGGTCGAGAGGAGCATCATGCAGAAGAAACTCGGGGCCGTCGGGGTCCTGGTTGCGCTTGCCGCGGCTGCGGTCGTGCTGGCGGTGGGCATCGGCAACGGGTCGGCCGCGAAGAGCGCTTCCTACAAGGTCGCGTGGATCTACGTCGGGCCGCACAACGACCACGGTTGGTCGCAGGCGCACGACGCGGGACGGCTGTACGTCCAGAAGTCGCTCGGCAGCAAGGTCCAGACCACCTACAAGGAGAACATCGCCAACGGCCCGCAGCTGCAGCAGACGGTTGCGAGCCTCGTGCAGCAGGGCTACAAGCTGATCTTCGGCACGTCCTTCGGCTTCTTCGACAAGAAGCTCGCCGCGAAGTACCCGGATGTGCTCTTCGAGCAAGCCACCGGCACGGACCAGTCGAAGAACCTGTCGGAGTATTTCGGAGCGGCCGAGGACACGATCTACCTTTCGGGCATGGCGGCAGGCGCGGCGACGAAGAAGGGCGTGCTCGGCTACGTCGTTCCGTTCCCGATTCCCGAGGTGATCCGGCACGCGAACGCGTTCGCGCTCGGCGCGCAGGCGATGCATCCGGGTGCGAAGGTGAAGCTGATCTGGACGAACGCGTGGCTCGACGTGTCGAAGGAGAAGCGCGCGGCGGAGAGCCTCCACGGTGCCGGTGCGGACGTCCTCGGGCAGAACGTCGACTCTCCTGCGACGGGGCAGTACGCGGAGTCGCAGCACATTCCGTGGGTCGGCTACGACTCGGACGCGCACACGTTCGCGCCGCACTCGTGGCTCACGGCGTCGGTCTACCACTGGGGCCCGTACTACCTGAAGCGCGTCAAGGCGGCGATGAACGGCACGTGGAAGACGGGCTTCTACTACGGCACCATCAATGACGGCTTCACCAGCCTCGCGCCTTACGGGCCTTCCGTCACGGCGAAGACGAAGAAGGCGATCGCGGCGAAGCTGAAGGCGTTGAGGAACGGCTCGTTCTACGAATTTGCCGGACCGCTGTATGACCAGAAGGGCAAGCTTCGCGTCCCCAAGGGCAAGAAGCTGTCGGTGAAGGACCTCTACGCGATGAACTGGCTTGTGAAGGGCGTGATCGGCAGCCCGAAGGGCTAATGCAGGACTCCGAGCGGATCAACGGGAGGGGCGCCGGCGGCGCCCCTCCCGCCGTTGCCGTGCGCGGGATCACAAAACGCTTCCCAGGCGTCGTCGCGAACGACGGTGTCGACTTCGAGGCGGCCGTCGGCGAGGTGCACGCGCTGCTCGGGGAGAACGGCGCGGGCAAGAGCACGCTCTCGAACATCCTCACGGGTCTCTACCGGCCGGACGAAGGCGAGATCTTCCTTCGTGGCCGCCACGTTCACTTCCACGCTCCGCGCGACGCGCTCGACGCGGGCATCTTCATGGTGCACCAGCATTTCCGGCTCGTCGAGCCGTTCACCGTCGCGGAGAACGTCGTGCTCGGCGACCACCGTGGGGCAGGGCGCTCGTTCCGCCTACGCAGGCGCGCGATCGAGCGTCGAGTCGGCCAGGTCGCGAGGAGCTACGGCATGCACGTCGACCCCCGCGCGCGCATCTGGCAGTTGTCGCTCGGCGAGCAGCAGCGCGTCGAGATCGTCAAGGCGCTCTACCGCGACGCCAACATCCTGATCCTCGACGAGCCGACGGCAGTGCTGACGCCGCAGGAGGCAGAGGTGCTGTTCACGACGTTGCGCGCGATGGCGGAGATGGGCTCCACGGTGATTTTCATCTCGCACAAGCTCCACGAAGTGAAGGCCGTCGCGGACCGTGTGACGGTGCTCCGCGGGGGGCGTGCGATCGCGACGGTTGCAATCGATGACGCCACGCCTCGATCGCTGGCCGCGCTGATGGTCGGACGTGAGCTCGCCGAGGGCGACCGCGACGCGAAGCCGAGGCAGGCGGCCGAGACGATCCTCGAGGCGAGCGGGCTCTGTGCGGACGACGATCGCGGCCGAGCGGCGCTGAACGATGTCTCGCTGATCGCGCGCGCCGGCGAGATCGTGGCCATCGCCGGCGTCGCAGGGAACGGCCAGCGCGAGCTCGCGGAGACGATCGCGGGCCTTCGCGCGCCGACCGCCGGCCACGTGTCCGTCTCGGGCCGCGTGCTGCGCCACGGGGATCCGCGCGCCGCGATCGCGTCAGGCGTCGCGTACGTGCCCGAGGACCGGCTCGGCACCGGTCTCGCGCCGAGCCTGAGCATCGCGTCGAATCTCGCCCTCAAGTCGTACCGTACTCGGTCGCTTTCTCTCGGCCCGCTCCTGCGCCTGCGCGCGATCCGCGACCGCGCGCTCGAGCTGATCAACCGCTACCGGATCGCCGCGCCCGGCCCGGACACGCAGGCGCGGCAGCTCTCCGGAGGCAACCTGCAGAAAGTCGTGCTCGCGCGCGAGTTCACCGCGCAGCCGCGACTGATTGTCGCCGCCTCCCCGACTCGAGGGCTCGATGTCGGCGCGATCGAAACGGTCCACGCGTATCTGCGCGATGCCGCCGCCGAAGGCGTGGCCGTGTTGCTGATCAGCGAGGACCTTGACGAGATCCTCGCGCTCGCCGATCGGATCGCGGTGATGTACGAGGGCGCGATTCTCGGCGACCTCGACGCGGCGGACGCGGACGTTGAGGAGATCGGCCTGCTCATGGCCGGAGGGCACGATCCGCGTGAGGATTGAGCGCCGCCTTGAGCAACCTCGCTGGCTGCTCTTCGTCGTGCCCGTGGTGTCCCTGCTGTTCGCCTTCCTCCTGTTCGGGATCGTGCTCGAAGCGACGGGCCACGACGCCCTTTCCAGCTACCGCAAGATCTTCGATGCTGCGTTCTTCTCCGAAGGCGCGATCGGCCAGTCGCTGATCGCTTCGACTCCGCTCGCATTCACGGGTCTCGCCGCGGCGGCGGCGTTCCGGATGCGGCTGTTCAACATCGGCGGCGAGGGTCAGCTCTACGTCGGCACGATCACCGCCGCTGCCGCGGGTCTCTACCTCGGCGGCAGCGGTCACGCGTCGCCGTTCGTGATCGCCGCGATGGTTCTCGCCGGCGCTGCCGGCGGGGCTGCATGGGCCGCGATCGCCGGCGTACTTCGCGCCTACTTCAAGACGAGCGAGATCATCACGTCGCTGATGCTCAACTATGTCGCGGCGTACCTGCTCACGTATCTGATCTTCAACAGCCAGTCGTACTGGCGCGAGACGGAGGGGTTCAACGCCACAGTCTTTCCGACGGGCAAATCGCTGCCCGACAACGCGCTCTGGCCGGCGGCGACGCTCCATCTGCAAGGCAGCCTCGCGCTGCCGCTCGGCGCCGGGCTGGCGGCGCTCTGCGCCGCAGGGCTCTGGGTTCTCTACTCGCGCACCCGGTTTGGGTTCGAGGTGCAGGTTCTCGGCGACTCGCCGCGCGCTGCGCACTACGCGGGCATGCGAACGCGCCGCAAGATCGTCGCCGTCATGGCGATCTCCGGCGCACTCGCGGGTCTCGGCGGGGCGAGCCAGGTCGGAGACTTCCGGCATACGCTCGACGCCGATCCCAACGGCCTCCAGCGGCAGTACTACGGGTACGCCGGAATCGTTGTCGCCGCGCTCGCGCGCTACAACCCGTTCGCCGTGCTCGTCGTGGCCTTCCTGATCGGCGGGCTCCAGAACGCCGGCAACACCTTGCAAGGCGCGGACTTCCCATCCGGGCTCGTGGGCGTGATCCAGGGGCTGATCCTGTTCTGCGCACTCGGCGGCGAGCTGCTTGTCCGCTACCGCGTGCGCCTCGGCCGACGCGCTTCGGACACGCCTGCCGTGGAACCGGCGTGAACAACTCGCTGCTCGTCGTTGTGATCGCGTCCGGCATCGCGTACGGGACGCCTCTCCTCTTCGCTGCGCTCGGCGAGTTGCTCGCCGAGCGGGCGGGCGTGCTGAACCTCGGAGTCGAGGGGATGATGCTCATCGGCGCCGTCATGGGGTTCTGGGCCGTGCAGCGCTTTCACTTCGCTGCCGGGCTCTCGCTCGCCGCCGCGGTCGGCGTCGCCGCGATCGCCGGAGCGGCGATCGCATTGATCCACGCGTTCCTGGTGATCACGATGCGCGCGAGCCAGATCGTTTCCGGGCTCGCGATCACGATCTTCGCCGGCGCGGCCGGACTCTCGTCGTACCTGGCGAACGACCTCAACCTCGCCAACAACCCCGCGCCGCACCAGTTCGAGCAGGTCTTTCCGGCGGGCATGCGGGACCTACCGGTCGTCGGCCCGATCGTGTTCGGGCACAACGTGCTCGTCTACGCGTCGTGGCTGTGCGTCGTCGCGGTGTGGTTCTACCTCTCGCGGACGAGGCCGGGCCTGAACGCTCGAGCGGTCGGCGAGGCGCCGGGGGCAGCGGACGCGATGGGGATCGACGTCACCGTGTACCGCTACGCGCACACGCTCGTCGGCGGCGCGTTCGCCGGCGTTGCAGGCGCGACGTTCACGCTTGCGATCACGCCGCAATGGATCGACGGGATCACGGGCGGCGCGGGCTGGATCGCGATCGCGCTCGTGATCTTCGCGTTCTGGCGGCCGGAGCTCTGCCTCGTCGGCGCGTACTTCTTCGGCGCGCTACAGGCGCTGGCGCCGCAGCTGCAAGCGCGTGACATCCGCCTCGGACCGACGGTGCTGTGGGCGAACTCCCTTCCGTACGTCATGACGATCGTGGTGCTCGTGATCGTCTCGGCGAGCCGTGCGCGCCGACGGCTCGGCGCGCCGGCGGCCCTCGGGGTGCCCTACGTCCGCGAGGAGCGCTGACCCTCGAGGTCGAGGAGGTCGCCGATCCGCTCGACGGTGACGTCCGGCGCCGGATACTCGGCGACGAGCTCTTCGTCGAGCGCGTAGTGGCCCTGGCGGGGAAAGATCGTCGTCACGCGGTCGCCCCAGACCTCCTTCACCGCCGCGAGGATCCGCACCTTGTCGTCCACGAGCACGTAGCGCTCCGCGGGGTAGCGCCGCTCGACGTCCTCGAGCTCCTGCTCCTTGTGGATGTACACGAGCACGTCGCCGCGGAAGGCGTCCGAGAGACCGGAGCGACGGATCTTCCGCGGCTGGAACACAACGTCGCCGTCCGAGAGGATGACGGGATGTCCGTGTGCGCGTGTGCGCTCGACGAGGTCGAGCACACGCGGATAGAGCCGCTCGTGGAACGGATAATCGATCAGCCAGTCCGACACCATGAGCAAGTGAGTGTCGTGCGGGTACGCGAGCCGGAAGCGCTGGAGCGCGCCAAGGTAGTCCGCGTAGCCGAGCTCCCTGCGCAGCTGCTCGAACTCGTCCCAGTACCGCTGCTGCCGCTCGGCCCCGAAGTGCTCCGTCAGATACGCGCGCAGGTCGGCGGCGACGGCGTCGTTGTCGAGCAGCGTGTTGTCGACGTCGAAGAGGAAGACGGTGGTGTCAGGCACGGTGGACTCCGTTCGGCGAGACGTTCAGCGGGAGTATCCGCGCGTCGTCGAACCGGGACTCGAGCTCGCGCGCGCACGCTTCGACCTGTTCGGCGTGCGCCCAGACGATCACCGTCGGGCCGGATCCGGAGATTGTTGCGCCGACGGCGCCGGTCGGGAGCTCGGTGCGCACGGCGTCGAGCGCGGGCGCGAAAGGCGCGCGATAGGGCTCGTGCAGCTCGTCGTGAAGCGCGGCGGCGAACAGCTCGGGGTCGTGCGCCGCGATCGCTGCGCCGAGCAGCGCCGCGTGCGCGGCCGTCGTCGTTGCGGCACGGTGTGAGATCTCGTCCGGCAGAGACTCACGCGCCGCGGCCGTGCGCACGCGCGACTTCGGTACGACCGCGACCGCCGCGAGCGGCAGCGTCTCGGCGACGCGCGCGATGCGGCCGTCCCACGTCAGGCAGACGCCGCCTGCGAGCACCGCGCCGAGGTTGTCCGCGTGGCCCTCGAGCGGCATGCCGCGTGCGAGGAGACGTTCAGGGTCGAGCTCGCCGCCGTCCAGGAACGTCGCTGCGGCCATGCCGAGCGCGATGATCGACGCGCTCGAGCCGAGCCCGCGCTCGCGCGGGATGTCGAGCGAAAAGTCGAAGCCGAGGCCGCTCGGGTCGGCGACGAGCCCGTACGCCCGAATGCCGAGATGCGCGGGATCCGGCTCGCCGCCCTCGGTGATGACGAGCTCGTTCCAGAGGTCGAGCGCGGCTGCTGCACAGTCGAAGCCGGGGCCGAGGTTCGCGGTGGACGCAGGCGCGCGAACCCGGACGAGCTCCGTCACGCAAAGACCTCCGCGATCGCATCGACGTCGACCTCGACGATGGGCTCGGCGATGCGGTCGACCGCATCAGGATCCTTCAGCCCGTGCCCGGTCACGATGACGACGACGGTTCCCGACGCTCCGAGCTTCTGCACTGCCGCGAGCCCCGCAGCGCTTGCGGGCTCGCAGAAGATGCCCTCCCGCTCGGCGAGCAACTGCCACGCGACGACGATCTCGTCGTCGGTGAGCGCGACGACCGCGCCGCCGGAGTCGCGCACAGCGGCCTCCGCCTCCGCGCGGTGCGCCGGGTCGACGATGCGGATCGCCGAGGCCAGTGTCTCGCCGCGACGAGCAGCGGCGCCCGCGAGGAAGCGCGGCATGCCCGCCTCCCACTCGGTGAAGCCTCGCGCGTACGCGCGCGTGTTGCCGCCGCCGCCGTAGGGAAGCGCGAGCACGTCCGGAACGCGGCCGAGCTCCTCAGCGATCTCGAATGCCGCCGTCTTCTGCCCCTCGATTCGGTACGGGTTGAGCGAGTTGACCAGGACGTACCTTCCCGAGTCGCCCAGCGCCTGCGCTGCTCGCAGCGACTCGTCGAAGGTGCCGCGCAACTCGACGAGCCGCGCGCCGACGGCGCGCGCCTGTGCGAGCTTGCCGGCCGCGACGGCTCCTTGCGGAAGCAAGATCTCCGCCGTCAGACCGGCGCGCGCGGCGTACGCGGCGGCCGACGCCGCCGTGTTCCCTGTCGACGCGCAGACCACGCCGGTCGCGCCCTGGGCAAGCGCGTGCGAGACCGCAACCGTCATCCCGCGATCCTTGAACGAACCGGTCGGGTTCATGCTCTCGAGCTTCAGCCAGAGGTCGACGCCGAGCTCCGACGAGAGCTTGTCCGCGTGCACGAGCGGCGTGGAGCCCTCGTAGAGCGAGACGACTCGGGCGTCCGGCGCGAGCGGCAGGCGGTCGCGGTAGCGCTCGATGAGCGGGATCACGTCCAGCCCGTGCCCGTGACTCCGCGTGACGAGATGACGGGCAGTGCCGTCGGCGCCGACTGCGTCTCGGGCAGAGCCGCGATCTCTGCGAGCGCTGCGTCGACTGCACCCGCGCGTCCTTCGTGTGTGACGACATGCAGCGTCGCGCCGCCGTCTCGCTGGTGTTGGACGAGGCGCGCGATCGAGACCTCGTGCTCCGCGAGCCGCTGCGCGATGTGCGCCAGGACGCCCGGCTCGTCCGCGACCTCGACGCGAATGTAGAAGGGCGAGCGTAGGTCGCCGCGGGGCAGGCGCTCGAGCTCGCGCCAGCACGCGTCGTTCTGGAGGAAGCCGGTGCCGGTCGTGCCGATGATCGAGATCATGTCTGCGACGACCGCGGACGCCGTCTCGAGCCCGCCCGCGCCGGGCCCTTCGAGCGTGATCTCGCGAATCGCGTCGCCCTGCAGCATCACGGCGTTGAACGGACCTTCGACCGCGGCGAGCGGGTGATGGCGGTCGACGAGCGACGGCTGCACTCGTACGTCGAGCTTGTCGTCGACGAGCGTCGCCGAGCCGACGAGGCGCACGGTCATCTCCATCTCGCGCGCGGCGCGCACGTGCTCCTGCGTGATGCGCTCGATCCCGTCGAACTCGACGTCGTCGAGTGTCGTGCGCGAACCGAACGCGACCGTCGCGAGGATCGCCATCTTCGCCGCCGCGTCGGCGCCGTTCACGTCTTCCGTCGGATCGGGTTCCGCAAAGCCAAGACGCTGCGCTTCAGCGAGCGCCTCCTCGTACTCGGCTCCCTGCTCCATCTGCGAGAGGATGAAGTTCGTCGTCCCGTTGACGATCCCCAGGACGCGGTGCACGTTGGTCGCGACGAGCGACTCGCGCAGCACCTTGATCACGGGTATCGCCGCGCACACCGACGCTTCGAAGCGAAGCTGGACGCCGCTCTCGGACGCGGTCGCGAACAGCTCGGCGCCACGCCGGGCGACGAGCTGCTTGTTTGCGCTGACGACCGGCTTGCCAGCGCGCAAGAGGTCGAGGACGTAGTCGCCCGCAGGCTCCAGGCCGCCCATCAGCTCGGCGACGAGCCCGATCTCGGGGTCGTCGCGAATCGACGCGAAGTCGGTGGTCAGGACGCCGTCGTCAGGCACGTGCTCACGCTCGCGCTCCGGATCTCGCACGAGCGCCTTGACGATCCGGAGCCGGTGTCCCGTGGCGCGCTCGATGTCGACCGCGCTCTCCGCGAGCAGCCGCGCAACGGCGCCGCCGACGTTGCCGTAACCCAGCAGCGCAACGAGGACGTCGACGGCCACTGGGCAAATCTACAACGGTCGCCGCGAAGACGAGGGCGCCCGCAGGCGCCCTCGTCTGTGTTGCGGAATCGTCAGAGGCTCAGCCTGGACACGGGTTGGACGAAAGAACGTTGCGGAAGTTGTTCGTCCTGTTCCGCGTCGCCGGGTCCGGAGTCGGATAGAAGCTGAAGAGCAACGGACCGAACTCGGCGGCGGAGCTACCGCCGAACGTGTTCGTCGTTCCCTTGATGTTCGTCCCGCCGAGCTGCCAGACGCAGTGGCCTTTCGGATTCGGATTCTGCGTGGATGTTCCCGTGCTGTAGATGGGGTAGAAGTTCGCGCCCGGAGGCGGGTTGACGCAGTTCGTACCGGTGAATCGATTGCAGTTTCCGCCGAAGTCGGCAGCCTCGATCCGTGGCAGGTCTGCTTCGAACGCGACACGCGAGTAGTTCTCCGTCGCGTTGAAGAGCGGGCTCGTGAAGAGAATCGAGCTCGAGTGGTATTTGGTGTCCTGCCCGCGGTTGGGGTCGGTGCCCGGCCAGGCGTTCTGATACGAGACACCGTCGAAGTCATTGTCGGTCGCGATGCAACCTCCGATCGGGACGAGGGTCGTGAACGTGGGATCGAAGCAGCCGCCGTCGTCATCGTCGAGCGCCGGCTCGTCGTTGCTCGTGCAATTGCCCTCCGCGTCGACTTCGTTGCAGTACTCGAAGTGGCCGATTTCGTCCGAGAAAGCGACGTTGTAGCTGTGCGCTGCCCACGGCACCCGCGTGTGCTCGCTCGACGTCGCATACATCGGGCGGAAGCTGTACGGCGCGTCGTGGCACGTCGCCGAGCCGGGCTCGAACAGCGTCTGCTTGAAGCCGTTCCCGGCGCTCGCCGTCATCGAGCCGGTCTGTCCCGTGGTCAGGTCGTGGACGATTACGGCGAGCCCCGCTGCGCCGTCGTGGATGTCGACGGTGAGGCGGTCACCTGAGCCCATGAACAGATCCGTCCCCGCGCTCGGCGTGAACGTGGCGAGAGTCTGGTCGAGCGGCGCCGGCGGTGCGTGCGGTGCGCCCGACTTCGTAATGAAAGCGAAGTTTGCAGGCTCGTCGCCGACGCTCGAACGACAGGCCGCATTGTTGAGAACGCCCGCGTTCTGATCCTGCATGAGACTGAAGATCGCCATCGCGGCGCACCACTTCGTCGCGTCGCAGCTCACGCCCGGCGGCCAGGGAGCCCACCCGGGCGGATAGAACTGCACCTCCAGGAACGCTGTCCCGGGATGCTTGCCGATGTAGTTGGCGCCCGTGGGATCGGTGCCGTCGAAAATGTTCGTGTCGCTGTCCGGGAGGCAAGGAGCGTGCGTGAACTCCGGTGCCGACTGATTGTCACAGAGTGCCATGCCGAGCCAGAACGCCGGATGCAGCTGGAAGTTCCACGTGCCCGCGGTGCCGCTCTGGTTCGGCATCACCTTGGGATCGGTCGGCAGCTGCAGCCGGTAGAAGTTCGTGTTTCCCGAGCCCTGCGTGTTCGAGTAGAACAGCAGCGAAGGCTCGTCGTGCCCCGTGTATTCGCCGCCGTAGCCGATCGAGTCGAGGGGCTCGGCGCAGAGCGCCGTCGGCTCGTCGCAGTGGGGCGGCGTCGCGCGCGCGGCTCCAGGAAGGAGGCCCATAACGATCAGGGCGGTTGCCACCAGCGAGCCTGCGAGAAGTTGTTTCATAACTCCTCCTCGGTAGGGATCTCGCCTGCCGGGGCGGGACAGTAGCAACCGGCATTCGTCGCTGACGCAGTTACGCGCGGGGCGTTTCGGCGAGCCCGAAACGGTCGTGCAGGACGCGGATCGCACGCTCGACGTCGCCGGCGCGCACGACGCACGACACGCGGATCGACGATGTCGAGATGATCTCGATATTCACGCCGACCTCCGCAAGCGCGTCGAACATGTCGGCCGCGACGCCGGGATGGCTTTTCATCCCCGCGCCGATCAGTGACACCTTCGCGATGTCCGGGTCGCATGTGAAGCCGGACGCGTCGACCTCGCGGGCGACGTCGCCGAGGATCCGCTCCGCGTTCGCCAGGTCCTCCTTCGGCAAGGTGAACGAGATGTCCGTGTGTCCTTCCGCTGAGACGTTCTGCACGATCATGTCCACGTTCACGCCCGCGTCGGCAAGCGGACGGAAGACGCGCGCCGCGATGCCGGGCCGGTCCGGCACGCCACGGATCGTTGCCTTTGCCTCCGACGTGTCGTGCGCGATTCCGGAAATGATCGCCCTCTCGAGCCCGGCCTCCTCGTTCACAACGCGCGTGCCCTCAACGTCGGAGAACGTTGACCGCACGTGCAACGGCACTCCATGGTTGCGAGCGTACTCGACCGCGCGGAGCATCAAGACCTTGGCGCCGCAAGCGGCGAGATCGAGCATCTCCTCGTACGTCACCGTCGCGAGCTTGCGCGCCTCGGGGATCATCCTCGGGTCGGCAGTGAAGACGCCGTCGACGTCCGTGTAGATCTCGCACATGTCGGCGTCGAGCGCGGCGGCGAGAGCGACGGCCGTGGTGTCCGAACCGCCGCGTCCGAGTGTCGTCACGTCGAGCGTCGTCGACACGCCCTGAAAGCCGGCGACGATCGCGATGCGTCCTGCGTCGAGCGCCTCGCGCACGCGCTCCGAACGCATCGCGACGATGCGGGCGCGCCCGTGCGTGGTGTCGGTGACGATCCCGGCCTGCATGCCGGTGAACGAGACGGCCTCGCGCCCCAGGTCGTTGATCGCCATGGACAGCAGCGCGATCGAGATCTGCTCGCCTGCGGTGAGGAGCATGTCGCGCTCGCGCGGATGCGGGCTCGAGGAGACCTCCGTCGCGAGGTGGAGCAGCTCGTCCGTCGTGTCGCCCATCGCTGAGACGACGACGCAAACCTGCCGGTCCGATTCCGCGGTGGCGACGACCCGGTCCGCGACGCGCCGGATCCGCTCCGGTCCCGCCACTGATGTGCCGCCGTACTTCTGCACGATCAGCGTCACCTGGCAGACGCTAGCGTCCCGAACCGTCCGACTTGCCGGATACCTTCGGGCACGGGACGATGGACGCCGACGACAAGCTGAGGCTCGACTATGAGCAGACGACGCAGCTCATGCGAACCCTTACCGACATCCGCTTCAAGCTGCTCGCGTTCGTGCCGACGATCGCGGGGGCAAGTGTCGGGCTCGTGGGTCGCGGCCAGCCGGCGTCCGTTCTGCTCGGGGTCGGTCTGCTCGGGCTCTCCGCGACGGTGGGCATCCTGCTCTACGAGCTTCGCAACGGGCAGATCTTCGACGCGGTCGTCGAGCGCGCCGCGATGCTCGAACAGAAGCTGGGGCTCGGGCTATTCCGCGACCGTCCGAGCAACCGGGTTACGCTCTTTGGCTTCGTCGCCGCCAGGCACGATCGGGGCCTGGGACTCGTGTACGGCGGCGCGTTGGCGGGTTGGACCTACCTGGTTGCTTGGGGAGCGCTTCGGGCGCTCGACGTTGGCGGCGCGCAGAAGGCCGGCGCCGTGATCGGCATCATCGTATGGCTGTTCGTCGTGGGCGAGGTCGAACGGCAGGGAGCTCGGAGCGAGCGCGCGCCCGCCCCAGGCCCCAGGTGAATGTCTCTTAAGTCCCGATCAGGCCGCTAAACCGCACGTCCTCCGGGTAGGGGAAGAAGTCCACCATCTCGCCGGCGGCGACGCGTCGCTGCGACTCCTGCCAGAACTCTGGCGCGAGGAGCTCAGCGTTGTGGCGCAGGAACGAGTCGCGCACCTGAGGGTCGCCGAGCAGGAACGGCTCGAACTCCTCCGGAAAGACGTCGTACGGGCCGACCGCGTACCAGACGTCATCGGAGAGCTCGGCCTCCGGGTTCGGCGGCGGCGGAATCGCGCGGAAGACGCAGTCCGTGAGGTACTCGACCTCGTCGTAGTCGTAGAAGAGCACGCGTCCGTAGCGCGTCAAGCCGAAGTTGCGCCAGATGAGATCGCCGGGAAAGACGTTCGCGATCGCCAGCTCGCGGATCGCGTCACCGTACTCGCGGACGACGTAGTCGACCTGCTCCGGCGTCGCCGACGCTAGGTACAGGTTGAGCGGCGTTTGCCGCCGCTCGACGTAGCAGTGCTTGACGATCAGGTTCTCGCCGTCGATCAGGATCGCCGACGGGGCGAGCTCCTCGAGCTGCTCGAGCAGCTCGGGCGCGAAGCGCGCGAGCGGCAGCGCGAGGTTCGTGAACTCGATCGTGTGCGCCATACGCCCGACGCGATCGACCTCGCGGACGAGGCTGAACTTGCTCATCACCGTCGCCCGGTCGGTGTTCTTCGACGCCCCGAAGACGTCGCGGATCACCTTGAAGACGTACGGGTACGACGGCAGGTTGAAGACGTGCATCACGAGCCCGCGTGTCCCGGGCGCTTCGACGAAGAAGTCGTCCGAGTGGTGCAGATGGTGCCGCAGGTCGCGGAAGAAAAGCGTCTTGCCTTGTCCGGCGAGGCCGAGCGCCGTATAGAGCTCCGAGCGCGGCCGCGTCGGGAGTATCGTTTGCAGGAACTCGACGTAGCCGGACGGCACGTCTATGTCGACGAGGAAGTACGCGCGCGAGAGCGAGAAGAGCACGTCGATGCTCTGCTGCTCGAGCAGGATCGTGTCGAGCATCAAACGTCCGTCGACCCCGTGCAGAACGGGGACGACAAAGGCCGTCTCATCGTGGCCGTTGACGATCTTCCCGACGACGTAGGCCGCCTTGTTGCGGTACAGCGCCGAGCTGAGGACCTGCACCTGGAAGTTCGGCTCCGGTCGCGGCTCGGAAAGCGCCCGCATCACGCAGTCGATGTCTCGGTCGAGGTCGGCAAAGGGGCGGCTCCAGCCGACATCGCGAAAGATCTCGACGAACGTCGCGCGGAGACCGCGCTCGTGCGGGTAGTAGGTCCGATACGACGGCGGGTCGGACGGGATGTACTCGGTCGAGACGGCGGCGCGCATGAACATCAGGTCGTCGTGGACGTACGTGTGGCGCAGCACGCGCGTCGTCACCGAGTTGAAGAACGTCTCGGCGAGCTCCGGCCGCTTGTGGTCGATCAGCCGTCCGACGTAGAGCAGCTTCGCCTGCTGCCATGCCTCGTCTCCCGCATCGGCCGCGAAGGCGGAGATGCGCTCGACGTATTCGACGACTCGCTCGTCATAGAAGCGGATGCGCTCCTTGACGAGGCGCTGCACACCGGGCCAGTCGCCGGCGTCGAACGCGTCCTTCGCGCGGGCGCTCGTCGCCCGGAAGAGGCTGTAGTGCCGGTCGAATCCGTCCAGTAGCGTTTCGGCGATTCGCTGCGCGATCTCCACGCTCGGGACCGTACTTCGCTCGAGCGCCTAAGGCCCGGGCGGCGGGACGTACACCTCCGAGTACCGGTAGTTCCCGCCCCCGCCGACGACGAGGACCGCGATCGTGTAGTAGCCCTCGGGCACGGTCGAGCCCCCCGCGAGCTCCGACAGAGGAACGTTCGACGTTCCCGCGGGCACGACTTTCGACGCCTCCTTCACGAATCCGTGCCGGCCGATCAGCTTGAAGAGCACGTCCGCGCCGCCGCTCATGCTCAGGCGTGCCGACGGCGTCTTCCCGTCGGTGCCCATCGAGCCCGAGATACGGCGGACCGAGCCCTTTCCGGCCGGCTTTGGCTCGTCGGCGCGGCGATAGACGAAGCGGAGGCTGCGGTTCGCGCCCACGACGCGGCGAGCCGGGCTTCGGTGCCCCGCCCAGTTCTCTTCGGAAACGGCGAAGGAGCCTCCGCCGAGCAACTTCTCGACGTAGGCGACATGACCGATCGGACCGGCGCCGTCCGTGTTTCTCGGCCAGACGGCGATCGCTCCGACCGCGGGACGGGTTCCCACCGCAAAGCCGCCCTTCTTGGCGTTCTTCGCCCAGAGCCAGCCATCCCAGGCGGAGATCGGCTGCACGGTCTGAATACCGCCGTTCTGGTCGATGCGCACGTTCAGCGTGCGCAGCACGGTCAGGTCGACGATCGCGGGACGCTTTGCGTACGCCCAGAACGTGCACTCGCCCGCCGGGAAGCCGTTGTCCTTGTCGACGTACGCGCTCGCGGGAACGGCCGCAATGGCCGCGACGACGGTGAGCAGCAGCACCCTCGACATGGTTCGCCTCGAGTCTACGCCGGTCGAAATCGGGGCTCAAGACGGACATTGCAAAAAGTGCGTCTTGACACCGAACGGCGTCTGACACCATTCGAGGCGTTCGTACCCACGCGGAAAGCCTGGGCGGCGGCGATCGGCTCCACGGCGGCTCTGCGAACGACGTTTCGCGATGGCGCGCGCACCAAACGTGTCCGATGCGGACGCCGCTGAAACTGCGTCTTGACAACCAAAGGTGTCTGACACCGTTCGGGCGCAAGCGCCGGTTTCGGACGACGCCGAACTGGGTCATCCGTTAGCGGCTCTAATCGACGATGATGGATGCAATGGCATCACAGGTCGAGAAGCCGACCGGCACGCTGACGTTCCTCTTCACGGACATCGAGGGATCAACGCGTCTGCTCAAGGAGGTCGGCCGCGAGCGCTACGAGGAGGCACTCGGAACGCATCGGCGGCTCCTGCGGGATGCGGTCGACGAAAACGAGGGCTTCATGGTCGGCTCGGAGGGAGACGGCTGCCTCGTCGTCTTTCGAAGCGGCGCCGATGCCGTCGCGGCCGCCGCAGCAGCGCAGCGCGGGCACGCCGCTCATCCGTGGCCGCCCGACGCGATCGTGCGCGTGCGCATGGGCCTGCACACCGGAGACGCGGTGCTCGGCGACGAGGGCTACGTCGGCCTGGCGATCCATCACGGCGCGCGCATCGGCGCCGCAGGCGAGGGCGGCCAGGTGCTGCTCTCGTCGATCACGGCACGCCTCGTCGCGCACCAGCTGCCGGAGGGCGTGGAGCTGCGCGACATCGGTGAGCGCCCCCTCCGCGACCTCGACACGCCTGAGCGGCTGTTCGAGCTCGTGATCGACGGCACGCCCGGGTCGGCCGGGCGGCCCGGCGCGATCCGCGTGCTGATCGCTGACGACCAGGCGCTCGTGCGCAGCGGCTTCACCATGATCCTCGAGACGCAGCGCGACATCCACATCGTCGGCGACGCCGAGGACGGCGTGGAGGCGGTGCGGCTCGTCGGCGAGCTCGAGCCCGACGTCGTACTGATGGACATCCGCATGCCCGAGCTCGACGGGCTCGAGGCAACCCGCCGCATCCTCGCGCTCCCCAACGCCCCGCGCGTGATCGTGCTGACGACGTTCGACATGAACGAGTACGTCTACGAGGCGATGAAGGCCGGTGCCTCCGGCTTTCTCCTCAAGGACACGCGGCCCGAGCTCTTGATCGACGCGGTGCGGACCGTCGCGCACGGCGATGCGCTCCTCGCACCTACGATCACGAGGCGGCTGATCGAGGAGTTCACAAGCCGGCCGTCGCCGGGGGCCTACGCCTCCACCGAGCTCGCTGGGCTCGACGAGCGCGAGCTCGAGATCCTCGGGCTCGTCGCGCAGGGACTCTCGAACGCCGAGATTGCGGCGTCGCTCTCGATCGGCGAGTTGACGATCGGTGCCTACGTCGAGGTGATTCTCGCGAAGCTCGGGCTGCGCGACCGTGCGCAGGCCGTTGTCGTCGCGTACCAGACCGGCCTCGCGCAGGCGGCCAGGTAGCGTTCAGCGTGTGAGCACGACGACCGCAATCCGCGTCCCCGAAGGCGGCGCGAGGATCGTTCCCGGGGAGCCGGTGCCCGACAATCCCATCGTCCCGTTCATCGAGGGCGACGGCATCGGCGTCGACATCACGCCGGTGATGAAGGCCGTCGTCGACGCCGCGGTCGAAAGGGCGTACGGCGGAGAGCGGGAGATCAAGTGGATGGAGATCTTCGCCGGCGAGAAGTCGACTCGCGTCTACGGGCCCGACGAATGGCTGCCCCAGGAGACGCTCGAGATTGTGCGTGAGTACTCGGTCGCGATCAAGGGCCCGATGACGACCCCGGTGGGTGGCGGCATCCGCTCCCTGAACGTCGCGCTGCGGCAGGAGCTCGACCTGTTCGTCTGCCTGCGGCCCGTGCGCTGGTTCCGCGGCGTGCCGAGCCCGCTGAAGGATCCGGCTGGCACCGACATGGTGATCTTCCGGGAGAACACTGAAGACATCTACGCCGGCATCGAGTGGGAGGCCGAGTCGAACGCCGTCCGCAAGGTGATCGGCTTCCTGCAAGACGAGATGTCGGTGCGCAAGATCCGCTTCCCCGAAACGTCGGGCCTCGGCATCAAGCCTGTGTCGCGCGAAGGGTCGGAGCGGCTCGTGCGCAAGGCGATCCAGTACGCGATCGCGAACGGACGCAGCTCCGTCACGCTGGTCCACAAGGGCAACATCATGAAGTTCACCGAGGGCGCATTCCGTGACTGGGGCTACTCGCTCGCCGTGCACGAGTTCGGCGCGACGCCGCTGGACGGCGGCCCGTGGAAGCAGACGTCCGACGGGTTGGTGATCAAAGACATGATCGCCGATGCATTCCTGCAGCAGATCCTGCTCCGCCCGCGTGAGTACGACGTGATCGCCACGACGAACCTGAACGGCGACTACATCTCGGACGCCCTCGCCGCGCAGGTCGGCGGCATCGGCATCGCGCCGGGCGCGAACATGTCGGATGACGTCGCCTTCTTCGAGGCGACGCACGGCACCGCGCCGAAGTACGCGGGTCAGGACAAGGTCAACCCGGGCTCGCTGATCCTCTCCGCCGAGATGATGCTGCGCCACTTCGGGTGGACGGAGGCGGCCGACCTGATCATCTCCTCGCTCGAGGCGGCGATCGGCGACAAGCAGGTGACGTACGACCTCGCGCGGCTCATGGACGGTGCCACGGAGGTCTCGTGCTCGGCCTTCGGCCGGGCGATGATCCAGCGAATGTGAGCACCGGCGTGGGCGGTGCGCGCCTGCGGAGCGCTTTGTATCCGGCTTACCTCGCGCTCGTCCGCCTGCGCGACGCACCCGGTCGTGCGCTGCTCGTCGGGCTCGGAATCGCGACTGGAGCGGCGATGCTGGCGCTCGCCGTCGGTGGCAGTGCCGCCGTCCGCGACCGCGCGGTGGCCGAGGAGCTGGCGCGGATCGGCCCATCCGACTCGTCGCTGCAAGTGGTCTGGAGCGGCGTTCCAGCTCAGGCCGCCGTGCCCGTTGCGACGCTCGACGCGGACGCGCGCCGAGCGCTCGCGTCGGTGGTGCGGGGCCGCCCGTTCGGCGTCTCGCTCTTCCGCCAGGCGCAGATCGGAGGAGCCTTCGTCAACCTCGGCGGCGTCGACGGCCTCGCGCGCTGGGTGCGACTGCGCAGCGGACGTCTCCCGCGGCGCTGCACGCCGCAACTTTGTGAGGTCGTCGTCGTAGCCGGCACCGGCGCGGTGCCGCGCTTGCCTTTCCTCCGCGTCGTCGGCCGCGGGCGGCTCACGCGCGACGCACCGCTCCGCGCTTTTTTCGGCGCTCCCGGTGCGAACCGGCCGCCGGTGCTGCTCGCCGACGGCGCGCTCGCGGTCGGCAGGCTGCCGCTTCCCGACGCCGAGCTGATCGCGCGAACGTACGGCTGGGTGCTGCCGATCGCCCCCGGCTCGGTGCACGACTGGGAGATCCCCTCGCTCCAACACCGCGTGGACGCCGCGGGCGTCAGGCTCGGCGCGGTCGATCCCGTCTTCAGCGTCGCGGCACCGCTCGACGAACTCGTCTCCGTCCACGCGAAGGCACGGGTCGCGGGTCAGCGCCTCCTGCTCGTCGGCGGCGACGTAGCCGTGCTGCTGCTCGCGTTCGCCGTGCTCGCGGCTGCACGCCTGCGCCGCGATGTCGACGATGCGCGACGTCGGTTGACGTGGCGCGGCGCGGGCTGGTCACAGCTCGCGACCTTTACGTTTGTCGAGTCGGCGGTCGTCGCCGTCGTTGCCGTGTGCGTCGGCTGGGCGTTGGGCGCCGGCTTGGCCGCGCTGCTCTCGCGCTCGCTCGGTGCGGAAGCTGGGCCTGTGCTCGCACACTCCGTTGTGTCGAGCCGCGGCTTCGTGCTGGCGGCCGGCCTGGCCCTCGGCGCAGCGGCGGTCGTCGTGGCGTCGCTCCGCGCGGAGATCGCGTCGTTCGGGACGCGGTCGGTCACGACGGCGGACATCGCCGCGCTCGGCGCCGTCGGCGCGGTTCTCCTCGCCGTCGCGCGCGGCGACGCCAACGCCGACGCCGTCGGCGGCGGCGCCGGTGCGTTCCTGCTGTTGCTGCCGGCGCTCGTCGTCTTCGCCGCGGCCGTCGCCGCAGCGCGGCTGCTCGCACCGGCGTTCCGTGTACTAGGCAGGGCAGGCGGCCCGCTCCCGCTGCGCCTCGCGGCCGTCTCGCTCGCGCGGCGCGGCGGCGCTGCGCTCGTCGCGTCGGCGTTCCTGGTCGTGAGCGTTGGGGTGGCGCTCTTCGCTGTCTCGTACCGCGCGACGCTCGAACGCGGACAGCGCGATCAGGCCGCGTTCGCTGTGCCCGCCGATTACGTCCTCGCGGAGGATCTCGAGCGGCTCGTGACCGTGCAGCAGGTCGAGCCGAGCGCGTTCGCAAAGCTCGGCGACTCCACGGGCGTAGCGCGCGCTACGGGAGACCTCCGTGGACGCGCGGTCACGTTGCTCGGCGTGCCGGAGAGATCGCTCGGCGCAGTCCGCGGCTGGCGCGACAAGCCGAGCGCGTCCGAGTTGCGTGCGCTCGGTCCGACCGCGCGCCTGCGCGGCCTCGAGGTGCAGCCCGGGCGATTCGAGTTGCCCGTGACCGTGCGCGGCGGTCCCGTGACGCTCGCACTCAACGTTCGCAAGCCGCGGGGCGACTTCGCGGTCGCACCGCTCGGCACCGTTGAGACCGGCGCGCATGTCCTGCACGCGCGCGTTCCGGCGGGACGCGTCATCGCGCTTCGGCTCTCGTACCCGCCGATCGCGGCATTCCTCGCCGGCCACCGCGAGAGCGGGACGACGCTAACGGTCTCGAACGCCTCCCGCGGCGTGCTGAAGCTGGGGCCGCCGTTTTCCGCCTGGATCGGCACCGGGGGGACGCGTGTCATCGACGGGGAGGCCCACTACCTCGTCAATCGCGCAGCCGTATCGCTGCTGCGACCGAAGCAGCCGACAGACGGCGTGCCCGTGCCGGTGCTCGCAACGCCGTCGCTCGCCGCTCTCGGCGACGTCCTCTCGTTGACGGTGAACGACGCGCCGCTGACTGTTCGAGTCGTCGGTGTGACACCGTTCGTGCCGTCCGTCTCCGGCGACGCGATCGTCGCCGACCGTGACCGGGTCGTCACCGCCGTGAACACCGCCCGCCCGGGAGCCGTCGTGCCGAACGAGGTGTGGGTGCTCCGCGCGAGTCCCGACGCGCCCGCGCTGGTGCAGCGCGATCCGCTCGATCGGCTCGCCGTGACCTCGCACGCGGAGCGGCTGCACGAGCTGCGTGCCGATCCACTCGCGCGCGGGACGCTCGTGATCCTCAGCATCACGGCGCTCGTCGCGCTCGTGCTCGCGCTCGTCGGGTTGCTGCTGACTGTCGTTACCGATGCACGCGACGAGAGCGGCGAGCTGTTCGACCTCCGCGCGCAGGGCGCGACACCGGGCGAGCTGCGCCGCTATCTCCGCGTGCGGGCTGCCCTGGTCGCGATCGCGGGGGTTGCCGGAGGACTTGTGGCGGGCGCGATCCTCGTGACGCTCGTCTCCGCCGTCGTCTCCGTCACCGCCGGTGCGACCACGCCGCTGCCGCCGCTCATCGTTTCGCTCGACTGGCCGCTGCTCGCGCTCGGCCTCGTCGGGTTCGCCCTGGCCGCGGCCGCGTTCGTAAGCGGCGCGACGGCGAGGAGGCCGGCGTGAACGCGGTCGAGACGCTCCAGCTCTTTCGCATCTACGGCGACGGCCGCGCGGTCGCGCTGCAGGGCCTGACGATGAACATCGAGGTCGGCGAGGTCGTCGTCGTCTTCGGGCCGAGTGGATCCGGCAAGTCGACGCTCCTTCGCGTCCTCGCCGGGCTCGACACGCCGTCGGCCGGACACGTGACCGTGTTCGGCGACGATCTGCGCGAGCTGCGGGGACGTGGGCTCCGCGAATACCGCTCCCGCGTGCTCGGCTACATCGACCAGCACTACGCGAGTGCGCTCGCGCCGGAGCTGCGGGCGCGCGACTTCGTCGCCCTGCAGCCGGCGCTGCTGGGAACGGCGCGCGCCGAACGGCATGCCCGCGCGGACGAACTCCTCGAACGGGTCGGTCTTGCCGACCGGCGCGACGCGTATCCGGCCGAGCTCTCGGGCGGCGAGCAGCAGCGGGTCGCGCTCGCAGCCGCGCTCGCACACGGGCCGCGCCTGCTGATCGCGGACGAGCCGACGGGCGAGCTCGACGCCGCCAACGCGACGACGGCCTACGCACTGATCGGCGAGCTCGCGCGAGAGCAGCGCGCGACGACGATCGTCGTCAGCCACGACCCCCAGGCGGCGACGATCGCCGACCGCGTGCTGCACATCCGCGACGGCCGCGTCAGCGCGGAGTCAGCGGTCGAGCGCGGCCATGCCGAGGAGATCGTTCTCGCGCGCGGCGGCTGGCTGCGATTGCCGGAGGATCTGCTGCGCCTCGGCGGCGTCGCCGACCGCGCGAGGGCACGGGTCGAGGACGGAGGCATCGTGATCTCGCCGGTCGCCGCGGCCGCCGTGGCGACCGAGCCCGAGCGGCGGCCGATTGCGCGCCCAGGCGGAGTGGTCGCGGAGGTGCGCGGCTTGACGAAGGCCTACGGGCCCCGCCGCGTGCTCGACGACGTCCAGGCGTCGTTCCGCGGCGGCTGCCTGACTGCCGTCACCGGCCCCTCGGGCTCGGGCAAGACCACGCTCTTGCACGTCCTCGCCGGGCTTGTCTCGCCCGACCGAGGCGAGGCGACGGTCCTCGGCCGCATCCCCGACGACGAGCTGCGGCGGTCAGAGATCGCGCTAGTCGCTCAGGACGCGCACCTGATCCCGTTCCTGAGCGCTCGGGAGAACGTCGCGCTCGTGCTCGAGCTCCGCCGCGCCGGCCATGCCCCAGGGACAGTCCCTGGGACATGGCCAGGTGAGGCGCTCGACGCCGTCGGGCTCGGCGAGCTCGCGGACGAGCTCGTGTCGCGGCTGTCGACCGGCGAGCGGCAGCGCGTCGCGCTCGCTCGCGCGATTGCCTCCCGACCGAAGCTCCTGCTCGCGGACGAGCCGACCGCGCGACTCGACGAGGCGAACGCTCGGACGATCGGCTCGCTGTTCGCGCAACTCGCGGCCGACACGGGCGCCGCCGTCGTCTGCGCGACGCACGACCCCGCGTTGATCGACCAGGCGGACGCGCGGCTCGAGCTGGCGCCGCTCGGCGCCGGTTAGAGCTGGGCCGGCTCGCCAAAGCCGGCCCAGCGAAAGAGGACGCCTCCGAGCGCCAGCGCGAGCAGCGCCAGCACGACGAGCGTGAGGTAGAAGCGTCCGCGAAGCGTCACGCCGTGGCGCTCGCTGCCGCCGTCTCGGGCACGCGCTCGTAGGTCTCGCGGTAACCGAACAGGCGGCCGACCGGGGCTCCGCACGCCAACGCGATCCGCTGGACGAACGCCGGCGGGAACGGCAGCTGCACCGTGTCGAAGTGCGCGTTCGCGATCACGGCGAGCCGCAGCGGGTTCGGCATTCCCTTGCGGTTCGTCTTGCCGTCGGCCGCGAGCGAAAACATCGTCTCGATCAGCTGCTCGAACTGCAGCGCCGGCCGGATCTCGCAGACGAACTGCGCCACGTCATCGCCGGCGTTCCAGAACTTGTGCGGCGTTCCCGCGGGAACGGTGATGCGCTGCCCCGGGCCCGCGACGAGCTTCTCGCCCCCGACCTTGAAGCCGACCGAGCCGTGGACGACCTCGAAGCGCTCCTCCTGGCTCGGATGCACGTGCGCCGCGGCGACGAAGCCGTTCGGCTGCACGAACGTCTCGACGACGACAGCCTGACCGCCGGTCTCGCGGGAGGTCTTGTGGAAGACGAGCCTCTCGCCGGTGACCGGGTTCTCGATCGAATCTCCAGCACGAATCATTTTCTGCTCCTCTCGGGTTGCCCGCACCATGGCGGGGGTCGTTGAGAGGACAGTGCGCCCGAGCGCTTAAGATTCACTTGGCGGGTCGTTAAGGGGGTCTCACGACAATCGATTTCCACATCCTGGGCCCGGTGCTGGCGCTCGACGGCGAGCGCCGCGTGCCGCTGGGAGCTCCGAAGCAGCGGGCGCTGCTGGCCACGCTGCTCGTCCACGCCGGCGAGGTGCTGACGCGCGACCGGCTGATCGACGCGCTGTGGGGCGACGAGCCGCCCGCTTCGGCGGCCCAATCGCTGCAGGTCTATGTCCACGGCCTGCGCAAGGCGCTCGGCGCAGGACGGATCGAGACGCACGGCACGGGCTACCGGCTCTCGCTCGAGCACGGCGAGCTCGACCTCGAGCGCTTCCGGCGTCTCGTCGCCCAGGCTCGGGTTTCGCTCACGGCGGAGAATGCGGCCGACGCCGCGGACGATCTTCGCCGGGCGCTCGGTCTCTGGACCGGTCCGCCGCTCGTCGATCTGGCCGGGGAGCCGATCTCCGAGACCGAGACGGGTCGGCTGAACGACGAACGCCTGGCGGCGATCGAACTGCGGAACGACGCGGAGCTCGCGCTCGGGCGGCACGACGCGCTGCTCGGCGAGCTCGAGAAGCTGCTCGCCGAAGAGCCGTTCCGCGAGCGCCTGCACGAGCAGTACATCCTCGCGCTCTACCGCGCGGGACGGCAGAAGGACGCGCTCGATGCGTACCGCGCTGCCCGGCACTTGCTCGTCGACGAGCTGGGACTCGAGCCCGGCTCGACCCTGCAGGAGCTCGAGCGCGGCATCCTCCGGCACGATCCGGTGCTGGCCGCGCCCGAACAGGTGCGCGCCGGTGTCAGACCGTTGCCGAAGCCGCCGACGCCGCTCGTGGGCCGCCGCCTCGAGATCGCTGCGGTCACGGCGCTGCTGCACCGCGAAGACGTGCGCCTGGTGACGCTGACGGGGCCCGGCGGCACGGGCAAGACGAGGCTCGGACTCGCCGTCGCCGAGGAGCTCTCAACCGAGTTCCGCGACGGTGTTGTGTTCGTCGACCTCGCTCCCGTTGCCGACCCGGCTCTGCTCGCCACGACGATCGCCGTCGCACTCGAGGTCGAGGAAGGCGATCGCTCTGCCGCCGATGCGCTTGCGGATCACCTGCGTGACAGGAGCATCCTGTTGCTGGTCGACAACTTCGAGCACCTGCTCCAGGGGGCGCCGCTCGTCTCGGAGCTGCTCGCCGCGGCGCCACGACTGGCCGTGCTCGCCACGAGCCGCGCGCCGCTGCGTCTCCGCGGCGAGCACGAGTACTCGGTGCCGCCGCTGGATCCGCCGAGCCGCGGCGCGGGGCCGACGTTCGAGGAGCTCGCAGCCAACGACGCCGTTCACCTCTTCGTGACCCGTGTGCGTGGCGTCGATCCCGCCTTCGAGCTGACAGAGCAAAGTGCGCAGGACGTCGCGGAGATCTGCTGGCGGCTCGATGGGCTGCCACTCGCGATCGAGCTTGCGGCCGCGCGCGGCAAGCTGCTGCCTCCGCAGCGGATGGTGCAGCGGCTGGAACAGGCGCTCGACGTGCTCACAGGCGGCGCGCGCGATCTTCCGAGCCGGCAGCGGACGCTTCGCGCGACGCTCGACTGGAGCTATGCGCTGCTGTCCGCGCCGGAGCGCGTGCTGCTCGCTAGGCTCGCCGTGTTCTCGGGCGGCTGCACGATCGACGCCGTCGAGTCGGTTTGTGCCGACGACGGCACGGATCTGCTTGCGATCTTCACCTCCCTCGTGGACGGCAGCCTGCTCCGCAGCGTCGCAGACGGCAGGTTCGCGATGCTCGAGACGATCCGCGAGTACGCGCTCGAGCACCTCGAACGGAGCGGGGAGTCCGACGAGCTGCGGCGCCGCCATGCGGAGTACTTCGTCGAGCTGGCCGAGACGGCGGAGCGCGATGTCGGCGTGGTCGACGAGACGACGATGCACGAGCAGCTCGAGCGAGAGCACGACAACCTCCGCGCCGTCCTGTTCTGGTCTCAGCTGGTCAGTGCGCCCAACGTGGAGTTGAGGCTCGCGGCGGCGCTCGGTCGCTTCTGGCTTATCCGCGGCCACATCGGTGAGGGCCGGGGCTGGCTCGAGGATGCTCTGCATCGCGACCGTGGCGACGAGCCCGCGGCGAGGGTGAAGGCGCTGCGCGGGGTGGGCGTGCTCGCGCTGAAGCAGCGCGATCTCGAGCAGGCGGAAAGCTTCCTCGAGGAGAGCCTCGCGCTTGCGCGCGAGCTCGGCGACGAGCCGGGCATGGCGCGCGCAACGCTGAGCCTCGCCGTTATCGCGGTCTCCAACTCGGATTACGAGCGGGCAGCGCGGCTGAACGAGGAGACGATCGAGCTCGCCCGCGCCGCGGACGAGCGGCGTGTCCTCTCGACGGCGATCAACAACCTGGGAGACCTCGCGTTGCACCGGGGCCGGTACGACGACGCGGCGTACTGGACGAGCGAAGCCGTCGCGCTCGCCCGCGAGCTTCGGCACCGCGAGGGGCTCACGCTCGCGCTGCTGAACCTCGGCCAGGCGTGCCTCCACATGGGTCGGCAGGACGAGGCCTCGGCCTCTTTCGAGGAGGCTTTCGCGCTCGCCCGCGAGCTCGGCTACCAGGAGGCGCTCGCGTACGCGCTCGAGGGGCTCGCGGCGCTGTTGGCGGCGCGAGGCGAGCCCGTGCGCGCGGCCCGAATGGTGGGAGCCGCGGAGCTGCTGCTCGAGAAGCTGGGCGCGTCGCTCGACCGCGCGGCGCAGGAATTGCACGAGCGGACGCTCGATTTGGCACGCGTTGACCTCTCCGAGGAGCTTCTCGCCGCGCACCTGCGAGAAGGTCGCTCGTTGGATGTTGACTCCTTCTGGAATACGCTGGGCTGATGCGGTCCTTCTGCGTGTGATCTCTACTCGTGCTCACGTTCGTCTCGGGAGCTGCGGCAGAGACACCGTTCTCGACGATCGACTTTCCCAATACTCCTGCGGGGCTCACGCAGCCCTCGGGGATCAACGACGGAGGCGACATCGTCGGCTCGTACCGCACGAGTGCCGGTCCCACCAATCCGCTGCACGGCTTCTTGCTGCACGGCCACTACAACAAGCTCGACGTACCCGATGCCGGTGGGCTCACCAACGTCTTCGGAATCAATGACCGCGGCGACGTTGTCGGTACCTACGGAGACCTGGGGAACACGCACCTGTACGGATTCGTTCTGCACGCGAACTCCTCGTTCGAGAGGATCGAAGCCCCGAAGGCCGCTGGGATAACGGTCGCGACCGGCATCAATATCCACAACGACGTCGTCGGCTACTACGAAGATCGAAACGGCGAGCGGCACGGATTCCTGTGGCGCAACGGCCAGTACGCGACGATCGACGGGCCGAGCGGCGGCGTCACCCAGGCGTTCGCGATCAACGGGCGTGCGGACGTCGTCGGTATGCACTCTTCGCAGCACCAGGGATTTCTCTTCGCGGGAACGGCTGCGCCGCCCGACCCGGATGCGCTCAAAAACGCGAGCGTCGCGTGCGTGGTACTGAAGCGGACGATCGGCTCGACCACGTTCGCCCAGGCTTACCGGACACTCGGCCGCTGCTCCTTCGCGCTCGTGCCGCTCGAGCAGCTCAACATCGCGGGCGCGCGGGCCAGCTGCACCGTGGAGCAGAACGACGTTGACTTCGCCGCCGGCCACGGCGGGAAGACATTCGAACGTTTCTACGGCACGATCGAGGCCTCCTTCGGCAACTGCGTCCTCGCAGGGACAACCGCCGACTCCGAGGCGGAGCAGCGGGCGCGCGCGAATCCGTTGCGCACGAGCGGCTCGGCGCGCACGCAGTTGGACCCGCGTGCCTTCTCCCAGCTCTACGGCGGCTTCGGCAAGTGCCTCGCAAGGATGGCGTGGACTCGGACGCAGAGGGAGCTCAAAGCTGCCTCGACTTGCCGTACGGAGCAGGGCAAGCGCGGCAAAACGTTTGCACGGGTATACGGCACGTTCGGCGCATGCACCGCCGCCAAGGCGAACGCGATCACTGCGGCGCAGATCCGTGCGACCGTCTTGGCGGCGACGAAGTGCCTGCGCGAACAGAAGGCGAATCCGCCCGCATTCAAATCGAAGTATCGAACGTTTGCCCGCTGCGTCGCGCGTCGAGCCTGATCAGATCAGCGCCACGGAATCTCCGGCGAGCGGAAGAAGTTGACGCCCAGCGCCGCGAGCTCCGGCCCGTGCTCGGCCAGGCGCGCGCGAAAGTCTTCCCAGTTCAGCTGCTGAGCCGGCGCGCTCGCGACCTCCGCGAACGCGAGCAGCCGCGGGAAGGCCATGAGCTCGACGTCCGCGAGCGACGCGAGAGTCTCCGACCACAGCGCAGCCTCGACGCCGAGCACGTCGCCGGGATCCCAGTCGTACGCGTCGCGGACGCTGACGTAGCCGGCCCAGGTCGTCCCGAGTTCCGTGGAGGCGTCGTACTTCAGGTCGAAGTACGACCTCGAGGC
>DASVFB010000057.1:0-8053 GCA_036380275.1 Gaiellaceae bacterium | reverse complement strand
GCGGACGGAGAACATCTGCCCGGAGGACATGGAGGTCGGCAACGGCCACGCGCACTGCATGTCGATGCTCCTCGGCTCAGCCGGCGAATCGATCCCCGTGCGCGACGGCGAGCTGTGCCTCGGAACCTGGCAGCGCGTGCTGTTCCTCGAGCTCGACCGCGAGCGCGACCGCCGCTGGATCGTCCAGGTCGTCGGAAACTAGCCCGACAGCTTCAGCACGTGGTCGGTGACGTAGCCGAAGCGCCACGGGAGCCCGGGCCTGCGTGGCCCGACCGTCGTGAAGCGGCCGAGCTGCACGCGCAGGTATCGCGCGCCGGTAAGCCGTCCTCGACCCGAGAACGTCCCGCTCCACGCCTCGCCGGGATGCAGCACACGCGGGAGCGGCGGCGAGTAGCGCGACGCCAGCACCCCAGGGCCTGCGGCTGCGATGTCGTCGACCTGGACGCTCGGGCTGGATAGGAGGAGCACGCCGAACTCGGACTGGCCGGGGTGATGCGGCCGCCCAATCGTGTACGCGACCGTCGTGCCGTTCTTCACGCGCGCGTCGACCGACCAGCCGTCCGCTCGCACGACGACGCGGCTGACGTCGACGATCAGGCGCGCGCCCGCGCGTCCCGGCGCCTCGTGCCAGTCGAGCACGATCGTCCGCGGCCGCGCAGGGGCGGACGTCGACTCGCCGCCGCAGCCGCCCGCCGCAAGCACCAGCAGGACGGCCGCCGTCAGGAAACGGCGCCGCACGCGCGCAGCGCGTTGAGGCAGTAATCAGTCAGACGCTTGAGCTCGGATTGCTGCCAACCGTTGAAGAAGTCGGCATGGCCCGAGAAGACTCCGAACGACGCCAGTTGGAGCGGCTTCTCGTCCGCGATCGGGTACTGGATGATCAGCATGATCTGCGGCACCGCAACCGGATGCGTCCTCGGGCATCTCCCCTTCACGGAGTACGCCATGTGGCTCTTGTGATCCGGGCTGTCGACGCGCGTGCCGTCCCAGCAGTTCGGGAAGCGGACGTGGACGTGCAGGCTCGGCGTCGCGCACGACGGCGGCGTCACAGACGGGTTGGTCGGTTCGGTCGAACAGTTCCAGAAGACGACGTGCAGGCTCTGCGGCTTGCGCGCGAGCGAGTTGCCGGCGACGATCTTCAGCCCGGGCGGGAACGGACGCACCCGCGTGAGCGTGCTGCGACGGTAGTAGACGTCCGCCTCGACAGGATCGACGCGCTTGTCGCCGAGCAGCAGCGTCGGCGCCCAGTACGACGCCGTGTCCTCCGGCCGCTGGCAGGTCGTCGCTCCCCGGCGCAGCGTCGACAAGGTCGTGAACGCGTTCGTCGTCACGTTGCCGAAGAAGCTGTGATCGTGCGACATGCTCGGATGGCGCGGAAAGACGATCGGGTCGTTCGGCCCGAAGTGGCTGAACTTGCACACCGTGATGAACTCGACGTTGTCGAACTGCCGGAGGTCGGAGAGCGCGGTCGGTCCCCGGCCGTCACCGCCCAACGCGCCGGCCGCGCATAGCGCCGCGCCGAGGACGAGGAGTGGTAGGAGCAGTCGTCTAAGAACTCGTCTCATAATGACGCTTCGTCGACGGGGCGTGATGGGCGGCGCGAGGCAAGGACGCAGGGAGCCCTCATATGCGGGCATATGGGGGCAACTGAGGACGCCGCATCGCGCCGTCCAGCGCGCACCGGCGGCACAAGGCTCATTGTGAGACGAGTTCTAAGCATTTAGTAGTCGTCGAACTGGCAGCCGATGCCGTCGAAGTTGTTGTCGAAGCTGTGCGGATCGGGCGTGCGCGGCGTCGGGTCGTGGAGCACCTGGAAGCCGCGGAAGGAGAGGTCGGCACAGTCGAAGTCGGGCGGCGCGGGCGGAATGCAGCTCGTCGGGTAGTGCGGGTCGCAGTTGCCTCCGTCGATCCAGTGGCTGACGGGCACCTGCAGCGGTGGCGCGGGCGGCTGCCCCGGCGGCGGCTGCGGGACGATCGACGTGAAAGCGCCGGTGCGGTCGTTCTGGACGTTCGAGTCGTGCAAGGGCAGGTTGCCGCACGCGGTGCGGATGCAGCCGCTGATGCGAACGAGCGCAGTCGCCGACACCGCACCGACCTTCTTCGCGTCGACCGTGAAGACCGCGCTGCCCGTGCCCTGCGCCGGGATGCTGTCGAACGAGCAGGTCGCGTACCAGCCCTTGGGAACGCAACCCGCGTGCGGCGACGTCGAAGCTGCGGTGTCGAACGGATTACCCGGGGCAGCGCGGACGTCGAGATCGACGGCTTGCGCGGCTAGCGGGCCCGCGTTCGTGATCGTCGCCGTGTACGTGATCAGGTCGCCCACGGCAACGGCGGCGGGTTTCGCCGCCAGCTCGACCGAGAGGTCGGCGGCGCACGCTCCCCATAGACCGCGGTTGGCGCTCTCCGCATCCTGCTGCACCGGCACGTACGACGCGAGGCGCGAGAACGGCGGGCCGAACGCATCGATGTGCGCGTTCCCGCCCGCGAGCAGCTGCTTGCCGAGGTCGGATCCGCTCGGAAGCGCGACGTACGCGGCCGGCTTCGTGGCACTCAGCTTGACCGTCTGGTTCAGCGCCAGCGCGCGGGTCGCGGCCGTCGACTCGTTCGCGAAGCAGGAGCCGCGCGGCGGTGTCGAGATGCCGAGCACGTGCACCTTCAGCCGCTTGCCGTTCGTCAGCCGCACCTGCAGCGTGTCACCCGCCGTGACGGCGGTCACCCGCGCGGTCGTCGGCGCAGCGCGCTGCGCGCCGGCCGCAACCGACAGAACACCGCCCGCGACAAGCGCGAGCACGATAAGACTGGCCCGTTTACGCAAGGAACCCAAGAGCGTAGACGACGATTTCCGGCGTTGGTTGGCCCGGCGGCGCGTAGTCTCTCAGCAGAAACTTAGGAACGGCTGCTTTCCTTCAAGCCCAGCGATCAAGGAGGACTCTCGTGACCGTCTCCCCTGTCCCAGCCGCCGATGCGAGGGAGCGTCTCGAACAAGCGCTGTTCGAGATCCGCCGTGTGATCGCCGGGCAGGACGCGATGTTGGAACGTGTTCTCGTCTGCCTGCTCGCGCAGGGGCATCTCCTGATCGAAGGGGTTCCAGGGCTCGCGAAGACGCTCACGATCAAGACCACCGCGAGCGTGCTCGGCGGCACGTTCGCGCGCGTGCAGTTCACACCGGATCTCGTCCCGTCGGATCTGGTCGGAACGCGCATCTACCGCCCAGGCGAAGGCTCGTTCGACACCGAGCTCGGTCCCGTCTTCTGCAACTTCCTGCTCGCCGACGAGATCAACCGCGCGCCGGCGAAGGTCCAGTCCGCCCTGCTCGAGGTGATGCAAGAGCGGCAGGTGACGATCGGGCACACCACCTATCCGGTGCCGGAGCCGTTCCTCGCGATGGCGACGCAAAACCCGATCGAGTCGGAAGGGACGTATCCACTTCCGGAGGCGCAGATCGATCGGTTCATGCTCAAGATCCTGATCGGCTACCCGTCGCACGACGAGGAGCTGACAGTCGTACAGCGTCAGCTGGAGGCGCCGCCCCAGCTGCGCGAGACGCTGGCTCTCGACGACCTGCGCAACCTGCAGCGCGCGGTGTTCGACGTCTACGTCGACCCGGGCCTGGTGAGCTACGCGGTAACACTCGCCGACGCGACGAGGAATCCGGCTGCACACCGCCTGCCCGAGCTCGCTCAGCACATCATGTTCGGCGCGAGCCCTCGCGGGCCGATCAGTCTCGTTCAGGCCGGGCGGGCGCTCGCGCTCATGCACGGCCGCGACTACGTTGTCGTCGAAGACCTGCGCGTGCTTGCCAAGGATGCGTTGCGCCACCGCCTGGTGCTCTCGTATCAGGCGCTCGCCGAGGAGGTGAGCGCGGACGCGATCCTCGATCGCGTGCTCGAGCAGGTGCCGCTGCCGCAGGTCGACCTGACGCGAACGAGCGCAGCTTGAGCGTCGTCGTCGAGCGCAGCCCGGCGAAGCCGGGGCCAGGGCCTGTTCCCGAGCGCCTGCTCCGCGCGCTCGAGATCACCGTTGCGCGACGGATGGAAGGACTCCTCGCCGGCGACTACCGCTCGCGGCTGCTCGGCCACGGGAGCGAGCTCGCACAGATCCGGCCGTACACGCTCGGCGACGACGTGCGGCAGATCGACTGGAACGTCACAGCGCGGACCGGCGAGCCGCACGTTCGTGTGCAGCACGCCGAGCGCGTCCTCGTCACGTGGCTCGTGCTCGACACGTCTCCGTCGATGAACTTCGGCACCGCGGAGAGGCGCAAGGCCGACGTCGCGGAGGGTGCGGCGATCGCGATCGGACACGTGGCGACGCGGCGCGGCAACCGCCTGGGCGTCGTGACGTTCGGCGACGCTCAGCCGCGGTCAACGCCGGTGCGCCAGGGGCGGCAAGGATTGATCGGCTTGCTCGCGGCGTTGCACGAAACTGAGCAGCAAGAAGGACGAGTCGGCGCAACGTCGCTCGGCGAGGCGATTCAGAGGGCGGACGCCCTCGCGCGCCAGCGCTCGTTCGTCGTGCTCGTGTCCGACTTCCGCGGCCCGGACGACTGGCGCCGGCCACTGCTGCAACTCGCCGGCCGGCACGACGTCGTCGCCGTCGAGATTCGCGACCCACGCGAGCAGGAGCTGCCGAACGCCGGCGAGCTCTGGCTCGTCGATCCCGAAACTGGGCGCCAGCTCCGCGTCGACACGCGCAGCGCAAAGCTCCGCCGCCGCTTCGCGGAAGCCGCCTCCGCCGAGCGGGGCCGCGTCGCGCGGACGTTCGCGTCGGTCGGCGTCCGCCACGTGGTGCTGTCGACGTCGGGTGACTGGCTCCGCCAGCTGGCCCTGTTCCTGCGAAGGGCGAAGTGAGCTTCTCCTCGCCGATCTGGCTGCTCGGCCTCCTGCTCCTGCCAGTGGTGCTCGTCGCCTACCTGATCCACGAGCGAGCGAGGGAGCGTCGCGCGGCCGTCTGGTCGACGCCCGCGCTGCTGCCGAACCTCGTCGAGCGCGCCCCAGGCGCCAAACGCCATATTCCGGTTGCGCTGTTGCTGGTCGCGCTCGCAGCGATGATCGTCGGCGTCGCGCGCCCGCACGCGACGCTGACCGTCCGTCGCGAGGAGGCGACCGTCCTGCTCACGATGGACGTCTCGCGCTCGATGGCGGCGACCGACGTGCCGCCGACCCGTCTGCGTGCGGCGCAGACTGCGGCGCACGAGTTCGTCTCCAAGGTTCCGAAGAAGTTTCGCATCGGCGTCGTCTCGTTCTCGACGCGGGCGCAGGTGACGATCCCGCCGACCGACGATCGCGCACTCGTCAGCGACGCGATCGAATCGCTGCACACCGGCGAAGGCACGGCGATCGGCGACGCCGTTGCGCTCGCCGCGACTCTCGGCCGCCGGCAGCGCTCCGGCGGCGTGGTCCCTCCCACGTCCGTGCTTCTCATCTCGGACGGCGCGCGCGACGGCGGCCGCCGCTCGCCCTTCGCCGCCGCACGCCAGGCGAAGGCGATGCACGTCCCGGTGTACACGATTCTTCTCGGGACTCCGAGCGGCATCGTGTACCACAAGCTTCCCGGCGGATACACGGAAACGCTGCGCGTGCCGCCGAGCGCACAGACGCTCCAGATGATCGCGCGCGTGTCGGGCGGCCAGTTCTTCACGGCTTCGAACGACAAGCGGCTGGGCGAGGTGTACGACCAGTTGCGCTCGCGGCTCGGCCACAAGAAGCAGTCGCGTGAGCTGACCGACGGCTTCGCCGCGAGCTCGGCGTTGCTCCTGCTCGTCGCAGGCGGATTGTCGGCATTCTGGTTCCGGAGAGTGCCGTGAGGCGCGCCTTCGTTCTCGTCGCACTCGTCGCCGCGGCGCTCGCGACGAACGTCAACCCTGCGGGCGCGACGAGCGAGTGCCGCGGTTTCCTCGTCTGCGTGCCTGTCGCCGGCCCCTGGGTCGTCGTGCCTGCGTCGCGGGCACTGCAGCGTCCCGAGGTGCAGTACCAGCTCTCGTGCCCCCGCGGCTACATCGTCGGAGGGCTCGACGCCGAGCTCACCGACAACGCGATCGATGTGTGGTTCCTCGGCGCGTCCGGAAGCCCGGTGGCGCCGGGCAGAACGACGTCGCAAACCGTCGTCTTCGTCGCGCGGTACGTCGGCATCGGCGCGCGAGCACCGACGTTCAGGCCGCACGCGGGGTGTATCCCCGCAAGTGGCGGCGGACGGCGGACGCCGACGTCGGTCACGAAGGTCGTTCCGCCGGGGCGGCCGACGGTGAGGCGCGTCCGGACGGTCAGGATCACGACGCCGCGCGCCGTCGCCGTGAGCTGCAGGCGCGATGAGCGGCTCGTCGCCGCGTACAGCGCGAGCGGCTTCCGAACTGCGAAACCGCCCCCGCCCGACCTGGTCGCGAGCCTCTCGACGCAGCCTGCGCTCGCGTTGGGCCACATCACCGTCTTGGCACGCGGCGGCGAAGGCCGCGCGGTCGTGCAGGTCGCAGCAGTCTGTGCAGGCGGCCGATGAGCTTCGACCGCCCGATCCTGCTTCTGACGCTGCTCGTCGTTCCGCTCGCTATTGCCGCGTACCTGCTCATCGAGCGACGCCGCATGCGCTACGCGGTCACGTTCACGAACCTCGACGTCCTCGCTTCCGTCGTGGGCAAGCGCTCGACGCGGCGCTTCGTCCCGCCGGCGCTGTTCCTACTCGCGCTCTCGCTTCTCTGCTTCGCGCTCGCGCGACCGCAACGCTCGACGCTCATTCCGTCGGAAAAAGCGACTGTCATCCTCGTGGTCGACGTCTCGGGCTCCATGCATGCGACGGACGTCAAGCCGTCGCGCCTCGGAGCCGCGCAGGCGGCCGTGCGCACATTCCTCGAGCGGGTGCCGAAGAACGTACGCGTCGGGTTGATCGCGTTCTCGAGCGAGCCCGAGGTGGCTGCGCCGCCGACGACCGATCGGGATCTCGTTCGCGCCTCGGTCGACGAGCTCGACTTCCTGCAGGCCTACGGCGGGACCGCGCTCGGCGACGCGCTCGCCGCCGCGGTCGAGCTGGGCAAGAAGGCTGTCCGCGAGCAGGAAGGCCCGCAGACGATCGCCTACACCGTCGCGAAGGCGCATCCGCCCGTCACGATCCTCTTCCTCTCCGACGGTAAGCAGACACGAGGCACGCTTCAGCCGCTCGAGGGCGCGCAGCGTGCGAAGGCCGCAGGCATTCCGGTCTACACGGTCGCGCTCGGAACACCCCAGGGCGTGCTCACTACGCCGTTCGGCGCATTTGGCGGGGGGACGGCGCGGCGCATTCCCGTGCCGCCCGACCCGGCCACGCTGAGCGCGGTCGCCAAGCTCACCGGGGGCAAGTTCTTCGACGCGCGATCCGCGGACGCGCTTCAGTCGGCCTACAAGGAGCTCGGCTCCAAGCTCGGTCGAGTGAAGGGCCGCAAGGAAGTCACGAACGAGGCGGTCGCTCTTGCTGCGCTCGCTCTCCTCGCCGCGGGCATCCTCTCGGCGCTCTGGGGTCCACGCCTGCCGTAACACCGTGGTCGCGCAACCTCCCGCGCTCGGCGCGCGTTGTGTCTAGGCGAACGCAAATCGAGGAGGTACCTGTGTCAACGTGGGTTTGGATCTTGATCGCGGCCGCCGCCGTCTTGATCGTGGCGATGGTTGCGTGGGGAATGATGAAGCGCAAGCAGACGAAGCAACTCCAGAGCCAGTTCGGACCTGAGTACGACCGCACGGTGGAGGCCGCCGACAACAAGAAAGCGGCCGAGTCGGAGCTCGCCGCACGTCGCGAACGGCGTGAGCAACTTGACATCCGTCCGCTCTCGAGCGCGGCGCGCGAGCGCTACGTCCAGCAATGGCAGATCGTCCAGGTGCAGTTCGTCGACAACCCGTCCGGAGCCGTCGCATCAGCGGACCAGCTGATCCAGTCGGTGATGGCGGATCGCGGCTATCCGGTCGAGGACTTCGAGACGCGAGCGGCCGACGTCTCCGTCGATCATCCGGACGTCGTCGAGAACTACCGGCACGGGCATCGCCTCGCGCAGAAGAGCGTGGACGGCGACGGTTCGACCGAGGATCTCCGTCAG
>DASVFB010000056.1:0-2751 GCA_036380275.1 Gaiellaceae bacterium | reverse complement strand
ATCGACGAGCGGCTCGAAAGTAACGCCCTCCGGCGCGCGCTGAATCTCGAGCGACGACTCGGTGACGTGCGCGAGCCCGGACACGGCGATATCCAGCATCGCCCGCGCAGGACCCGTCCCAGGGACTGTCCCTGGGGCCTGTCCGAAAGCGTCAGGGTCGAAGCCCTTGAGGTCGGTGAAGCGCCAGGCTTCGTCCCGTGTCGTCGGGAGAGGGAGCGCCTCGTAGCGCTCGAGGAGTTCGGGCCTACTCATACGGCTTGTACCGGTTGTGCAGCGCGAGCCGGTTCCCATCAGGGTCGGAGAAGAACGCGAAGTGGCAAACGCCGGTGTCGAAGATCTCTCCCTCGAACTCGACGCCTTTCGCCTCGAGCTCCGCGCGCGCCTCGGCGACGTCGTCGACGTGCAGTGTGATCTGCGACGTCGTCGACGGCGCGAACTCCATACCGACCCACTCGGGCTTCCAGAGAGTGAAGCACTGTTCGCCGACCCAGAATTCCGACCGCGAGTGCTCGTCGCGTCGCAGCCCGAGCGTGTGGACGTAGAACGCCATCGCCCGGTCGAAGTCGGTCGACGGCACGCCGACGAAGTCCGCTCGCGTGATTTCCACTACCGGTTGCCGCGGCGACCGGAGCGAATCTGCTTGCCGCTGACGCTCCCGGGCGCGAACCCGCCTGCCGGCGTCTCGCCGCGTGCGTGCGCCGAGTCGCGCTCGAGGCGCTCGGCTGTGAGCTGATCGAGGCGCGCCTTCATCCGCTCGGCCTGCGCAGCCGCCTCCGGCGAGACTTTCTTCTTCTGCTTAGCCAACGGAGCCCTCCATCTGGAGCTGGATCAGCCGGTTCATCTCGACGGCGTACTCGAGCGGCAGCTCCTTCGTGATCGGCTCGACGAAGCCGCTCACGATCAGCGCGCTCGCCTCCGCTTCTGAGAGCCCGCGCGACATGAGGTAGAAGAGCTGCTCCTCGCCGATTTTCGAGACGGTCGCCTCGTGACCCAGATCGACGTCGTTCTCGTCGACGCGGATGTACGGGTACGTGTCGGAACGCGACTCCTCGTCGAGGATCAGCGCGTCGCAAACCACCTTCGACTTCGAGCCGACCGCGCCTTTCGCCACCTCGAGCAGCCCGCGGTAGCCCGCACGGCCACCGTTCTTGGAGATCGACTTCGACGTGATCACCGACGTCGTGCGCGGCGCGACGTGGACGCACTTGCCGCCCGCGTCCTGATGCTGGCCCTTGCCGGCGAACGCGATCGAAAGCACCTCACCGTGCGCGCCGTCACCCATCAGCCAGATCGCCGGGTACTTCATCGTCAGCTTGGAACCGAGGTTTCCGTCGACCCATTCCATCGTCGCGCCCTCGTACGCAACGGCACGCTTCGTGACGAGGTTGTAGACGTTGTTCGACCAGTTCTGGATCGTCGTGTATCGACAGCGCGCGTTCTTTTTGACGACGATCTCGACGACTGCACTGTGGAGGGAGTCGCTCGAATAGACCGGCGCCGTACAGCCCTCGACGTAGTGCACGTACGCGCCTTCGTCGACGAGGATCAGCGTGCGCTCGAACTGGCCCATGTTCTCGGCGTTGATGCGGAAGTACGCCTGCAGCGGCATCTCGATCTTCACGCCCGGCGGCACGTAGATGAACGATCCGCCTGACCACACGGCGCTGTTCAGCGCCGCGAACTTGTTGTCGTTCTGGGGGATGATCGTCCCGAAGTACTGCTTGACGAGCTCCTCGTGCTCGCGCAGGCCGGAGTCCATGTCGAGGAAGATCACGCCCTGCGCCGTGAGGTGTTCCTGAAGCTTGTGGTAGACGACCTCCGACTCGTACTGCGCGCCGACGCCCGCGAGGTACTTCTTCTCCGCCTCCGGGATGCCGAGCTTGTCCCACGTGTCCTTGATCTCCGCGGGCAAGTCCTCCCAGGAATTCGCCTGCTTCTCGGTCGGCTTGATGTAGTAGAAGATGTTCTCGAAGTCGATCTGCGTCAGATCGCCGCCCCACATCGGCAGCGCGCGCGCGAGGAAGTAGTCCAGCGACTTGTGCCGGAACTTCCGCATCCACTCCGGCTCCTTCTTGTGCGCGGAGATGGCCTCGACGATCTCGTGGTTGAGGCCGCGGCCCGACTTGAAGAAGTAATCCTTCGCCTCGTCGGGGTTCGAGAAGCCGTACGCGTACTCCTCGCGGATTCCCTTGACGACGTCGGTTTCGGTTTGTGTCATCAGGCTGCAGCCTTACCGTAGCGTTCGTAGCCCTCGGCTTCGAGCGTGTGCGCGAGCTCTGGGCCTCCTTCTTCCACGATACGCCCATCAATGAACACGTGGACGAAATCGGGCGTCACATAGTTGAGGATCCGCTGGTAGTGCGTAATCACGAGGGCGCCCATCTCCGGGCCGACGAGCTCCTTGACGCCGCCGGCGACGATACGCAGCGCGTCGATGTCGAGCCCAGAGTCGGTCTCGTCGAGGACGGCGATCTTCGGATTGAGCATCGCCATCTGCAGGATCTCGACGCGCTTCTTCTCACCGCCGGAGAAGCCGTCGTTGAGGTAGCGCGACGCGAGCTCGCGCGAGACCTTGAGCCGGTCCATAGCGGCGAACAAGTCCTTGCGGAACTGCGGGATCGGCACTGGGTCGTCCTCGCCCGCGCGCGCCTTGCGAATCGCGTTGATGGCGCTGCGCAGGAAGCTCGTCACCGTCACGCCGGGAACGGCGTGCGGGTACTGGAACGCGAGGAACAGCCCCCGTTGTGCCCG
>DASVFB010000055.1:0-7946 GCA_036380275.1 Gaiellaceae bacterium | reverse complement strand
CGGCGACGCACCGGCGGCCCCCATGACCCGACGTGACAGCCGGCGCAGTCTACGACGCTCTTGGGGAAGACGTCAACGGGACGGTTTACGGCCGGATGCCGGACAGCTGTTCACGCAGTGTTGAGATGCGAATCGTGTGGCAACTGGTTGGCCTTGTCTTAACCGAAGCTCCACATCCGCCTGGAGCCGCGAGGCCGTAGCCAGTTACACACGAGCATTTTCCCGAAGGAGGTTCACATGCCCAGACAAACCATGCGCCTGCACCGGCTCGTCCGCACCATTGCACTCGGCACGGCCGCTGCGCTGGTCGCTTCGGCGACGCTGTCGGCCGCGGCCCTCGCCGCCGGCAACAGCGCTTCCGCGGCCGCGATCGTCAAGACCCACAAAACGAGCCTCGGCACGATCCTGGTCGACGCGCGGGGTAGGACGCTCTACATGTTCATGAAGGACAAGCGCAACAAGAGCTCCTGCTCGGGCAGTTGCGCGACCAACTGGCCTCCGCTGACCACAAGCGGCAAGCCGGTCGCGGGGGCGGGCGCCAAGGCCTCATTGCTCGGACGGACGATGCGCTCCGACGGGCGCACGCAAGTCACGTACAACCGACATCCCGTTTACAGGTTTGCGCAGGACTCCCGGGCCGGCCAGACGAACGGCGAGGGCATCTACGCCTTCGGCGGTTACTGGTACGCGGTCTCGCCCGCAGGGACGAAGGTCATGTCGTCCGGCGGAGGCTACGGCGGTGGCGGCGGCTACGGGGGCGGTGCGATCGGCGGCTGACAGTCGAGAGAGCGAAGGGGGATCGCAGACGTCCGAAGTCAGTTCTTCTCGACGGCAGGATGTGGGCGTCCCTTCTGCTTGGTCAGAAGATCGAGTGGCATTGCCGCGTGACGTACACCCCGCTGCGGTACAGCTGCGCGCAGGCCGTCCCTCGCCGAACACGGCCGGGATACACGGTCGGTGCGTACGCCCAGGTGTCGCACCCGTACTGCGTCGCGGTCCTGATCCGCCGGTACACCCTGTTGTAGACGTTCCTGTAGACGTAGTCGACTCGCCAGTTGCAGAATCCGGGCGCGGTCGTGATGTGGGCCCACTCCGAGTTGATGTAGGTGCCGGAGCCGTCGATGTTGTGCGCGAGCTGCCCCGACGGGATGCCGATGCTCTGGCCGCGGATGTTCACCGTGAAGAAACCCCAGTACTGGATTCCGTATGCGCTTGCAGACGCCGAACCGGGCGCCACCGCGGCGACGAGCAGCGAGACCGTCGCCGCTGCGAGTCCGACGAGCATGCGAGTACCGAGGCCTGGCCGGGATGATCTGAGAGCCATTGCGTCCTCCTTCGAGTCGCTCACGCGCCTCTGTCGTCTCAACCCGATCCAACCACGGTGGCTTCTGGGTCGTGTGAAGCTGACGTAACCGGCCTGTAAAACGGCCGTCCCCTCGCTCCGCACTCGCGGCATGGACGGATAGCCCGCCCGGAGCCCTTCGTATTTGCGGTCGCCTCGCATAGACTGAACCGGTGGGCGCGGGCGATGCGCCGGTGCGGACGTTCCTGATCGCCGACATCCGCGGCTACACCCGGTATACGCAAGAGCACGGCGACGAGGCCGCGGCACGGCTTGCTTCGGCCTTTGCCGAGATCGTCGGCGACACGGTCGGCGCGCACGACGGCTCGCTGATCGAGCTCCGCGGCGATGAAGCGCTCGTCGTTTTTGTGTCCGCGCGGCAGGCGTTGCGCGCCGCCGTCGAGGTGCAGCGTCGCTGCCGTGCGACGGATGAGGGCGGCCCTGTGCTCCCGCTCGGCGTCGGCATCGGCCTCGACTCCGGCGAGGCGGTTCCGCTCGAGGGCGGCGGCTATCGCGGCGGCGCGCTGAACCTCGCCGCTCGGCTCTGCTCCGTCGCGCGGCCGGGGGAGATCCTCGCCAGCGCCGGCGTCGTCCATCTTGCGCAGCACGTCGAGGGACTTCGTTTCGTCGCGCGCCGGCCCGAGCGTCTCAAGGGCATCGCCGAGCGGGTGCGTGCCGTCGAGATCGTGCCGGAAGAGCCGTTGCCCGCGCTTCCGAAGCCGCCGACGGCTCGGCGTCGTTCGCTCGGCCGTCTCGGCGTAGCCGGCATCGTGGTCGCCGTCGCGGCAGCCGCAACCGCAGCGCTCGCGATCGTGCTCACGCGCTCCGCCGACGGGGGCACGCTGGCGGCGAACGCTGCGGGGCTGCTCGAGTCCAACGGCCGGATCGTCGCGCAGGTGCCAGTTGCCGGGCGGCCCGCTGGAGTCGCCGTCGGCGAGAACGCTGCTTGGGTCACGGATTCCGTCAACGGCACGTTGCTGAAAGTCGATCCCGACACGAACCTCGTCGTCGACCGCATCGACGTGGGCGCTGGGCCGAGCGGCGTCGCCGTGGGCGCCGGGTCGGTGTGGGTGGCAAACAGCCAGGACGGGACCGTCTCGCGCGTCAACGCGGTTTCCGACACGGTCGTCGACACGATCCGTGTCGGGAATGGGCCGACTTCGGTCGCCTACGGCGAGGGGCGGGCGTGGGTGCTCAACGCCATCGATGCCACGGTGAGCGCGATCACGCCTGGTCGCGTTCGGACGACAACGATCCGCCTCGGGCAAAACCCCACGCGCCTCGCATTCGGTCTCGAAGCCGTCTGGGTGACGAGCGCGGAGGCAGGCGTGCTGCTGCGCATCGACCCGCGGACGAACACCGTCGTCGGCGCGATCCCTGTTGGCAACGGGCCTGTCGGCGTCGCAGCCGGCGACGGATCGATCTGGGTTGCGAACACGCCCGACCGGACGGTCTCTCGCGTCGACCCGGAATCGGGCACCGTCTCGAAGATCGCTCTACCCGGTAGGCCCGTGGAGCTTGCGCTCGCGGGTGCCGAGTTATGGGCCTCGAACACGCTCGACGGCACGCTGTCGATCATCGACGTGCGCAGCGGGGGCGTTCGTCGAACGCTCACGACGAGCGGAGATCCAACAGCCCTTGCAGCGGCTGCCGATCGTATGTGGGTGCTCGCTCTCGCCGCGTCGCCGAGTCATCGCGGCGGGACGCTCCGCGTGGTGTCGCAGGGTGGAGACACCTTCGACTCGATCGATCCCGGAGCCGCGTTCCGAGCCGCGACGTGGCAGATGCTGTCGATGGTCTACGACGGCCTCGTGGCGTATCGCAGGACCGGGGGCCCGAGCGGTCAGGAGGTCGTTCCCGATCTCGCGACGGCGCTACCCGTTGTGCAGGACGGCGGCAAGACGTACGTGTTCCGGTTGCGAGACGGCGTCCGCTATTCCGACGGCACGCTTGTCAAGGCGAGCGACGTCCGGGCGTCGCTCGAGCGCGAGTTCCGTGCCGGAAAGGGACTCGCAGGCGCTTTGGCCGTCCTCGGCGCCGATCGTTGCTCGCAGCGGAGGTGCGACCTCTCTCGCGGAATCGTCGTCGACGACGATGCGCGCACTGTCACGTTCCATCTCGAGGCCCCCGACCCTGATTTCCTGTTCAAGTTGGCACTCCCCGTCGGCGCCGTCGTTCCGAAGGGCGCGCCCGCGATCGACGTCGGCAGGCGGCCCCTACCGGGAACCGGGCCGTATCGCATCGCCCGATTCGTTCCGGATCGCTCGCTCGTGTTGACGCGGAATCCGCGGTTCCGCGAGTGGTCGGCGGACGCGCAGCCGGCCGGCTATCCCGACCGCATCGTCTATCAGTTCGGCATCGACCCGACACGAGCCACGCGCGATGTCGAGCAGGGTCGGGCCGACATCATGGTCGATTCGCCGCCGAGCGATCGCCTGCGCGAGATCGAGACTCGGTTCCCGAGCCAGGCGCATCCGTTCGTCGAGCCGACGATCTTTTATCTCTTCCTGAACACGCGCATTCCGCCGTTCAACGACCGTCGTGTACGCCGCGCCTTGAACTACGCCGTCGATCGCGCGGAGCTCGTTCGCTTTTGGGGCGGCCCGCAGCTTGCGCGTCCAACATGCCAAGTGCTCCCGCCCGGTATTGCCGGCTACCGGCCTTACTGCCCCTACACGGCCGCCGCCTCAGCGGCCGGTAACTGGAAGGCGCCCGATCTCGGCCGCGCTCGCGACCTGATCGAGGCAGCAGGAGGAGCGCACGGAGCCGTCAGTGTTCACGCGAACGCCGACGATCTTCCGCGCGTCGCCGTCGCGCGCTACTTCGTCGGCGTGCTCGAGCGCCTCGGCTACAAGGCTCGGCTGCAAACGTGGCCCGGCGTGCAGGCGTTCTACGAGCAAACGGGGCGGCCGAGCACCCGCGCCAATGCCGGCGTCCAGGGCTGGGAGTCGGACTTTCCCCGCGCCTCCGATTTCTTTCCGTCCCTGCTGACATGCGCTTCGTACCAACCCGATGCGCAAGTGAACCTGAACGCGGGGGGGTTCTGCGACAAGAAGCTCGACGACAAGATCCACCGCGCGCAGTTGCTCGCCCTCACCGATCTCGCCGCGTCGGCCGCGCTTTGGAGCAGCGTCGACCGCGAGGTGGCGTCAGCGTCGCCGTGGGTCCCGTTCCTCAATCGCGCCGGGATCGATCTGACGTCCGCGCGCGTCGGCAACTATCAGCGCCACCAGCAGTTCGCCGCGCTCCTCGACCAGATGTGGGTGCAATAACTCCGCGCAGTAACCGCCGCGCCCTAGCCCCCTCGAACGCTGCAAAGATCGCGTTCGTCGGATGCGATAGCGACTGACCTGGCGCGAATTCGAACAACGCGCGCTCGCGGATCCGCTCGTCGCGCAGCGAACGCAGCGTCTGCTGCTGGGTGGGCTCCGGCGCATGGGCGCTCGCCGCGCCGTTATAGGCTGCGCACACTGAAAATGGGGGAACGGAGGCGTTCGCCCGCCCCCCCGGAGAAGGAGGGAACTTCATGCGAGTCTCACCAAGGTCTGGACGGCTGCTGCTCTGTTGTGGGGCGGTCGCCGGCGCGCTGCTGCTCGGCGCGCCCGCCCCGCTCGCGAACGGCGGTCACCGGAACGCCGCGCCGGCCCCGCTCGCGCACGACGACCACCGGAACGCCGCGAACTTCAAGCCGTGCGGCGACGCGCCCAACGTGCAGTGCGCGGTGATCCGCGCCCCGCTGGACTACGACAAGCCGCTCGGCCGCAAGATCGACCTGTTCGTCGCCCGTTCGCCCGCCACCGACCGGGCGCATCGCATCGGCGTCCTGTTCCTGAACTTCGGCGGCCCCGGCGGCTCGATCGCCGACTTCATCGAAGCCTTCGGCGCCGACGGCTTCCCGGCGCTCAACGAGCGCTTCGACTTGATCGGGATGGATCCGCGCGGCGTCGGCCAGAGCCGGCCGTCGATCGACTGCAAGGCCAACCAGGAGACGCAGGGGATCTACTCCGAGCCGTACCAGACGCCGTTCAACGTCGACCGACAGGCACTGATCCAGAAGGACGCGCGCTACATCGCCCGCTGCATCGCGCTCAACGATGGCATCCTCGCCCACGTCTCGACGGCCAACGTCGCGCGCGACATGGACCTGGTCCGCGACGCCCTGGACGAGCGCAAGCTCAACTACCTCGGCTTCTCCTACGGCACGTTCCTCGGCGCGACGTACGCGAGCCTGTTCCCGCGCAATTACCGCGCGTTGGTGCTCGACGGGCCGCTCGACCCCGACAACTACGTCAACCACCCGATGCAGGGCCTGCGCGAGCAGACCGCTGGCTTTGAGCGGGCGCTCGGGCGCTTCTTCCAGGCCTGCGCGGCCGACCAGGGGGCGTGCCTCGGTTTCGGCGGCACGGACCCGTGGGACAAGTTCGACTCGCTGATCGAGCAGACGAACGCCACGCCGATGCCGGCCGCCGGCTACACGCCGGACCCGCGGCCGGTCACGGGCGACGACTTCATCGCCGCGGCGACGGTCCCGATGTACGCCAAGCAGCTGTGGCCGCTGCTCGCCCTGGCGCTGTCGCGCGCGCAGGCCGGTGACGGCAGCCTGATCCGCCAGCTCACGGACGAGTTCTTCTACTCCCGCGACCCGGACACGGGCGACTTCTCGCCGGGGAACGATCTGTACTTCACGATCGGCGCCAGCGAGCAGCGCTACACGCGCGACATCGGCAGCTACTTCGATGCCGGCGACGACGCGTGGGGCATGTTCGACCACTTCTACTGGAACACCGGCTACGTCGAGCTCAACTACGGGCTCTACCCGATTCACGACAAGGATGCGTTCTACGGCCCGTTCAAGGCCTCCAACCAGTCGCCGACGCCGCTCGTGGTCGCCACCACGTACGACCCCGCGACGCCGTACCGCGGCGCGTTGCGGCTCGTCCGCGACCTGGGCAACGCGCGGCTGTTGACGATGCGCGGCGACGGCCACACGGCCTACGGGAACGGAAGCCCGAACTGCATCGACACTGCGATCGAGAACTACGTCAACACTCTGACGCTCCCGGCGCAGGGCACGAGCTGCCGGCAGAACATCCCGTTCGCGCAGCTGCAGCAGGTTCAGCAGCGGGCGCTCGCCGCCCCGCAGGTGCGCCAGCTCCTGCAGCTGCACGTCCGGCCGATCGTCGGCTGAGCGCTCTCGTTCGCCCGCCCGGCCGCGCTCACGCGAAGGCCGGGCGGGTTGAGCGCGAAACTGTCCGCTCGGTGAGAGCTGCTGGCCCAACCGGGTCCACGCGAGAAACACCGCAGGGTGTCTCGCGTTTGGGGGAGGGGAGCCTGGGCCGCACACCCGAGGAAGGAGGAGGAAGTCAGGTTCGTCCCGGGCTCCACTGTCCACAGTAGGGCACGTCACTGAGGCCGCCCATGGCGCAAATGGGTCAGCTGCGCGGCCGCATTGGTTTGAAGACTCCCGCGGAGCTGGACGTTTGCGGGGTCGAGCGCGGCTGCGCCGATGTCAATCGCCCGGAAGGAGCGAGAGGAGCGTCTTGTCGATCCGTCGCCCATCGGGCTTCGGCATCGAGCGGACGACGCCCTCACGAGTGAAGCCGGCACGCTCGAGTACCCGCTCGGAGGCCGTGTTCCCGACGTTCACATACGCGGCCACGCGCTCGATCCCGAGTGAGAACGCGTGCTCCGAGAGCAGGCGCGCGATCGTCGTCGCGACGCCGCGCCGCCGTGCATGCGGCAACACGAAGTAGCCGATCTCGACGATCCGGCGCTCAGAGTCGAGGTGATGCAGCGTTCCGCCACCGATGACCTCGCCGCTGCCAGCGTCAACGGCCGCAAGGGCCAGGAGCCTCCCGCGTTCGGCAAGCGTCGGCAGGTCCTGAAGCGAAGCGACCAGCCCCTCGCGATCGAACGCGGGAAGATTGCCGGCCTCGCGCAACTCCGGGTCGGTAAACGCAGGCAGGATGGCGTCGACATCAGCGAGGGACGGGAAACGCAGGATGACCTCGCCCGCGCGGATCCCCTCCGGTGGTACCGACAGACGCACGGTCGGTTCCGGTGGCAGGCGTTCACTCACCGCGATCTCACCGTACAGATCGCGGGTCCCGCATTCGCGCGCCACCGGATGCGCCGAGCCCCCGGGCGCTTGGAGGTCACGGCCAGGCGCTCGACCGGCTGAAGACCTTCGCTCGGTCGAGGGGAGGGAAGGATTTTGAGGGGACGGTCGGCCGAGAAGAGTGGGCCGGGCAGGATTCAACATAGTTCGCGAGTGTTGAAGGATGGCTTCCTGCGCCGGCGCGCTAACCCACGTGGATTGGTCTCACCAGGCGCGCGATTCAGCGCCGCGCGACGAACAGGGCGAAAGAGCCACGAGTCTCGACCTGGTGCTCCGAGAACTCGTTCGCGAGTGCGTGCTCGAGGCCGGCGAGGTCGTCTTCGAGGTTCGTGAAGATGCCCTCGTTGTTGTAGAGCTGGAGCGCCTTCCGTGCGAGCCGACCATGCTTGAGTCCATGACCGAGGATCGTGCTCCCGAAGACGACGCCTTCGTTTTCGTCGACGAACGGCTTCAGGTGCTGGAAGACCCTCGCCTTCGTTTCGAGCG
>DASVFB010000054.1:0-3935 GCA_036380275.1 Gaiellaceae bacterium | reverse complement strand
CCGCGATCGAGCGCGGTGAACAGCACCTCCCGCGCGCCGCCAAGGAGCCGGGCGCTCTCGAGCACGTCGCGCACGCGGACGCCCCGCCAGAGACCCGTGCCGACCGCCTCGTGCAACCACGGCTGGCTGTCGACGCGCGGCTCGAGCCGAGCCCGCCCGTTACCCGCGCACTCCATCGTGGCCGCGACCTCGATCGCGGGTCGCGCGCGCAGTTCGTCGAGGGAGAGCGACAGCGGGCGCTCGACCTCACCGTCGACGGCGAGCCGCCACGCGTCGGCGTCGACCACAGGGATGTCGTAATGGATCAGGAGGTAGTGCAGGCCAATCGGCGTGATCGGATACGCGAGCGCCTCCAACGGCATCCCGTGGTTTCGCGCGGCGAGCTGCAGCTGCTCGAGGCTGATCGCGTTCGCATCCACGGCGGCGATGCTAACGGCATACCGCCCTACCGGCCTTCGCGCGCGCGACGTCGAGCGCGCCGCCATCGACGGCGATCACCGGGTTGTACCTGTCGAGCGCGTACGCCTGGTTCAGCGAACGAAGTGCACCGCACGGATCGCCATCAGCGAGCTGAAACTGGCCGAGCGCGACCCAGGCGTCCGGGTTCTCAGGCTGCGTGTCCACCGCCTCGCGATAGAGCCGCAGGGCCGATCCCCGGTGACCCGCAGACTCCTCGAGCGCGGCCTCGGTGAGGAGTGGCACGACGGAGACGGGATTCCACGAATGCGCCTGAGCAGCGAGCGCCGGATCGGCCCGCGCCACCGCCTCGTCGACCTTGTGCTGAGCGACCACCGGCGACGCAAGCGACAGGACGCACGCCGCCGCAAGCGCGAGCGTTCCGGCGGCCCAGACGGGCTGGCGATGAGCGACGCGCGCGCTCGACTCCGTGAGGAGAACACCGAGCAACGTGAAGAACGGCGCGCTGACCGCAACGAAGTCGTAGCCGACGTCGAGGAGGATGTTCAAGAGATACGCGAGCGCACAGACCGCGAGCGCAACCGCCGCGTCGTCTCGCCGGCGACGCCCGATGGCGACGGCACCGAAGCCCACCGTTCCTGCGAGCAGGACGAATCCCACGATCCCGTTCTCGCTCAGCTCCTGCAGGGCAAAGTTGTGCGGCTCGCTCACCGGCGTTGTGTACTCGGCACGGTGCAGGCGGTGGGAGAGCTCGAACGAGGCCGCGCCGGTGCCTGTCAGAGGCTTGTCCTCGAACGATTGCCACGCCTCCTTCCACCAGTCCAGGCGCGCGTCGGAGCTCGCACACCCGAGCCGGCGCGCACCCTCCGTGCAGTGAGTGCCTGCGGCGGTCACGCGGGTGGAGCCGCCGTTGTGCAGCGCGACGGCGACAATGCCGACCGTTGAGGCGAGCAGGATCCCTGCGGACAGGATCGTCGTCGCGCGGCGGCGCGCCGCGCCCCCGAGCTCGAGCCGCAGCGCCCGTCGTCCAGCAAAAGCAACGACGAGCGCCGCGACGACGACCGTGACCAAGAACAGTCTCCCGTCGTGCACGCGCACCGAATGCGGCTGCCCGTCCCCGGTTACGCCGGGAAGGGCAAGCGCGATGCCAGCGACCACGACGGCCGCGCCGCCGCCGATCGCCAGCGCGAGAAGCGCTTCGAGCCGGCGCCGCTCGAGCGCGAGCCAGACCGCGGATGCGACCACGGCGATCACGACGCCTCCACGCGAATATGCGAGCAGAACGGTGAGCATGCCGCCGAAAACCAGCAGCACACCGTCAGATCGTCGCTGAGCCGCTCGCCACAGTCCGAGCACGAGCGCGAAGTCGCCCAGAAGTGCAAGCGCGTTCCAGAACCCGACTGGCGAGCGCAGGCGCGCCAGCCTCCCGTAATCCGGATAGAGCGAGGGAACGCCCTTCGCGAGCAACGCGTAAGCGAGCACGACGCCGAGCAGGACGGCGAGCCCGGACGCCACCGCACGCGTTGCATGAGGGACGAGCGCGGCGACGAACATCCCCAGGACGAGAAACGCGAGGTACACGACACCGCGGTTGACGTAGTCCCACGAGCGATCCGGCTGGATGGACCACGTGATGGAGATCCCCTGCCAGAGCACCAGTCCGGCGAAGCAGCCGGCACAGGCGGCACCGACACGGCCGAGCCGCGGCCGCTCGATGCGACGGTCGAACGCCGCGGCCGCCAGGAATGCGGCGACAATCACGGCGGCTCCGCCGATCCAAGCGAGCCGATTCACGTCATCGCCGCCGCCGAAGAAGAGCGCCCAGACGAGAAGCGCGCCGGCGCCCGCTAAGGCGAGCGCGGCAACCGGCCGTGCAGGCGCAAGTGACCGTCCGCACAGCGGAAGCGCCGGCATCGGCGCGACGCTACCAGCGTTTACAAACCCCTTACAGGGCGATGATTAGAAACACACCCCGACTGGAGAGACTCAGCCGAACGGACGACGATGTCCGCTCTAATGCGAATGGTCCAGCCGCAACCGACGCAGCGCATTGCCTCGCAGGAGCGAGGCAATAACTAGCATGAACGCTGCCGTGAAGTCTCTCTTGCTCGTCGCTTGCACCGGGCTCGTCCTGGGCCTCACAACCGCTGCGCCTGCGACCGCCGCCAAGCCTTGCTGGCGGATGCTCATCGACGACTGGTACGACGGCAAGATCGACAACACGTATCCGCCGGCGTGCTACAGGCAGGCGCTCAGGCACCTGCCCCAGGACGTCACGCAGTACTCGAGCGCGAAGGACGACATCGAGCGCGCCCTCCTCGCCGTGCTTCGGGGGGGCAACGGGAGCGGCGGGTCGAAGACGCCGGAGTCGGTCGAGCCGGACCGGACCACCGCCAGCGCGAGCCCGAGCGAGAGCGAGAGCTCGCACAAGGGAGTCATCCTGCGCTCGATCGAATGGCTCGGACCGGCGGACGCCGCGTCCATCCCGATGCCCCTGCTCATCCTCGCGGGCGTGGCCTTCCTCCTCCTGGCTGCGGCGGGCGGGAGCTTCGTCAACCGGCGCCTGCAAGAGCGCCGGCTGCCGCCGCCTCAGTAGCCGCCGCGGACTGGTTCCGTCCGGTCGTGGCACTAGCCTCCGGACCCCGCAATTTACCCCTGGAAAGCTAGCCTGGAGGAAGCAGAATGGCGACCGCCGACGAGACTCAGACCGCCCAAACCTCGGCCTCTACGGCCGCGAACACCGTCGTCGACGACGGCGCACAGCTCGGCGTTCGCCGCTACTTCACGATTCCCGGGCGCGACCCGTTCGACGAGGTCGAATGGGAGACGCGCGACGCCTTCATCCCCGGCAAGGACAAGCCCGCGTTCGAGCAGAAGGGCGTCGAGTTCCCGAAGTTCTGGTCGCAGACCGCGACGAACATCGTCGCCCAGAAGTACTTCCGTGGGCGCATGGGCTCACCCGACCGCGAGCGGAGCGTCAAGCAGATGATCGGCCGCATCGTCGACACGGTCGGCACGTGGGGCCGCACGGGCGGGTACTTCGCGAACGAGGAAGACGCCCAGACGTTCGAGGACGAGCTGAAGTTCATCCTCGTCCACCAGCTCGCCGCTTTCAACTCACCTGTGTGGTTCAACGTCGGCTTCGAGGAGAAGCCGCAGTGCTCGGCGTGCTTCATCCTCTCGATCGACGACTCGATGGAGTCGATCCTCGACTGGATCAGGCGCGAAGGCGTCATCTTCCGCGGCGGCTCCGGCTCCGGGGTCAACCTGTCGAAGCTCCGCTCCTCGAAGGAGCAGCTGTCGAAGGGCGGCTATGCGTCCGGCCCCGTCTCCTTCATGCGCGGCGCCGACGCGTCGGCCGGCACGATCAAGTCAGGGGGCAAGACGCGGCGGGCAGCGAAGATGGTCGTCCTCGACGTCGACCACCCGGACATCGAGGAGTTCATCTGGTGCAAGGCGCACGAGGAAGAGAAGGCACGCGTCCTCGAGGCGGCCGGCTACGACATGTCGCTCGACAG
>DASVFB010000053.1:0-12857 GCA_036380275.1 Gaiellaceae bacterium | reverse complement strand
GACGCTCTCGGCGACGATCCGTTCGCGCTCGACGAGATCTTCGAGCGGCTGCCGCGCGAACAGTTCGGTGCGCGCTCCGCGATCGACGCGGCGCTGCACGACCTCCAAGGGAAAGTGCTCGGCCTGCCGGTGCACAAGCTGTTGGGACTGCGCCACGTTGGCCCGCCGACGTCGTGGACGATCTGGCTGGGCGACCCCGACGACATGGCGCGACGCGCCGAGAAAGCCTCCGCGTCGGGACGCTTCCGCCGGCTCAAGCTCAAGCTCGGCGGCCGGGACGGCCTCGACGTCGAGCGTGTGCACGCTGTGAAAGGCGTCACCGAGCTGCCGCTCCAGGTCGACGTCAACGAGTACTGGTCGCTCGACGAGGCGCTCGAGTATCTGCCGCAGATGGAGCTCGAGTACTGCGAGCAGCCGCTCCCCGCCGGCTCGGAGGACGGGCCCGAGCTCAAGCGCCGGTCGCCTGTTCCGATCTTCGTCGACGAGGATTGCCACACGCTCGACACCGTTGCGTTCTGCGCCGAGCGCGCGCACGGGATCAACATCAAGCTCGCGAAATCGGGCGGCATCCGCGAGGCCGTGCGCATGGCGCATGCCGCGCGCGCCCTTGGGCTCGGCGTGATGCTCGGCTGCATGATCGAGTCCGGCCTCGGCATCGCCGCGGGCGCGCACATCTCGTCGCTCTGCGATCACGTCGACCTCGACGGCAACCTCCTGCTCGCCGACGATCCGTGGCCGGGTGTCGAGCTCGAGGATGGTGTTCAGCTTCCCTCCACGTCCCCAGGCCTGGGAGTTAAGGCCCTCTCGTCTTCTCGGGTCGCCGCTGGTGGTTCCGAGCCGGAGGGGACAGTGTGAAAAACACGGCCCCGGAAGGCTCGGGGCCGGCGGGAGGCGGCGGCGGAGCTGGGCTCCGCCCAGCGGGAGCCGACGCCGGCCGAGAAGGCGAGACGCGGTACCTAGTCCTCGCTGAGGGAAAATCCAGCGACCCGCACTTCGGCAAGACCGCGCGCGGCGTCATGCGCTATGCGCCGGAGAAAGTCGTCGCGCTGCTCGACACGGAGCGGGCAGGGGAGACCGAGCAGGGATTCCCGATCGTGGGTGCCGTCAACGACGCGCTCTGCTTCAACCCGAACACGGCGCTCGTCGGCGTCGCCACAGCCGGCGGCCGATTTCCGCCGGCGTTCCGCGAGCAGATTCGCTCGTGCATCGCCAAGGGGCTCGACGTCGAGAATGGGCTGCACGAGTTCCTGACTGCAGACGCCGACTTCGTCGAGCTCGCGCGGAAGTACAACGTCGAGCTGCGCGACCTGCGCAAGCCGCCGCCGGACCTGAACGTGCCGACCGGCGAGAACCTCGATGTGCCGGCGCGGATCGTGCTCACGGTCGGCACCGACTGCGCAATCGGGAAGATGACGGTCGCGATCGAGCTCGACCGCGAGGCGAAGCGTCGCGGCATCGCGTCGCAGTTCGTCCCGACGGGACAGACCGGGATCGCGATCGCCGGCTGGGGGATCTCGGTTGACGCCGTCGTCGCGGACTTCATCGCCGGCGCATCAGAGCGGCTCGTCGTCGAAGGCCACGAGCGTGGGGGAGAGCTGCTGATCGTCGAGGGCCAGGGCTCGCTTCTACATCCGCAGTACTCGGGCGTCACGCTCGGCCTCTACCACGGTTCGGCGCCGCACACGCTCGTGCTCTGCCACCACGCGGGACAGCGGTATGTCGCGGACGACGAGCGCTACCCGATCCCGCCGCTGCGGGAGGTCGTGGAGCTGCACGAGCGGACGGCGCTGCTAGCGCGGCCGGCCAGGGTCGTCTGTGTCGCCCTGAATACCCGAGACCTCGACGACCGCGCCGCACGCCGGGCGATCGAGGCTGCAGAGGACGGAACCGGCCTGCCGGCGGGCGATCCCGTCCGCTTCGGCGCCGACCGCCTCGTGGACGCGCTGACTGGCGACTAGGTCCTGCCTCCTGTTACAAATGAGCCGCGCAAGCAATGGCCGGCGTCCGGCCGTTCAGCGATAAAGGACTGGTTGCTCCGAGGGACAAAGGACTTGCCGTGCGGAAAACTCTGCTGATTCCCGTTGCGCTTGCCGCGCTGATCCTCGTCGGCGTGTCGTCGGCATCCCGCGAAACGTCGAGTCTCGGGCCGAACGGTTTCGTCGTCGGTGCGACAGAGGACCAGACGCTCGGCTTCGACGACGGCGGCGACCTGATCTACGGCCAGATGACGTCGCACCAGCTCGGCGCCATCCGAATATCGGTCGACTACGAGCCCTCAAACGCGACGACCATTCAGCAGGAGGCGCAGCTGGCGCGCGCGATCGCGACTGCAGAGCAACGCGGCCTGCGCATCATCCTGTCGATCTCGCCCGGTCACAACACGGACGTGACGGGCGAACCCAACGGCGTGAAGAAGTTCGCGGCGTACACCGCGCTCGTTGCGCAGGCCTTCCCCGAGGTCACCGACTTCGTCATCGGCAACGAACCGAACCTCGGCAAGTTCTGGTTCCCGACGTACAACCGCGACAAGTCGATCGCGTCGGCCGCGACATACGAGGCAGCGCTTGCCGCGAGCTACGACGCTCTGAAGGCCGTCAACCAGGACATCGACGTGATCGGCTTTGCCGTGTCGCCGAAGGGCGACGATCGTCCCGGCTCAGCGCGCAACACGATCTCACCGGTGCGCTTCATCAAGGCGGTCGGCGACGCATACCGGAAGAGCCGCCGGACGAAGCCGATCATGGACAACGTCTCGCTGCATCCCTACCCGTTCGCGAACACGGATCCACCCGACAAGGGCGCTGCGTGGCCGAACGTCGGCGTGCCGAACCTCGATCGTGCTCAGCAGGCGTTCTGGGACGCCTTCAACGGGACGGCTCAGCCCACGTTCGCAGAGACCGGTGTGCGCAAGGCCACCGGGGTCGGTCCGGACGTTCGCTGGATTCTCGACGAAGCCGGCTGGCAGACCGACACACGGAATATGCCGGGCTACTTCGGGAGCGAGAACACGCCGCCCATCGACGAGGCGGCGCAGGCGAGGTACTACAAGTCCATCGTGCAGCGCTACGCGTGCGACCCGCACGTCGCCGCGCTCTTCTTCTTCCACTGGATCGACGAGGCCGATCGCGACCGGCTGCAGAGCGGCCTCGTGCGCGCCGACCGGACGATGAAGCCGTCGGCGAACGCGGTGCGCGACGCGATCGCGGGCGGATGCGCCGTTGGCTACATCCCGTGGCGCCATTCGACGAAGATCGAAGGTGCAAGCGTGTCGTGGAAGCCGAGGGCCGGCTTCCTGTTCGTCGCCAAGGCATTTGAGGAGGCGACCTATGTTGCGACCGCCACGCCGACGAAGGCCGCGCTGAAGCGCGCGAAGGCGCATAAGCAGAAGTTGAAGCGACTCACGGTGAAGGGCACGCTCAAGGCCTACTCAGGCCACGGGATCAAGTTCAAGGGGATCAAGATCAAGACTGCGGGCAACTACACGTACAAGGTGAACATGACGGCCACGATGAACCCGAAGCGCGTCGTGACGCTGAAGCGCGCGAGGCTCCAGAAGCCGGATATCGAGCTCTGAGAGGCCGAGTTTGACACGAACACCCGTTCGCTCTATCATGCGAACAGATGTTCGGCAAGGTGCTCATGATCTCGATCGCGGCCCTGGTTGTCTGGGGCGTCGTCGTTCGGGCCTCGAACGGCGCCGGGCCTGAGCGCGTCTACGTCGTCCAGCCGCGCGACACGCTGTGGACGATCGCCGTGAAGACGTACGGCGGCGATCCGCGCGCGGGCATCTGGAAGATCCAGAAGGCGAATCATCTGGCCGGGGCGACGATCGTCCCGGGCGAGAAGCTCGTCGTCCCCGGCTAGCGCTCAACTTCACAGCGGGCAGAATCACGAGGTGGATCTCGACCTCGTGTTCCTCGGGACTGCCGGCTCGATGCCGACAGGCCGCCGCTCGCCCACGGCGCTTCTCTTGCGGCGCGGCGGCGACCGGCTGCTGATCGACTGCGCCGAGGGAACGCAGCGGCAGCTCATGCGCTCAAACGTCGGGCTGCTCGAGCTGCGCGAGGTCTTTCTCACGCACTACCACGCGGACCATTATCTCGGACTGCCGGGGATGCTGAAGACCTTCGCGCTCCGCGGTCGCGAGCTGCCGATAACGATCTACGGCCCGCGCGGGCTCGTCGATCTGTTCGCGGCGTTGCGGCGCATCTTCGGCAAGCTGACGTATCAGTACGAGCTCGTCGAGCTGCAGGCGGGCGACGTGCTCGACCGCGGCGAGTACCGCATCGTGACGTTCAAGGTCGACCACGGCGTGCCGGCGCTCGGCTACGCGCTCGTCGAGGAGCCGCGCCCCGGACGGTTCGACGTCGCCACCGCTGACGCGCTCGGCGTCGCGCCGGGACCCGAGCGGGGTCGTCTGCAGTCCGGCGAGGCGATTGCTCTGTCAGATGGGAGCGTGGTGACGCCCGAGCAGGTGCTCGGCCCGCCGCGCGCGGGGAGGAAGGTGCTGATCAGCGGTGACACTGCCCCGTCGCTCGGCTACATCGACCTTGCGCAAGGCGCCGAGCTGCTCGTTCACGAGGCGACTTTCTGCGAGGAGGAGCGGGAGCGGGCGCAGGAAACGTCGCACTCGACCGCGCGCGAGGCTGCACAGCTGGCCAAGGCCGCCGGCGTGCGCATGCTCGCGCTGACGCACCTCTCGTCGCGCTACTTCGGGCCCGAGGTGCTGCGCGAGGCGCGGGAGGTCTTTCCCGAGTCGGTCGTGCCGCGCGACTTCGACGTGATCGAGATTCCTTTCGCCGAGCGCGGAACGCCGACGCTCGTCAAAGGCGGCGCGTTGCAGGCCTCCCCGGAAGCGGTATCGTCGGGGCCGCAATGACGCGCATGGTCCAGCTTGCCGTCGCGGGCGACATCAGCGAGGCGGAGGAGATCCAGGAGATCCTCACCTCCGCGGGCATCGACTCCGAGCTGGAGAGCGCCCAGGACGAGCCGTTGACGGTCGTCGTGCCGGAGACGCAACTCGAGAACGCGAAGGAAGCGATCGAGGCGCTCACCGAGCCGGACGAGCTCATCTCAGAGCCGTAACCGAACCGCCGATGCCGGTACCCGAGGCGCCGTTTCGCACCACGAAGCACGGGCTCGTCGCCGACGTGGACGGCTGGTTCGTGCTCAACGCTCCCGACAGCCGCTGGCGCGACTACGGGCCCCTCGGCGTGAACTGCAACTTCGAAGGCAAGCGCCCGTTCAGGGAGCTCGGGATCAACATCAATGTCCTCAACCCGGGCCAGCCGTTGGGGATGTACCACCGCGAGAACCACCAGGAGGGATTCCTCGTGCTCGCGGGAGAGTGCCTGCTCATCGTCGAGGGCGAGGAGCGGACGCTCCAGGCCTGGGACTTCTTCCACTGTCCGGGCGGCACGGCGCACGTGATCGTCGGCGCCGGCGACGGTCCGGCGGTCGTGATCGCGGTCGGTGCGCGCGGCGGACGCAAGGGGCTGCGCTACCTCGTCGAAGCGGTCGCGCTGAAACGCGGCGCGGGGGTGGAGGAGGAGACGACGAGCTCCGGCGAGGCGTACGCGAGGTTTCCAGCGCCTACGCGGTCGCAGTATCGGCAGGGCTGGCTCCCCTAGTTCGCAGCGCGAAGTATTCGAAGATCAACCTCCCGCCGGCAGCGCGGCTATACCGCGCTGCACGCCCGCGTCCATCGAAGCGAGACAGCTTCCAACGACAGCCAATGTTGGACGCGGGCGCGCAGCGCGCCCGTCCGGTCTTCCCGGCCGAAATGCTTGCATTTCGGCCGAGCGAGTATCCGACCGACAGGTCGGATACGATGCGCGACGGTTTTCCTTTAAGACCGGTCCAGCGAGGCCGGAAAGGAGTTCGAATGACGCTGCACGCCCGTAGAGCCTCGACCGGGCCTGCGCCTTGAGCCAGGCGAGCGTGTCGGTCGGCCGGGTGGTTCTCGACCGCGAGGCGATCGATCGGACGCTCTCCCGCATCGCGCACGAGATCATCGAGCGCAACGACGACCTCGACGAGGTCGCGCTCGTCGGCATCCACCAGCGCGGCGTGCCGCTCGCCCAGCGGCTCCGCCGGCTGATCGAAGAGCGCACCGGGATCGAGCTCCAGCTCGGCCAGCTCGACATCACGTTCTACCGCGACGACCTGCAGGTACGCGGCGGAGAGGCGCCGCGACATGCGCAGCCGATCGTCCGCTCGACGACGCTCGACTTCCCGCTCGAAGGGATGACCTGCATCCTCGTCGACGACGTGCTCTACACCGGGCGGACGATCCGCGCGGCGGTCGAGGCACTCTTCGACTACGGTCGGCCCGCGCGCGTCCAGCTCGCCGTGCTCGCCGACCGCGGCCACCGCGAGCTGCCGATCCGTCCCGACTACGTCGGCAAGAACCTGCCGACGTCGCGCAACGAGCGCATTCAGGTGCAGCTCGTCGAGGTGGACGAGGTCGACCAGGTCCTGCTGATCGGCTCGCGCGAGGAGGAAGATCACTGATGGGCGACATCCGCATGATGCGCGACGACCTGCTGCCGCCGAAGCAGCCGCCGCGGCGCCACCTCATCGCGATCGCCGACCTGACGCAAGACGACGTCTCGCGGCTGCTCGGCACCGCACGAAGCTTCGAGCGCTCGCTCGAGCGCGAGGTGAAGAAGCTGCCCACGCTGCGCGGCCGAACCGTCGTCAACCTCTTCTTCGAGTCGTCGACGCGCACGTCCTCGAGCTTCGAGCTCGCCGCCAAGCGTCTCTCGGCGGACACCATGTCGATCAAGAGCTCGGGCTCGTCCGTAGACAAGGGCGAGTCGCTCAAGGACACCGCGCTCACGCTCGGCGCGTACGACCCCGACGTGATAGTGATCCGGCATCCGCACATCGGCGCGCCGCAGCTCGTCGCGCGCGTCACGGATGCGCACATCGTCAACGCGGGTGACGGCAAGCACCAGCACCCGACGCAGGCGCTGCTCGACCTGTACACGATCAACGCCGAGTTCGGGCGCATCGCAGGTCTGCACGTCGCGATCGTTGGCGACGTCCTGCACTCGCGCGTCGCGCGCTCGAACATCCAGGCGCTCGCGCTGATGGGCGCGCGCGTGACGCTCGTCGGGCCGCCGGCGCTGCTCCCGCGCGGCATCGAGGCGATGGGCTGCGAGACCACGACCGACATCGACGCGATCAAGGCGGCCGATGTCGTCTACGTCCTCCGCATGCAGAAAGAGCGCATGCAGGAAGGCGCGAACTACGTTCCGAGCCTGCGGGAATACACCGCGCGCTGGGGCGTGACGCCCGAGCGCCTGCGGCCCGGACAGAAGATCATGCACCCAGGCCCGATGAACCGCGGCGTCGAGATCGATCCGACCGTCGCCGACGACCAGGACGCGCTCATCGTCACGCAGGTACGCGCGGGCCTCGTCGTCAGGATGGCGGTGCTCTACGACCTGCTCACGCACGGACCGGTGCTCGTCGAGTCTGCAGCGAAGACGACGCCGCTCGGAGTCGCCTGATGCTCTACTCGAAGGCCGCGCCGAGGGACTCGCTCGTCGTCACGGGCGCGCGCGTCCTCGATCCGGCCGAAGGCGTCGACGCGATTGTCGACGTGCGCGTCGACGACGGCGTGATCGCCGCAATCGGCACCTCACTCGAGCGGAACGCGCACCGCGTCGTCGACGGGACGGGTCTCGTGCTTGCGCCGGCTTTCGTCGACCCGCACGTGCACCTGCGCACGCCCGGCCGCGAGGACGAGGAGACGATCGCCTCCGGCACCGCGGCGGCTGCTGCCGGCGGCTACTGCGCGATCCTCGCGATGCCGAACACGGAGCCCGTCGTCGACTCGGCAGCGGTGCTCGGCTCGCTCATCGAGCAAGCGCGCGCGGACGCGACGATTCCCGTCGGCTTTCTCGCGGCGATCACGAAAGGCCAGAAGGGAGCGGAGCTGACCGAGATGGGCGAGCTCGCCGACGAAGGCGCCGCCGCCTTCACCGACGACGGCCACCCCGTGCGGCAGCCCGGGCTGATGCGCCGCGCACTCCAGTACGCATCGATCACGAATCGGCCCCTCGCGCTGCACGAGGAGGAGCCGTCGCTCTCCCGCGACGGGCAGATGCACGAGGGCGCAGTCTCCGCCGAGCTCGGATTCACCGGCTATCCCTCCGTCGCCGAATCGCTGATGGTCGGTCGCGACCTCGCGCTTGCGGCATACGAGGGCCGGCCGCTGCACCTCATGCATCTCTCCGCGAAGGAGTCTGTCGAGCTGCTCGCCGCCGCGCAGGCGGAGGGCCTAAGCGCGACGGGTGAGGTCACGCCGCATCACCTCTGCCTCACCGACGAGGCCGTGCGCTCGCTCGACCCGAACCTGAAGATGAACCCGCCGCTCCGTGGCGCCGACGACCGCGCGGCGCTGATCGAAGGACTGCGCAGCGGCACGATCGCGTGCGTTGCCACCGACCACGCACCGCATGCGCGGCACGAGAAGGAGGTCCCGTTCGAGGAGGCCCCGTTCGGGGTCACCGGGCTCGAGACCGCGTTCGCCGCGCTCTACACCTTCCTCGTCGAGCCTGGAGTGGTGCCGCTCGAGACGCTGCTCGAGCGGATGTCGGCCGGGCCGTCCCGCGCTTACGGGCTCGAGCCGCCGCGCATTGCGGTCGGCGCCCCGGCGAACCTCGTCCTGCTCGACCCGAACGCGATGTGGCAGGTGACCGAGGGCGGCTTCCGCTCGCGATCGACGAACTCGTGGCTGCTTGGCAAGACGCTGAAGGGAAAGGTGCTGGCGACGGTGGCGGACGGGCGCCTGGTGCACGAAGCGTGAGCGGCTTCCTTGTGCTCGAGGACGGAACGGTCTTCAAAGGCGACTCGGTCGCCGCGCCAGGATGTGCGTTCGGCGAGGCGGTGTTCACGACGTCGATGACCGGCTACCAGGAGATCGTCACCGACCCGAGCTATGCGGAGCAGTTGATCTGCTTCACCGCGCCGATGGTCGGCAACTACGGGGTCGCGCAGGCGCGCTCCGAGTCGAAGCGGCCACATGCACGTGCGGCGTTGATGCGCGAGGCACGCGGGCCCGCGTGGACGGACTGGCTGCACGAGCGCGGCATCGTCGCGCTCTCAGGCGTCGACACTCGCAGTCTCGTCCTCAAGCTGCGCGACGCGGGCGCGATGCGCGCGGCGGCCGCCGCCGGAGACGTCTCGGTCGAGGAGGCACTCACCACGGTGCGTGTGCAGCCGTCGATGGCCGGGCGCGCGCTCGTCGCGGGCGTGTCGACGAAGGAGCCATACGCGTACTCCGAAAGCGGCGACGTCCGCGTCGCAGTCGTCGACTACGGCGTCAAGCGCTCGATTCTCGGTCGGCTCGCTGCGGCAGGCGCATCGGTGACCGTCTATCCGCACGACGTCGGCGCGGACGAGCTCGCGCGACACGACGGCGTGCTGCTCGCGAACGGCCCCGGTGACCCAGAGCCGCTCGTCGACGAGGTGGCGACGGTGCGCGACCTTCTCGGCCGCGTGCCGATCCTCGGCATCTGCCTGGGGCACCAGCTGCTCGCGCTCGCGAGCGGGATGAAGACGTACAAGCTGCCGTTCGGCCACCGCGGCGCGAACCATCCGGTGCTCGAGCGTGCGTCAGGCCGCGTGCTCGTGACGACGCAGAACCACGGCTTCGCGGTCGAGCCGTCGGAGGCGCGCGAGGCGACGCACGTCTCGCTCTACGACGGCACGGTCGAGGGACTCGAGTTTCCGGGCGAGCGCGCACGTTCGGCGCAGTTCCACCCAGAGGCTGGGCCCGGACCGCACGACGGTTGGCCGATCATCAGCCAGTTCGTCGAGGAACTGCGTGCCGCGGCGTAACGACCTCCAGTCGATCTGCCTGATCGGCAGCGGCCCGATTGTGATCGGGCAGGCGTGCGAGTTCGACTACGCGGGCTCGCAGGCGCTCAAGGTCTTGCGCGAGGACGGCTTCCGCACGATCGTCGTCAACTCCAACCCGGCGACGATCATGACCGACCCCGGCTTCGCGGACCGCACGTACCTCGAGCCGCTCGACGTCGAGGGGATGCTCGGCGTGCTGCAGCGCGAGCGCCCCGACGCGCTGCTGCCGACGATGGGCGGCCAGACCGCGCTCAACCTCGCGACCGAGCTCGAGGACACAGGCATCCTCGCGGAGCTCGGCATCGAGCTGATCGGCGCAGGCGTCGAGGCGATCAACCGCGCCGAGGACCGCGAGCTTTTCCGCACGGCCGTGCAGTCGGTTGGACTGCAGGTGCCGGTGTCGACGATCGTGCATGCGGTCGAGGAGCTGGAGCGCGTGGCGCTGCCGGCGGTCGTCCGACCCGCGTTCACGCTCGGCGGTCACGGCGGCGGCTTCGCGTACACGCGCGAGGAGCTCGTCGCGCAGGTCGTGAAGGGCCTCCGCGAGTCGCCGATCGGGCAGGTGCTCGTCGAAGAGTCGGTGCGCGGTTGGGACGAGTTCGAGCTCGAGGTCGTCCGCGACAAGCTCGACAACGTCGTCATCGTCTGCTCGATCGAGAACCTCGACCCGATGGGTGTGCACACGGGCGACTCCGTGACCGTCGCGCCGCAGATGACGCTGTCGGACGAGGCGTACCAGGAGCTGCGCGACGCGGCCGTCTCTGTTATCCGCGCGGTCGGCGTCGAGACCGGGGGCTCGAACATCCAGTTCGCACGCAATCGCGAGACGGGCGAGCTCCGCGTGATCGAGATGAACCCGCGCGTGTCTCGGTCGTCCGCGCTCGCGTCGAAGGCGACGGGCTATCCGATCGCGAAGGTCGCAGCGCAGCTCGCCGTCGGCTACACGCTGCCGGAGATCCCCAACGACCTGACGCAGACGACACCGGCGAGCTTCGAGCCGACGCTCGACTACGTCGTCGTCAAGTTCCCACGCTTCGCGTTCGAAAAGTTCCCGGGTGCGGACACGACGCTCGGCACTCAGATGAAGTCGGTCGGTGAGGCGATGGGGATCGGCCGCACATTCACCGAGGCGTATCTGAAGGCACACCGCTCGCGCGAGCTCGACGCCGGCGCGACGACGCCGTGGCGCGCCTTCGACGATCTGCCGGATGGCGTCCATCCGTGGTTCCAGGCCGAGATCGACCGGATCAAGGACGCGCTCGCGAACGAGACGGACGTCCTTGCGCTGAAGCGCCTCGGCCTGCCGGACTCGATGATCGGACGCGAGCACGGCCTGCGACCGGCGTACCGCCGCGTCGACTCATGCGCGGCCGAGGTCGAGGCGCGCTCGAACTACCTTTACTCGACGTGGGGCGAGGCCGACGAGGAGCCGCCCGAGCCGGGGCGCTCGGTGGTCATCCTCGGCTCGGGACCGAATCGGATCGGTCAGGGGATCGAGTTTGACTACTGCTGCGTGCACGCGGCGATGAGCTTCCGCGCGCTCGGCTACGAGGCCGTGATGGTCAACTGCAACCCCGAGACCGTCTCCACCGACTACGACACCTCCGACCGCCTCTACTTCGAGCCGCTCGGCGTCGAAGAGGTTCTCAACGTCCTCGAGCGGGAGCAGCCTGTCGGCGTCGTCATCCAGTTCGGCGGCCAGACGCCGCTCAAGCTCGCGAGCGCCATCGAAGAGGCCGGGTTCCGCATCCTCGGGACGCCGTTCGAGGCGATCGACCTCGCGGAGGACCGCGAGCGCTTCGGTGCGCTGCTCAGCTCGCTCGGCGTGCGCTGCCCGGAGTGGGGGATCGCCGAGGCGGCAACCGAGGCATACGCAATCGCGCACCGGATCGGCTACCCGGTGCTCGTACGCCCGTCGTACGTGCTCGGCGGGCGTGCGATGCGCGTCTGCTACACGCCGAAGCAGGTCGTCGACGCGTTCCACGCGAACGTGCACGGTCGCACGCTCGTCGACCACTTCATCGAGAACGCGATCGAGATCGACGTCGACGCACTCTCCGACGGCGAGGAGACGTACATCGGCGCTGTCATGCAGCACGTCGAGGAAGCGGGCGTCCACTCCGGCGACTCCGCATGCGTGCTCCCAGCGCCGTCCCTCACGGCGGCGCACGAGAACGAGATAGCGGACACGGTGCGCGCGCTCGCGAAAGGCCTCGGCGTCGTCGGCCTGCTGAACGTGCAGCTCGCGGTTGCGGACGGCGAGGTGTTCGTGCTCGAGGCGAACCCGCGCGCGTCGCGCACGGTTCCGTTCGCGTCGAAGGCGACCGGCATGAACCTCGTGCAGGCTGCGTGCCGGCTCACGCTCGGCGAGAAGCTGCACGACCTCGAGTTGCCGCCGGAGCGCAGACCCGCGCAGGTGAGCGTCAAGGCGGCGGTGCTGCCCTTCCATCGCTTCCCAGGCAGCGATCCCGTACTCGGACCTGAGATGCGCGCGACCGGAGAGGTGATGGCGAGTGCCGCCGACCTGCCGACCGCATTCGCGAAGGCCGAGCGCGCGGCCGGGCGCCCGCTGCCCACGAGCGGCACGGTCTTCCTCTCCGTGCGCGACCTCGACAAGCCCTCGCTCGTGCCGGTCGCTGCCGCGCTCGCAGGCCTCGGCTTCGCCCTCGTCGCCACGGAAGGAACCGCCGCGACGCTCGAGGCTGCGGGTCTCGCCGTCGAGCGCGTCCGCAAGGTCGTCGAGGCAGGCGCCGGCGCGACCGTCGTCGACCTCGTCCGCCGCGGCCACTGCGACCTCGTGATCAACACCCCCCAGGGATCGGGCGCGCGGACGGACGGCTACTTGATCCGCGAGGCAGCACTCGTAAACCGCGTCCCGTGCATAACGACCATCTCGGGCGCCGCCGCGGCGGTCCACGCGATCGCGAGCGCCCGCACCGACGTCGCCGTGTCGTTGCAGGAGCGCATCGAGCTTGAAGCGCGAA
>DASVFB010000052.1:0-6384 GCA_036380275.1 Gaiellaceae bacterium | reverse complement strand
CCCGTCAGCTCGTCGATCGCGCGCTGCTCGACGCGTTCCTCGCCGAGCATCGGCAGCACGTGCGAGATGTAGTCCATGAAGACCGGATTCGGACCGACGACGAGCACGCCCGAGCGTTCGAGCTCGCGCCTGTAGGTGTAGAGAAGCCACGATGCGCGGTGCAGCCCGACTGCCGTCTTGCCCGTCCCCGGGCCGCCCTGGACGATGAAGAGGCCGTCCGGCTCGCGCGTGATCAGGCTGTACTGGTCGGACTGGATCGTCGCGACGATGTCGCGCATGTGCTCGTCGCGACTGCGCTCGAGCTCCTCGAGCAGGATGTCGGCGACGCCGTGCACGATCTCGCCTGCAGAGCCGTCCAGCGGCTCGTCGTAGAGGTCGAGCAAGCGCCGGCCCTCTGCGCGGAAGCGCCGGCGCAGCGTGACGCCGAGCGGCTCCGCGACGGTGGCCGTGTAGAACGGCCGCGCCGCGGGCGCCTGCCAGTTGACGACGAGCGGCGCGTCGTCCTCGTGCACCCAGCGGCGGCCGACGTAGAGCGACGTGTCGACGCCGTCGAGGTCGAGCCGGCCGAAGCAGAGGCCGCGATCCGCGTCCTCGAACGTTGCGAGGCGCCGCCGCGCGTACGCCTCGAACCATGCCGCTTGGTACTCGGGCGCGTCAACCGCCTGGCCAACGCGTTCGACCTGCTTGCGCATGTGCTCGAGGCACGCGTAGGCGTGGTCGACGTATGCCTGCTCGGCGGGCAGTTCGGGATGTGTCGTGCTCATGCCGGTACGCGAATTGTCGTGCACGACGACGCCCTGCCGTTGGCGTCGCATTCGATCAGCGCACCTTCGATTCTCACGTCGCCTGCGGCGGTCTCGAAGCGGACCGGTAAGCCGGTGCGCATACGTTTGATCGCGAGCTCGCTGCGAACGCCGATGACGCTGTCGTGCGGCCCGGTCATCCCCGCGTCGCTCAGCGCCGCTGTTCCGCCGGGAAGCACGCGCGCGTCGTTCGTCTGGACATGCGTGTGCGTTCCGATCACCGCGGTCGCCTTGCCGTCGAGCCACCGGGCGAGCGCCACCTTCTCGCTCGTCGCCTCCGCGTGCACATCGACGAAGAGGACCTGCGCCTGACGAAGCGCTTCGGCGACCAGGTCGTCGACGATCTCCCACATGCTCACCGGCACGTCGAGGAAGAGCGAGCCCATGACGTTGAGGACGGCGACCCGTGTGCCGTCTCGCGCGTTGACCACGGCCAGCCCCTTGCCCGGGGCGGCCTTGCCGAGGTTCGCCGGCCGCAAAACGCGGTCGGAGCCCGTCAGGTACGGCACGATCTCGACCCGACGCCACACGTGGTTGCCGAGGGTGATCGCGTCGATACCGGTCGCGAGCAGGCGGTCGGCCAGCTTCGGCGTGATGCCGACGCCGTCCGCGACGTTCTCCCCGTTCGCGACGCAGAAGTCGACCTCGAGCTCTTCGAGCAGCGACGGCAGACGTTCCTCCACAGCCTTACGACCGGGGGTGCCGACGATGTCGGCGATGAACAAGATCCGCAATTAAGAGAGTGCGAGCGTCGCGGCGGGACGGATCTCGATTGCGACGTGGTTCCCAGCATCGTTCGTGTACTTCGCGAGCGACTGCCGTTCCACCCCGGCGAGGTCGAGCACGGTTGCGAGCGGCGTCTGTGCCGCCGTCACCGTCGACCCGACGGAGAGCGACTCGAGCGCATCGACGCGCGTGAGCGAGACGACGACGGACGGAGCGCGCGCCGGTTGGATCTCGATGCGCTCGCCGTAGTGTTGGCCGTCGATGATGTACGGCGTCACCCCGACGACTCGACCGTCGACCGGTGAGTAGACCGCCGTGCCGGGAGCAGCACCCACGTCGAGCCCGCTCGTGTGCGGGCCTTGGCCGCCGCCGATCTGGTACCAGGCGGGGCCGTGGCTCCCGCCGCCGAAGAGCTTGTGGCCGAGCCTCGCGAGGAGTCCCTCGTTCGCCTGCCGCCCGACCGGCGTCAGTGCGAGCGCGCCGGCGCCCGCAGCGTGGTAGCCGATCGCCGTGACGCGCTTCGGCGAGATCGGCAGCTGCAGCCGTAGCTCGCCGAGCTTCGCGATCACGAGCGGCTGCGGGCTGCCGACGGGAAGCAGTCGCTGCGCCGGCGCAGGTGCCGTGGCGGGGACGCGGGACGCCGACGATCCGTCGAACGCGGTGAGTGCGAGTGTCAGGACGGCCACGAAGGCGATCACCGACAGGAGCGCGAACCGGCGGAGGCGGTGCTCGTGGCGCTGCGCGCGGCGACGCCGTGCCGCTTGACGCTGCGCAGCGGTAGGACGCCGCATTGCCGCTCGCCGCGCCACCCGCGGGACCGTGGCGGGGGAAGCAGGGTTGTTCAAATCGCGGGGGAGCTTAGCTTGTAACAGGCGCAAGCGTCTTGCCGACTCGACATCCGTCCACAGTTCGTGACGCTCGAGCGCCAGGGCGCCGTCCTCGAAGAACGACCAGTCCCACGCGGGCTGCCGACGCTTCAGCCCCGCTGTACCATCGCTGGAATGCAGCCTGGAGGGACGCCGAACTTGGTTGTCCCGCGCTGGATTCAGCTCGTCGGACTGCCGGTTGCCTTGATCGTGGCCTGGTCCGTCGCCGGCGCGGTCCGTCACGTCGTCTTCATCTTCATCGTCGCCGGCCTGATCGCGCTGCTCCTGAACCCGATCGTGCGGGGGCTCGGGCGGGCGTGGATTCCGCGCGGATTTGCGGTGGCGATCGTCTATCTCTCCTTCGCCGCTCTCGTCGTCGCCGCGGGCGTCGCGCTCTCGACCGTCGTCGTCGACCAGACCAAATCGGCTGCGAATCGAGTCGACAACTACTTTACGGAAGAGCACGGACAGCCTCCGATCACGGACGCGGAGCGCGACGTCGACCGTCTGCAGGTGTGGCTCAACGGCCATCACCTCGAGCGGATCAACGTCCGCAAACCGGCGCTCGATTTCCTCAACAACGCGGGGTCGAAGGACGTCTCGAGCTACGCGTCCAAGGCGATCAAGTGGGCGGAGGGCGCCGCCGTCTCGTTCGTCACGCTGCTGTTCTCGACCGTGCTGATCATCGTGGTCTCGATCTACATGCTGCTCGACATGCAGCGGTTGGCGCGCGTGATCGATCGAAGATTCCCGCCGCGGCCGGGCTCGCGCCCGCTGATGTGGCGCGTCGAGCACGCGCTCGTCGCGTACGTCAAGGGGCAGCTGCTCCTCTCTGCGATCATCGGCACGAGCGCCGGCATCGGAATGTGGGTGCTTGGGATCACGGGGCTGGTTCCGGGAGCCGACACGTACGCGATTCTCTTCGGTCTCTTCGTCGCGTTCACCGAGCTGATCCCGTACCTCGGGCCATGGCTCGGGGCGCTGCCGCCGTTCTTCTACGCGCTTGCGGTCGATCCGATTTCGGCGATCTGGGTCGCGCTGCTCTTCCTGTTCATCCACCAGGTCGAGGGCCACATCGTCGTTCCGAACGTGATGGGCTCGGCGCTGCGGCTGCACCCATTGCTCGTCATCTTCGGCCTGCTCGCCGGCGGCGAGATCTACGGGCTGCCAGGGATCTTCGTGGCCCTGCCGCTGCTCGCCGTCGGTCGCGCGGTCTGGGAGTTCTTCCACGACCGGATCGAGCTCGAGCGGTGGGAGGAAGGAAAGACGGTGCCCGTCGACGTCGACCTCGAGCCGGAGACGGAGGTGCCCCGCGTCGTCGGGGGCGGTTAGCCGAAGCGCGCGTCGAGCTCGATGTTGCTGGGCAGGCCCGTGAGGTCGATCGTCCCCGTCTGCCTGTCGAAGCGGCCGTAGGCCCGGCCTGCGATGAGCACCTGCGCGAGATGCCGACCGCCCGGCAGGCGCAGCCGCAGCTTCTGCGTTCGCAGCTCCGCTGACGCGGGAAAGTCCAGCGACGCATGGACCGAGTTCGCCGTTGCGGACACCGTGTACGAGAGCATGCCGAAGCTCGTCGGCGCGTTTTGGACCGCGATCGTCCGCCCGGGCCGCAGCCATGACCGCGGCGTCGCGAATGCGAGCTCGAGCCCGTGGGGAGCTCCGTCCGAGTCCTCGACTTCGTGCACGAGCATGAGCCGAAGCGTCTCGAGAAACGCTGCGTTGCTGCCCGAGTTCGGCGGCAGGAACATCTTGCGGTAGAGCTCTCCGCGAACCGGTGCGACGGTCGCGGCCTCGCCTGAGATGTACGTCCCCCGCGTCATCCCGGCCGCAAGCTGTCCGTAGAGGCTGACGACGAGTTGATCGGCGCGATCGTTGTCGGCGAGGAACCGGGCCATGCTCAGGCCGTACACCTGGTCGGTGCCGGAGCGCGGAAACTCCGGATCGCGATAGAGCGTGAACGCGCTCGCGCGGACGAGGCCGAGGATGCGCGAGCCGTGCCCGAGCATGTACCTGAGCACGTCGCGGGCCTGGGCGCTGTGAGGCGGCAGGATCCCCGACGCGAGCGCGTACGGCATGACGAGATTCCAGAAGCTGCCTGATCGTGAAGCGGTCAGCTTCTTGTACGGCCGCTCGCCGTCGACGAGCCTGATCGGAACGAACAGCGATCCGTCCTTGACCCTCCTCGCGGATCGGCGCACCGCTCTCCGCAGGGCTGAGCCCAGCCTTGCCGCGACCGCGCGAGCCCGTGCCGCGAGCGCGGGGTGCCCCGTGCTCTCCCACACGGAGGCCATCGCGCGTAGCCCCTCCCAGACGACGGCCTGGCTGTGCAGCCCGTAGACCTTCTCGCCGACGTCGGCGGAGTAGCGCTCGCGCCTGAGCAGGCTCCGCCCGATCAACTGCCGGCGCACGTGCGCGACGTAGCGCGCGAGCACCGGCGTTCTCCGGTCGACGTACGCCCGATCGCCGAAGAGCGCGTAGTACCGCGCCGACCCGAGCAGTTGCTCGCCGATCTTCCAGTTCGCCGTCCAGCTCAGCGGGCGCCAGAACGAGGCGTCGAGGATCGACCTGTTCACGGCGTCGAAGCCGTACTCGCCCATCACGCCTGCGGAGTCGATCGCCTCGGGCGTCGAGAGCTTCCGGTGGTACTGGTTGCCGACGCTGTAGCGCCAGCTCAGGGTGAGGTTCTGGATCAGGAGGCTGCGCTCTGCATCCTGGACGCGCCGTTCGGGTACGTCGTAAATCGCTCCGTCCGCGAGCTTGCGCGACCAGAAGCTCTCAACTGCCTGCCGCGCGCGGAGGTAGCTCGTCTCGTCGAGCACGAACGGCTCGCTCGCTCTGCCCGAGACGACGGGCCACGCGACGTACACGGTCGCGCGCTGTCCAGGCGGGACCTCGTAGGTCACCCCTTTCCCGTCGAATTGCCAGCCGAGGCTGACGAAGAGCTGCGGGCTGCGACCGCGCACGACGACGCCGTCGGACATCGTCAGCCCGCGCGTCGAAGGCATGAATCTGATCCGCGCGGTCTGGTGTGCCCCGGTCGTGTCCGCAGTCACGCGGACAAAGCTGAGCAGCCCGCCGGTCTCGCGGTTGACGGTCGAGAACGACTCCTGCCGGTACGGCACGCCGCGTCCGTCGACGTAGCGTGTCTGGAGGATCGGCAGGTAGCCGTCCGCCAGCTGTGGCGTCGACAGTCGCGCAAGGCAGCTGCCGAACCGCTCGCCGGCGCTCCTGCCGACGTTGATCGTCAGCTTCCGCCCTCGAGTGACGTTGGCGAAGATGCCGCTGCCGTCGGCGACGTGCAGCGCGACGTTGTGCGCGCCGAACTGTGTCGGCGAGGCGAAGGGAAGGTAGTACATCCCCGAGCGGGTGAGGTAGCGGCGGGCGGAACGCGCGGCGAGCAGGAGCGGCCTCAGGTGGCGTGCGGCGCCGAGGTAGGTCGGGCCGGACGGCGAGCGGAGGAGCTCGTTGCCCCAGACGTCCTGGCCCGCCTCGAGCGCGCGCTTCACCGACGCGACGTAGCCCGCCGGGAGCCGCTCGTGTCTGCAGGGGCGCACACGGTTTTCCTCCTTCGCGCCTGATGCGGTCATCCCGGTCGCGGACGCAAGCAGCGCGACGACGATGAGGCCGAGCACGACCGGTCCGACCCTCCGCATGATCTGACCCTAGTGGCTAAGAACTCGATTTCAGAATGACGTCGTGTGTTGTCAAGCGTCCCGGCCGGACATGACCCGAGTCCTGGACGCGGGCGATGTACGACCAGGCGATGTCCGCGCCGGGACCGGACGGAGCCCTGCCGCCAGTGGTGCCGACGCGCTATCCCGGCGAGACGTGGCCGTAGTCCTGGACCTGGGTCACGTCCAGTTGAGCCATCGCGCCCGCGCGTAAGCTTCTCGCATGAGCGCGTTCCCGGTCACGCGGCTGCGCCGATTGAGGCGCACAGCCCCGCTGCGCGATCTCGTGCGCGAGACGCGGCTCGATCTCGATCAGTTCGT
>DASVFB010000051.1:0-4560 GCA_036380275.1 Gaiellaceae bacterium | reverse complement strand
CCACTCCTCAGCCGCGCGCGCCGTCCGCTCCGCCTCGGGCACCAAGGGCAGCGGCCGCAGCACCGGATGGCGATCGCGAAAGAACGCATCGCTGTCGCTGACGCGGTCGTCCGCGCCGCCTCCGATGCGCAAGACAGCCTCGCCCCGCCACATGTGGGTCAGCGAAAAGACCAGCTTGTCGACTTCGAGGTCGTCGCACGCTCGGACGAGCGCCTCGGCGTCCTCGGCATCGCGCTGTGGGTCGGGGCGGCCGGTCAGCCACCAGCCGTCGTCGCGCCTCTCAGCCGGACGCAGCGCGGCGTACACAAAGACGTGCTCATCCGAAACCTCCTGCCCGCGGCCGAGCGCCTCGAACACGGCGCGCCCGGGGAACTCGTCGGGCCGGTAACCGAGCATCGACCAATGCGCGACCTCGCTCGATGGAGCGCGGCCGGGGCCGACGGCGTACAGCACGCCGCACGATCCGGTCGCGACGAGCCGGTCGAGGTTCGGCGTGCGCGCGACCTCGTTCGCCGTGCGTCCCTTGAGCAGGGCGTGCGCGCGGTCGGCAAGCCCGTCGAACAGGACGACGACGATCGGGTACATCAGTGCCCCTTCCAGTGATGCTTCCGAGCTTCTGGGTCGCTAGCACCAAGCGATGGAAGGACGCAGGGAACACCCATAGCCGAAGCTATGGGTGCGACCGAGGACGCCCCAGCGCGCAGCGTGATAGCGGGCCAGAAGCCGGAGGGCATTGCTGGGAGGGGCACCGAAACGAAACTAACGGATCGTTCGGATCGTGATCGTACGACCGTTGGCTACGTACAGACGCGTGCCGGCGATCGCCGCGAGCGACCCGGGGTAAACGCCGGTTTGAGTGCCGTCCGGAAGGCGCATGACATGCACGAGCTTCCCGTCCCACCACGCCGCCGCCTTGCCTTCTGCGTCCGCGAGATGCGAGTCGCCTGTGATCGGGAACTCGTGCGCCTCGGTGCCGCGGCGCAGCTCGATCACGGAGCCGCGCTGGACGACCTGGCCTTTCGTTACCAAGCCGACCGCGGACACCTCGCTTGCGTAGAGATCGACGCTGACGATCTTGCCGTGCACGTCGAGAACGGTCACCCGCTGCGCTTCAGCGACGGCGACTCGCCCAGGGGAGGCCGCAAGCCCGACGATCGGGCTCGACGCGTTCCATCCCGCGAAGGCAATCGATCCGTTCGACTTCAACGCCGTCACGGTGTTGTCGATCGCATAGGGAAGGAGGCCGCCGCCCGCCGAACCGATGAGGATCGGCCGAGGATCGTCCGGCTGACGCGTGGTGAACTGGAGCAGCTTCGGCGTCTTCTTCGTCGTCGTCGCCGTCCAGAGCTGCCAGCTGACGGTCTTGCCGCTCGTCGATGTGAGCCAGAGAGCCCGAGCGCCGCTGACCGCGAGGCTGTCCACGGGTGCCGCACGCGGCGCGCAGCGCTGGCGCTTCCCGAGCTGGAACGTTCGACCAGTCAGCCGCTGCCAGATAAAGACGCGATCGCAATCGAGCTTTGTGCGAGCCGCCGAGAACGCAACGTCGTTTCCGTCCGCAGCGAGCGCGGTCACAGTGCTACGGCCGACGATCTGCGCCGACTGCCTCGCGCCGCCTGCACTAGCAACGATGAGACACGCGGAAAAAACCGCAAGAAAAATCACCGCGCGCCTCACGCGGAAAGATTACGGCGCGCGAGTGTGCATTTCGTTAAGAGACCCCTCCAGAACGCGCGCTACCCCCGGAGGAACAAGCGATCTCCAGTCGCCGCCGGAGCGGATCGCGGCGCGCACATCGGCGCCGGAGAGCTCTTTCTCGGCACCCTCGTCGAGGATGACAACCTCGTAGCCGGCGGCACGCAGGCGATCGATCTTCGTCGCGCCCCACTCCGAGAAGTGACGGATGTACTGCGTCACGTCAGGCGGGACGTACGCATGCCAGAGCTCGGGCTCGTTGACCGGAAACGGGATGACGTGCACGTCGACGTCGACCTCCTCGGCCGCGGCCTTGACCATCAGCAGCCGCTCGGCGTACGTGTACGGATTCGACTCGGGAAGATGCCTGACGGGGTCGGAAGGCTCGGCCTTCACCCGAGTCGGGTCGGGGTTCGTGATCCCGACCCAAACCTCGTCGCTCTGCACCGCGGCGCCCTCCAAGTACTCCAAATGACCCTTGTGGAAGGGCTGGAACCGCCCGTGGATCATGCCGCGCCTCAAACGACTGCGACTCCGGCGCCCTCCTCGACGAGACCGACGCGGCGCAGGAAGAGGTGCTTCGCCTCAAACGCGGCTTCGAGCGCGCGTGCCTTGTCGCTCGGCAGCGCGACGAGGAGGCCGCCCGCCGTCTGCGGGTCATAGCCGAGAGCGTCGTACGCCTCGACGAGCCCGTCCGCCGAGACATGCGAGGCCGCGAAGTCACGGTTGCGCGGATCTCCACTGGTGCGCACGCCCTTGCGGGCGAGGTCGAGCGCGCCGTCAATCGCCGGCAGTCGCTCCGACTCGAGCACGATGCGCACTCCGCTGCGCTCAGCGACCTCGTGCGCATGCCCGAACAGGCCGAAGCCGGTCACGTCGGTGACCGCGTGCGGAGCGAACGGCCGGAGCACGTCCGCGGCGTCCTTGTTCAGCGTCCGCATCCAGCGGATCGCGCGCTCGAGTGGCTGCGTACCCACGATGCCGCGCTTGACGCCGCTCATGATCAGGCCCGTACCGAGCGGCTTCGTGAGGAACAGCGCGTCGCCAGGGTGCGCACCGTTCTTGGGCCAGATCCCTTTCGGATGAACCGTGCCGACGACGGCGAGCCCGTACTTCGGCTCGGCGTCGCGAATCGTGTGTCCGCCCGCGAGCAGTCCGCCCGCGGCGCGAACCTGTGCGTCGGCCGCAGCGAAGATCTCGGCGAGCATCTGGATCGGCAGCTCCTCCGGAAACGCTGCGATCGAGAGCGCGAGCAACGGCGTACCTCCCATCGCAAAGACGTCGTTCAGCGCGTTGGTCGCGGCAATCGCGCCAAAGTCGCCGGGCTCGTCGACGACGGGCGGGAAGAAGTCGAGCGTGAAGATGATCGCGCGTTCGTCGTCGATGCGGTACACCGCGGCGTCGTCCGCCGGTGCGAGACCGACGAGCAGGTTCTCGGCCTCGACGGGGACGAACCCCCTGAGCAACTCCTCGAGTCGAGCGGCCGAGTACTTCGCGGCACAGCCGCCGCACGCGGCAAGCTCGGTCAGCTTGACCCTCCCGATCTCGGTGCTCAAGTCACGTCCTCCCATGTTCGTGGCAGCGGAACTCTAGGGACCTGCAGTCGTCACGTCTAGAACGGTCTCAATGTCCCCACGTATTCCCACTCGTTACACACGACAGCGGCGGCCAAGGCCGCCGCTGTCGGTTTTGGGGAGAGGAGAAGCCCGTTAACAAGGCCTCGGCGCTCGTTTTCGACGCGAGCGCGCAAACTCCCTCCTAGGCGCCCTTTTCGATCGGGACGTCGACCAGGTTCCCCCATTCCGTCCACGAGCCGTCGTAGTTGCGAACGTCCTCGTAACCGAGGAGCTCGCGCAACACGAACCACGTGTGGGCGCTGCGCTCGCCGATCCGGCAGTACGCGGTCACCTTCTTGTCGGGCGTGACGCCCTTGACTCCGTAGAGCTCCTTCAACTCGTCCGCGCTCTTGAAGGTTCCGTCGTCGCGAACAGCCGATGCCCACGGGATCGACTGCGCGGTCGGAATGTGGCCCCCGCGCTGCGCGCCCTCCTGCTCGTAACCGGGCGGTGCGATCAACTCGCCCGAGTACTCCTGAGGGCTGCGCACGTCGACGAGCGCGCGCGCGCTGTCTCCCAGACCGCCGAGGACATCGTCGCGAAACGTTCTGATCGAAGCATCCCGATCGGTGGCCGCGTACGTCGTGGCGCTGCGAGACGGTGCCTCTGTCGTCAGCTCGCGGTCCTCGTCGATCCACTTCTGCCGGCCGCCGTCGAGGATGCGAACGTCTTTGTGCCCGTAGATCGAGAGGTACCAGTACGCGTACGCCGCGAACCAGTTATTGCGATCGCCGTACAGCACGACGGTCGTGTCGTTCGAAACCCCGAGCCTGCCCATGAGTTGCTCGAAGTCGGCGCGCTCGATCAGATCCCGCTCGACCGGATCCTGAAGATCGTCGCGCCAGTGAAGGCGGATGGCGCCGCTTATGTGACCTTCGTCGTATAGGTCCGGGTTCTCGTCCACCTCGGCAACCACGACGTTCCCGTCGTCGATGTGCTCGCTCACCCAGTCGGTCGTGACGAGCACCGGCTTCGCGTAGCCGTTCTCTCCCATCGTTACCTCCTCCGGTCTGGCCGTGTGGGACGTTCTACTACAGAACGCCTGCAGGGCCAACCCTCTTCCGCATCACGACACGAGCATCGACTCGACCGCTGCGCGGAGCTCGCGGACGGACACTGGGCCCTCGAACTTCGCCTTGATGCGACCGTCGGGTCCGACGAGGAAAGACCACGGCTCGCTCTGCAGCTTCCACTGCCGCATCCAGCGGTTGTAGCCCTTTGCTGGATCGTTGCCCTGGAAAACCTCGACGTG
>DASVFB010000050.1:0-25704 GCA_036380275.1 Gaiellaceae bacterium | reverse complement strand
CTTGACGGCGGCTGCGCGGTGCGGTGCGCCCTTGGGCAGCGTGAAGCTGTCCGACAGCCAGTCGTAGACGCCGGTGGAGCCCGGAACCGCGGTCCAGCCGTAGTCGACGTTCGGCTTCAGGGCGAGGTTGCCTCCCGCCTTGGTGCCGCTGAAGTAGCCGTCCTGCCAGTCACCCATGATGTTGAACGCAGCCTTGCCGTCGACGACGAGCTTGCCCGCGTCCTGCCACGTCAGCGACGCGGCATCAGAGTTCGTGTAGCCGAGCAGCGTCTTGTAGCGGTTGAGCGCCGTCGTGACGCCGGGGGCCGACCAGTTGCCGCCCTTCTTCCACAGCGCGGCCCAGCGCGTCGGGCCGAGCGTCGAGATCATCACCGTCTCGAGCAGGTGCTTCTGCGTCCACGCCTCGCCGAGCGAGAGCGGGATCACACCGGCGGTCTTCGCCTTCTCCAGCGCCGCGATGAACTCGGTCCAGTTCGTCGGCGCCTTGGCGATCCCGGCGGACTTGAGGACCTTCGGGTTGTACCAGAGGATGTTCGCCCGATGGATGTTCACGGGCACTGAGTACAGGTGGCCGTTGTACTTGATCTGGTTGATCAGCGACTTCGGCATCACCTTGTCGAAGTGGTACTTCTTGTAGATGAAGTCGATATTCTCCACCTGGCCGGCCTTGATGTAGTCGCGGAGCTCGGCTCCGGCGTGACCCTGGAACGAGTCCGGCGGCTTGTGCGCTGCGAGGCGCTGCGCGAGCACCGCCTTGGCGTTGCTGCCCGCTCCACCGGCGACCGTCTCGTTCTTGAACTTGCAGGTCGGGTTGCTCTTGTTCCAGATGGCGATCAACTTCGTGAGCCCGGCGGCCTCGCCGCCGCCAGTCCACCAGGAGAACACCTGGAGCTGGCACGAAGCGGTTGAGGCCTGCGGGGCGGCCTTCTTGGCCTGCCCGGCGAATCCGGCCGCTGGAACGACGAGCACAAGCGCGAGAGCGCCCAGCAGCGCGAATCTGAGGACCGCGGTGCGGTGCACCCGGTCTACTCGGAAAGTGCGGTTCATCTATTGCCCTCCCTCGGGGGTATTGAGCCCAGAACGGTTCCGCCGATCAGTCAATACGCGCGCGAACCCCACGTCAAGCGGGTAATTGCCGATATTCGACCGAGGCCGAACCGTGGCGAGGCCATTCCTCGCCCGGGACTCTAGGACGAGCGAGCTTCGCGTGGTGTTAGGCCGGATTTCACACGAGCGCCAGGTGCTCCCGGACCCGCTCGGCGACGGATTCGAGCTCGAGCGTCGACCCGGTGATGTCCCGCAGGAAGTCCTCGGCGGGCCAGCGCTGGCCCTCTCCCCATAGCTCGCGCAGGAGCGAGCCGGCCTCGCGCCTCGCGAACCAGGCGTTGCCGAACTCCTCGCGCAAATGGCTCCGCAACTGGGCTTCGAAGGCCCAGGAGCGCAGGTACGAGGAGACGTAGAAGCTCGCGTCGATGTCCGCGAGGTAGTCGACGGGGCTCGGCTCGATCTTGAGCGCCTCCCCGAGCAATTCGACGTAGCGTGGCTGCATCGCGCTCAGGTCGTCGGCGACGTGGAACTCGAGCTCGTACAGGAGCTTCGCGCAGTAGCGCCTGACGAAGAAGAGGAGGTGCGCGGCGCCCTCGGACGCGAACTCGGCCGGGCGTGGGAAGTCGAGGCGCCGCGCGAGCCACACGGGGTCGCTCGTCAGGTACTGCATGAGCATCGCCCAGCCTTCCGTTACGGCGCTGTCGCCGAGCCTGCGTTCCTCCACGGTGAGCTCCGGCCGCGTGTTGGCGAAGTGCTCCGCATGTCCGGCCTCGTGGAAGAGCGCGCCCCAGTCGTCGGGGCCGCCGATCGGCTGGATGACGAGCATGACCTTGCCCGGTACCTCGATCGGCGCGCAGAACGCGCGCGGCGTCTTGTGCGGCCGCTCCTCGACGTCGAGGTGGATGTTCCCCTGCGAGTGGAGGTCGATTCCCAGGTCCTGCAGCGTCGCCACGAGCGCCGGAAGCATCTTGTCGGCCGGGAACACGGGGTCCCACTCTGTGGCGCGGAAAACGCGCGCGACGTCCCAGCGCTCGGCCTCGGCGAGGCCGAGCCCGACGCTCGCGCGGAGCACCTTGTCCGCCGCGTCTTCGTAGAGAGACTCCGTCGAGTCGAGGAAAGCTCGGCACTGCGCGGCCAGGTCGTCGAGCTTGTAGTCGAACTTGTCGTACAGGTCGCGGTACGTGTTGGCGCCGAGCTCGCGCGTCGCCTCGTGCGTCTCTCGGTGTGACGCGAGCAGTAGCGGGTTCAGGTGCTCCTCCGTCAGTTCGTTGCGGATGCGCTCGAGCCTCGCGCGCCGGTCGCGTTGGGCGCTGTTCGCGATCGCCGGGCGCAGCATGCGGAACGGAATCTCCTCACCGTCGACCGTCGCTTTCAGCGTCGCCTCGAGCATCGCCGCCTGCTCCTCGTGGCGGCGCGTCAGCGCGCCGAGGTAGCCCTCGCAGGCGAAACGCGCAAGCTCGTTCGAGCTGAAGCTTCCGTCCATCGCGGCCTGCATGCGCCGCGCCCGGTCGAGGTTCGTGACGTCTTCGTACTTCCGGTAGACGGATTCCAGGTCGAAGTCGTCCTTCAACCCGGCGAAGTGGTCGTAGTACTCCTGGTCGAGATCCGCGATGAAGCGGTCGACACGCTCTCTGTAGGCATCCAGATCGCGTGGAGTCGCCCCGGCCATCGAGCTTAGAATAAGGACGATGCAGGAGATTCGCGTCCGGACCGAACGGCGAACTCAGCTCCTCGACATCACCGGCAAGGTCCAAGAGGCGGTCAACGGCGCGAACGGCGCGACGGCGGCTCTCATCTTCGTGCCGCACACGACCGCCGGAGTGACGATCAACGAGCACGCCGATCCGGCTGTCGCGCGCGACTTCGAGGCGGCGCTCGAGCGGATGGTCGGCGACGACTGGAACTGGCAGCACATCGAGGAGGGCGAGGAGAACGCGCCGTCGCACTTCCGCGCGTCGCTGATGGGTCCGCAGGTGCTCGTGCCACTCGAGGCCGGACGCCTCGCGCTCGGCACGTGGCAGGGCATCTTCTTCTGTGAGCTCGACGGCCCGCGCGACCGGAAGGTCTTCGTCACGCCCCTCTCCTAAGAACTCGTTTCACAATGACCCTTCGTCGACGGGTTGCGCTGGGCGGTGCGAGGCAAGGACGCAGGGAGCCTCGATATGCGGGCATATCGGGGCGACTGAGGACGCCGCATCGCGCCGGCCAGCGCGGCCCGGCGGCACAAGGCTCATTGTGAAACGGGTTCTAAGGCTTGACTACCGCACGACCGACTTTCGATCTAAGGTGATGCGGGCGTGAGATGGGCCGGGGGCATCCTGCTGCTCGCCGCTGCGGTGCTCGCCGCGGCTATGTCCGCGTCCACGGGCACGAAGCACTCGGCCGTGCCGCCGCCCGGCATCCACAAGATCAAGCACGTCGTCGTGATCATGCAGGAGAACCGGTCGTTCGACTCTTACTTCGGCACGTATCCAGGCGTCGACGGCATTCCACGCGGCGTGTGCGTACCCGATCCTCGCGGCGGCTGCCTGAGGCCGTATCACGTCTCCAAGGACCGCAACATCGGCGGACCGCACGCGCTGAAGAATGCGCTGCGCGACATCAACGGAGGAGCGATGGACGGCTTCGTGCGGGAGGCCGTCAGCGCGAGGAAGGCGTGCGTGGATCCACACGATCCGGTGTGCTCGTCGCCGGCCGCGGGAAGCGACGTCATGGGCTACCACGACGCGCGCGAGATTCCGAACTACTGGGCGTACGCGCGCAACTTCGTGCTGCAGGACCACATGTTCGAGCCGAACAAGTCGTGGAGCCTGCCTGCGCACCTGCTCATGGTCAGCGCGTGGTCGGCAAAGTGCAGCGTCAAAGGCGATCCGATGAGCTGCGTCAGCGCGCCCGATCTGCCCGCGACGCCGCCGGACTTCCGCGGCAACCTCAAGAAGAAGATCCCGGACTACGCGTGGACCGACATCACGTACCTGCTGCACAAGCACAACGTCAGCTGGCGGTACTACGTCTTCAGCGGGACGCAGCCCGACTGCGAGGACGACGCCGCGATCAGCTGCAAGCCGATCCCGCAGGACGCGAAGACTCCTGGCATCTGGAATCCGCTTCCCTGGTTCTCTACCGTGCGCGAGAACTGGCAGGCCTCGAACGTCACGCCGCTCGGCAACTTCTTCAAGGCGGCGAAAAAGGGAAAGCTGCCCGCGGTGTCGTGGGTCGTTCCGACGCAGAAGGTGAGCGAGCACCCGCCCGGTCTCGTGTCGGCGGGGCAGGCGTACGTCACGACGCTCGTGAACGCGATCATGCGCAGCCCGAACTGGAGCTCCACGGCGATCTTCCTCACGTGGGACGACTGGGGCGGCTTCTACGACCACGTCCTGCCGCCGACCGTCGATGCCGAGAGCTACGGCCTGCGCGTGCCCGCGCTCGTGATCAGCCCCTACGCGAAGCGCGGCTACATCGACCATCAGATCTTGAGCTTCGACGCTTTCCTGAAGTTCATCGAGGACGACTTTCTCGCCGGCGAGCGGCTCAATCCGAAGACCGACGGCCGGCCGGACCCGCGGCCATACGTGCGCGAAGACGTTCCGTTGCTCGGCAACCTCGTCGACGACTTCGACTTCACGCAGAAGCCGCGGCCGCCGCTCGTGCTCGATCCGTACCCGGGCGCTCGACGCGTGCGCTAACAGTCTTAGTCACTTATTAGAGCCGTTTCATCTACCTCTCACGCCGCGGTCGCATCCTGCGACACGTCATCGACGAAAGGAGTGAGCAGATGCAAGTCACCATTACGCGGCGAATCGCCGCAGCGATTGTCGGCGTTGTCGCGCTCGTCATCGTAGGAGGTGCGATCGCGGCTTCGAACGGCTCCGGCTCCGCAACCGCGTCGACCAGCCAGAGGTGCGGGCCCGGCCCGCCCGGCGCCGGAACGCGTGCAGGCTTCCCCGATGCGGTCGCGAGCTACCTCGGCGTGACGAACGCCGAGTTGCGCGCAGCGCGGGAGAACGGAACGTCGCTCGCGCAGCTTGCAACGCAGCGAGGCAAGTCGGTCGCCGGGCTCGAGCACGCGATCTACAACGCAGCCAGGTCGGGCCTCGACAAGGCCGTCGCAGCGGGGCGCATCACCTCCGCGCAGGAGACGCGGATGCTCAGCAGCCTCCAGTCGCACCTCGACGACATGGTCAACTCAACGGGCCCGCCTCCTTTCGGGCCTCCGCCGGCCGCGTAGCGCGGTCCTCGGGGCGGGAGCGGCTACGCTCGGCACGTGGCCGCTCCCGTCCAGCGTGACGACGTCGTCGAGCTCGACGTCGAGTCGCTCGCGTACGGTGGCAACGGCGTCGCGCGACTGAACGGCTATGTCGTTTTCGTACGCCGAGGGCTCCCCGGTGACCGCGTGCGCGCCCGCGTGACGAAGGTCAAGCGGAACCACGCCGAGGCGCTCGCGCTCGACGTGCTCACGCCCGGGCCGCAACGCGTGGACGCGCCGTGCGCGCACTATCCGGCGTGCGGCGGCTGCCGATTCCAGGATCTCGCGTACGAGGCCCAGCTCGAGCAGAAGCAGCGGCAGGTGGCGGATTCCTTGCGGCGCCTCGGAGGCATCGCCGAGCCGCCCCTCGATGAGATCGTCCCGGCGGAGTCGATCTTTCACTACCGCAACAAGCTCGAGTACTCGTTCACGCAGACGGCCGCAGGCCCGGCCCTCGGCTTTCACAGGGCAGGCCGCTGGGACGAGGTGCTCGAGATCGAGCGCTGCTGGCTGACGTCGGAGCTCGGCAACGCGGTTCGCAACCGTGTGCGCGACTGGGCCCGCGAAGAACGGCTCGAGGCGTATTCCCAGGCTGACGCGACGGGGTACCTGCGCCACCTCGTCGTGCGCGAGGGCGTCAACACGGCGCAGATGCTGGTCGTGCTGGTGACCGCGCCCGGCGAGAAGTTCGAGCGCGACCGCTTCGTCGAGGTGTTGCGCGCCTTTCCCGAGGTGCTGTCGATCCACTGGGCGGTGAACGACACGCCCGCCGAGGTGACGAACGTGCCGTCGACGCTCCTGTGGGGTGAGGACGCGATCGAAGAACAGTTGCTCGGCCTGCGCTTCCGCGTGCGGCCGAACGCGTTCATGCAGACGAATACGAAGATGGCCGATCGGCTCTACGGCCTGGCCATCGACTACGCCGGCCTGACCGGCGGCGAGACCGTGTACGACCTCTATTGCGGGATCGGCACCATCGGCCTGGCGATGGCCGCGCACGCGCTGACGGTGTGGGGAGTCGAGGTCGAGGAGGAATCCGTCGCGTGCGCGCTCGAGAATGCGGACCTGAACGAGATCACGAACGCGGCCTTCTTCGCGGGTAACGTCGGTCAGGTGCTCGACGAGCTGCGCGAGCGCGCCGGCGAGCCTGACGTCGTCGTCGTCGACCCGCCGCGCGCGGGGCTTGCGGGGAAGGCGCTGAAGCGCGTAGGTGAGGCGGGAGCACCGCGCCTCGTGTACGTGTCGTGCAATCCGACGACGCTCGCGGGCGACGCGAAGCGGCTGCGCGAGGAGTACGGTTACGAGCTCGTCCGCGCGCGACCGGTCGACATGTTTCCGCACACTCCGCACGTCGAAACGGTCGCTCTGCTCGAGCGGTGACGTCGTTCCTCTGCAAGGCATGCGGCACGCAGCTCGCCGAGTCGTCCGCGCCGCCCCCAGAGTGCCCGATTTGCACCGATGATCGCCAGTACGTCCCGACCGAAGGGCAGGAGTGGGTCACCTACGACGACGTGCGTTCCTCACACTGTGCCGACATCCGCGAGGCGCAGCCGGAGCTGACCGGTATCGGCATGAAGCCGGCGTTCGCGATCGGCCAGCGTGCGCTGCTCGTCGAGTCGCAAGGTGGGAACGTCCTCTGGGACTGTGTGCCGCTGCTCGACGACATGGCGTCGTTCGTCGAGGCGCGCGGCGGCCTCCGTGCAATCGCGATCTCGCATCCGCATTACTACTCGACGATGATCGAGTGGGCGCACCGGTTCGAGTGTCCCGTGCTGATTCACCAGCTCGAGCGGGAGTGGGTGCAGCGTCCCGACGCGTCGGTCGAGCTCTGGTCGGGTGACGTACGCGAGCTGTGGGACGACCTGACGCTGCTCCGACTCGGCGGTCACTTTCCCGGCGGCCAGGTGCTGCACTGGCGGAGCGGTGACGCTCTGCTCTCCGGCGACATCGTCCAGGTGCTGCCCGGGTCGCGACGCGTGAGCTTCATGTACTCGTACCCGATGCTGCTGCCGCTGCCGGCGCGCGAGGTCGAGCAGATCGCCACGGCGCTCGAGCCGTGGGAGTTCGACCGGATCTACGGCGCCTGGTGGGGCCGCGTCGTCGCGTCGGACGGTAAGGACGTCGTCAGGCGTTCTGCGGCGCGCTACCTGCGCGCGCTTGCTTGAGGTGCCGCCAGAGTATGTCTCCATTCGCGACCAGGAATGCGAGCGAGAGCAGCGGTAGCGCCGGCAGGCCGCCGAGGTCGAGCCAGACGGCGAGCACGATCGTGACGCCGAACGACGCAGTCATCAGCAGCCACGTCAGGCGTACGCGTAGCCGGTACTGCGCCGCTGCGCCGAGAAAGAGCGCGAAGAAGACGAGGTCGGGTATGCCGAGGTTCGCCGAGTTGTTCTCGCCGGGCACCGGAAACGCGAACGACAGCCTTTCGAAGACGCCCCGGTGATGATGGACGATCGTGTTCGTAGGCCCGCGCCAGACCGAGTAGGCGTCGACCCACGGGATGATCAGCGCGACAACGATCACCCACGACTCTTCCTCGAAGAAGTCGAGGAAGATCCACCCGAAGAAGGTCGCCGCGCCGAGTTTCGCGAACGACGCCGGCCCCTCCCAGTTCAGAAACGAGAACCCGACCGCGAGACCGAAGAAGACGAGCGCGAGGAGCCAGCGCCACGGCATGGTGCGCAGCGGCAGCAAGAGCCAGACCGTCCCGAACACGGCGGGGAGGATGAGCACCGCAATGACGGCGACGTCCCACCACAGCGACAGGTTGCGCAGGTGCTCGTGCAACGCGAAGTACGCCGCGAGCGCCGAAGAGAGCACGGCGAACGCGGCGATGCGCCACGGGGTCAATACGGCGGTAGCTCGGCCCACCACGGGCCGAGCTCCTTGAAGGCGTTCCAGAATTCGGTTTTTTTCTCCTGCTCGTCGAGCGACGCGTCGATGTCGGGCACGACAAGCGCGTCGATCGTCGGCGTGAAGCGCTGCAGCTCTCCGAGTCGCGGCTCGATGCGATCGCCGAGTGGGAAGTCGAGCTCGTTGACGAAGCGGAGTGTGTCGTCGCCCATCATCACGATCAGCTTCGGCTGAACGATGTGCAGCTCGCGCGTGAGCATCGCGCGCGCCTGCTCGGGCTTCTGGCCCGCGAACTTGAGGCAGTTCGTTCCGTAGACGGCGAGCGGGTCGACGTTCAGCCGCTGGAGCGACTTGATGATCGCCTGCCCGGCACGACCGTAGAAGGAAACGCCCTCCTGCGCCTCCGACGCCTGCGGGCCGTACTTGAGCAGGAAGATGTCCGCCAGCGGATGCCCCGAGCCGACCACGGGCACGTGCGAGTCGCCCGCCGCGTGAGCGATCTCGTCGCCGAGCTCGTTGATCTCGGTGATCGCCTTCTGGAGGTACCGCTCGAAGATCTCGTCGGTCGACACGGGAGACACGGCCCGTTCCGTTTTCTCCTCTATCTGACTCGTTCCTTTGCTTGAGCCGCCCACTTGAGCGATTGGAGGTACAGAAGCGACTTCGGCCGGCGGAGGATCTCAGCCGTGCGCAGGCTGAGCAGGAACTCCTCGGGGCCGTCGAACGCGCGCATCCTCACCGCGCCCGTCCCGATGCCCTGGAGCACGTGCGCATCGGAGCCGGCGCCCATGGTCAGGTTGTACTTGCGCGCGAACCGGAGGGCCTCGTCGTTGTACGTCTCGAAGAGCAGGCGGGCGTTGTAGACCTCGAACACGTCGATCTCGCCGAGGTGCCGGTGCAGCGTCGCCGCATCGGGGATCGCGTGCATCCGGTCGAAGGGGTGGGGAAGGTAGACGAGGCCGCCTTGCTCCTTGATTGCGGCGATCGTGTCGCCGAAGCTCAGGCCGCGAGGGATCTCCGTGTCGAGGAAGAGACCGATCACCTCGCCCTGTCCGTCTGTCTTCACTTCCTCGCCGGGGATGACAACGATGTCGCGGCCTCGTGCGAGCTCGGCGACTTCCTGCGCACCGGAGAAGACGTTGTGATCGGTCACTGCGATCGCTCCGAGGCCCTCCGTCTCCGCATGCTCGAGCAGCAGCGCGGGCGGGATGCGGCAGTCGTGCGATGCGCTCGTGTGCGTGTGCAGGTCGACGACTATCCAGTCGTGCTCGGCGAGTGGGTCGCCGGCGCGCTTTCCGCTGCGCTTTCGTCCTCTCAGCTGCTCGTAGATCTCCTCCAGCTCGTGCGCGACGTCGGTGAACGTCTGTCCCTCCGCCGACGCTCGCGCGGCGCCGGCTCGTCGCTCGCGGTACGTGAAGTCGTCCGCGAGCCGGCCCATCTCCGCGGCGGCGAGCTGCGGTTGCTCGCGCATGCCCGGCGGGGACGCGACCGCTGCGCCCGCGGCGGCGGCCTCGAGCCTGAGTCGCGAGACGCCGTTCACTGCAGGCACGAAGATCGCGGCGTCGTTCAGGATCGCAGCCCGGCTCGGCGAGTCGCGCGCCGTACGGACGTCGACGCGGTCGAGCAGCGTGCGTGGGACGTACGGCCGCTTCGTCAGCGGCTTCGTCCGTAGCAGCGTGAGCCGCCAGTCGGGCAGCTCACCGAGCGTGTGCAGTGCCGCGCGCAGCAGCGGCCGCTCGGTTTGGCGCAACTCGAGAACGATCAGCTGCTGCTTGTCCGCCGGCTCGAACAACGACGTGTCGACGCCTTCCGAGACGAGCCGATAGTCGCCGGGAAAGCGGAGCGCCGCGGCGTTCGCCGTGTCCTCGGAGGTCGCGAGCAGGATGTCGAGCCTGCCCAGCAGCCTTGCGCGCTGCGCGCGGCCGGGAGGATACGAGAGCCGCTCCGGCGAGAAGAACGTCGCGGCCGCCAGGCTCTCGGCCTCGCGCAACGCGAGGTAGGAGAGGCTCGGGAGCGCCGGCTCGAAACCGTGGACGACGTCGAAGCGCCCCGCGCGCAAGGCGCGCACGACGTTGGCGCGCACGCCGACAGGCACGCCGACACGGCTGCGGCGTGAGATAGGCACCGCCGGGCCCAGTGCGAGCAGCTCGCCGTCGTTCAGCGATCCGTTCAACGCGGCTCGTCCCGCGGCGAGGTCGGCCGCGCGATTCGAGGACGTGATGATCGCGACGGAGTGACCGAGGACGCGCAGCTCCCGTGCGACGCCGGCGACGTGCTCGTTCACCTCGTGCGGCTGGGACCACGCGAACGGCGTGACGAGGCAGATGCGAAGCGCCATGGGCGCTTCCGAGTCTAGCCCCGGCCTGTCAAATCCAGGACCATCTCACGCTGACGCACGGTGATCGAGCCGCCGAGCTCGCGCATGGCGTCTCCGACTGGGTCGCCCGCGGGCAGGTTGAGCATCACCACGTTTCCGTTCGACCGGACGGCCCTCAGCAACTCCCGCGGCTCACCGGCGATCTGCACCACCTGCGCCGCGCCGGCGACGCGGAAGATCGCGGCGCCGTCGTCCGTTGCGACTCCGCGCGCATCGTCGTAGTGGTCGAGCGTCGCGTCCGAGCGCTGCCACGGCTCGCGCCCCGTGCGCAGCTCGCGGATGCGCGCGTGCGCTTGCTCCACCGGAACCTCGAGCGACGGCCCGGGTAACTCGGTCGGGAGCGTCCACACCTCGACCCAGCGTACGAGGTCGTAGCCGAGCTTCTCGTACAGGCGATACGCCGCGTCGTTCTGCTCGATCACCTCGAGCCACACCTTTGACACATGCCGAGCAGCGGCCTCGTCGTGGAGCGCTCGCATCAGCAGCTCGCCGATCCCCTGCCGGCGCGCACTCGTGACGACGCCGACGCCACCGATCCACGCTTGGTCGCCGCGAAGGCCGAGATTGCCGAACCCAATCGGCTCGCCGTCGCGCAACGCGACACGCGACGCCTCCACGTCGAGATCGAACCAATCGATCATCCCCTCGAGCGCGCCTTCGTCGAGGCGGAACGGAATGACGTAGTCCTCGTACGCCGCGTTGAACAACACGACCCGCTCGGCGAGCGACAGCGACCGTGCAGAACGCAGCTCGACGGTCACGAGCGTGCGCGCACGACGACGCTCTCGCCTGCGTCCAGGTGCTCGCTGGCGTCGCCGACCCGCACCAGCCGAGCGTTGCCGCCGTTCACCGCGACCACCTCGACGCCGCCGACGACGCCCAACAGACGTTCTGCGGGCCGCGCTCGCGAGCCGCCGTAGCGCTCGAGGATCGGCGCGAGCACCTCCGCGAGCAACGCGAGGATGAGCAACACCGCGAAGAGCTGCCAGCCGTCGCCGCTCTCGCGCAGGATCATCACGGTGGCGACCAGCGCAGCTCCTCCCGCTGCTGCACCGGTCGCCGGATAGAGACCTCGCACGAGCGACGGTGAGCTGAGCATCAGCCGGGTCGTCGTGACAACAAGCACGGCGACGGACCAGGCGGTGAGAACGCCGACCAACTTCCAGTACCCCTCGCCGGCGAACTCGCCCCAGATCTGTGCCGACCAGAGGACGAACCCCGTCAGCGCGAGACCGATGCCTGCATAGCCGAGGAGCGGGGACTCACGGCGTCCGAGCAGTGCGAGCCCCGCGACGAGCGCCGACCCGGCCGCGAACGTCGTCGCGATCGTCGCGAAGATCCTTCCTTCCGTCTCACCGAAGTCGCCGCTCACCACGGTGACGATGGCGACGAGCGCGGCGACCGAGGCGAGGGCCGCCGCGCCCAGCAGGAAGACGCGCCGCAGCGACACAGCTAGCTCGCGGCCGCGACCTTCGCTTGCTTCTTGCGCGCGTTCTGCTTGATGAACCTCTCAGTTGCGTCGTACGCCTCGTCGTCGACGATCTGCTTGGGAGGCGACTTCATCAGGTAGGAGCTCGGGCCCTCGAGCGCGCCTGAGATGCCGTTGTTCAGCGCAAGCTTGGCCATCCGCACGGCGTCGATGACGATGCCCGCGGAGTTCGGCGAGTCCCACACTTCGAGCTTGAGCTCGACGTTCAGCGGCACGTCACCGAACGACGAGCCCTCCATGCGGATGTATGCCCACTTGCGGTCGGTCAGCCACGGGACGTAGTCCGACGGCCCGACGTGGACGTTCTTCGCGCCGATGTCGTAGTCGAGCATCGACGTGACGGCGTTCGTCTTCGAGATCTTCTTGGACTCCAGCCGATCGCGCTCGAGCATGTTGAGGAAGTCGGAGTTGCCGCCGACGTTCAGCTGCATCGTCTTGTCGAGGTGCACGCCGCGCTCGCGGAAGAGCGACGTGAGCACGCGGTGCGTGATCGTCGCGCCGACCTGCGACTTGATGTCGTCGCCGATGATCGGCACGCCGGCCTGCTCGAAGCGGCGCTGCCAGTACGGCTCGCGGGCGATGAACTGTGGAATGCAGTTCACCATCGCGCAGCCGGCGTCCAGGATCTGTTCCGCGTACCACTTCGTCGCCATCTCCGAGCCGACGGGGAGGTAGCTCACGACCACGTCGACGTTGCGCTCCTTGAGGATGCCGACGACGTCGTCGGTCTCCCCGGGCGCCTTCTCGACGACCTGCGAGAGATACTTGCCGAGGCCGTCGTGCGTCATGCCGCGGTCGACCGTTACACCCGTCTTCTTGACTTCGGCGAACTTGATCGTGTCGTTCGGGTGAGCCCAGATCGCGTCGGCGAGATCCTTGCCGACCTTGTCCTTCGTCACGTCGAACGCGGCGACGAACTCGACGTCGCTGACGTGGTAGCCGCCGAGGTTCACGTGCATGAGCCCGGGGACGAACTGGTCGTCCGGCGCGTCCTTGTAGTACTCGACTCCCTGGAGGAGCGAGTTCGCGCAGTTTCCGACGCCGATGATCGCGACGCGGACCTTGTCCTCGCTGCGCGGCGCCTTGCCGTTCGTGGATGCCATGGGTTCCTTTCCGAGCCGCTCCGAGAGCGTCTCGACAATGAGGTCGTTGACGTTTCGCTTGCGCTGCGCCGCGCGCGCGGCCAGCCTGTCCTTCAACTCCGCGGGCATGCGGAGGAGCACCGAGCCGCCCTTGCCGGGTGTCTTTCCCGGGCGTCCGCTCGGCTCGAACGGGACGGCGAAGCGAGAGGCGAGGATGCCGACGGCGACGTCGTTGAGGCTGTTGCCGGTGCGGCGGACTTCATCCGCGAGGCGGCTCTTGAGCTCGCCCGGCATTCGAACGAGGACATCCTTGCGTGTTGGTGCTAGCACAACAGTGCTAGCAGCTTACCATCCTACGAGCGAGCGTGCATCTGCGAGCGGACCGACCAGATCCGCTGGCCGACCGTGAACCAGGCCGTGGCGGCGAGCAGGTAGATCGCCCACGGGAGGGCGCCCCAGGGCGCGAGCACGAGCCCTGCCGTGATCACGACCACCCGCTCGGCCCGGGAGCCGATGCCCACATCGCCCTTCAGCCCCAGCGCCTCCGCGCGGGCGCGCGTGTACGAGACGAGGAACGACCCGGCCATTGCGGCGAACGCGACCGCCAGAGCGAACTCGTTGCCGTTGCGGTGGAACACGAGCGCGATCGCCCCGAGCATGAAGGCCTCGCTGATGCGGTCCGTCGTCGAGTCGAGGAAGGCGCCGAAGGGCGTTCCCTTCCCGCTCAGGCGGGCGAGAGCTCCGTCGAGGATGTCGAGAACCGAGCCGAGGACGAAGACGGCCGCGCCCGACCAGTAGAAGAGGATCTCGTTTCGGTACTCGAAGTAGACGAGGACGGAGGCCGCGGCGCAGAGCAGCACGCCGGAGGCCGTGAGCGCGTTCGGCGTGACGCGCGATCGTGCGAGCCCTCCCATCGACTGCGTCGCGAGCGACCGCGCGCCGACCGTGTACCGCTCCTTGAGCGAAGTCACTAGTGCCCCGTCCGGTAATGCTTCCGAGCTTCTGGGTCGCTAGCACCAAGCGATGGAAGGACGCAGGGAGCGCCCATAGCCGGAGCTATGGGCGCGACTGAGGACGCCCCAGCGCGCAGCGTGATAGCGGGCCAGAAGCCGGAGTGCATTGCTGGATGGGGCACTAGGCGGGGAGCAGCACGCGCGCAAGCCACTTGCGATGCACGACCGCGAGGGCGACGAGCGCGACGCCGACGCCGGCGACGACGTCGAGCCAGAAGTGGTTCGCGGTCGCCATGACGCTGAACCAGACCCAGGCGGGCCAGATCGCCCAAGCGATCTTGGCGAACCTGTTGCGGCAGACGACTGCGAGCGTGATGCCCACGATGAGGGCGTCCGCGGCGTGCAGGCTCGGCATCGCGGCGTACGGGTTCGACGCGAGCTCGATCAGCCGGCTCCCGTGGTTCAGGCCGCCGATGTCGCCGAGCGTGTCGGCGAAGCCGAACGTCGGGAACATGCGCGGCGGCGCCGTCGGCATCAGCACGTACCCGACCAGCCCGATCACGTTCGCGAGCAGGATCGTGTTCCGGAACTGGGCGAACGCCTCGTGCCGGCGCAGGTAGACCCAGAGCAGCGCGAGGCCGATCACCGTGAACTCCGAGTTCCAGTAGGTCCACGACACGGCGAGCTCGAGCGCGTGCGACGACGCCGCGAGGTTCTGGAACGTCAGCTCGAAGAGGTGGTGCGCGTGCGTCCGCTCCCAGCCGATGACGCGGAGCCCGTTGGCGAGCGCCCGTCCGTCGTCGTGCCCGGCCATTCCCCGTGCGATCTGGTAGACACCGAGGAATCCGAACCAGATCGCCAGCTGGAGCCCGAAATGGCTCCAGCCGCGAGGCAGGTAGCGCCTGCCGACTGCTGCGACAGCGGCGGTCATGTCGGCTTACTCGTCACGACCGTCAGATTCTACGACTAGCCTCCGATGTAGGACATTTCGATCTTCGGTAGTTCGGCCGTTTTTTCGGTCCGAAGCTCGGAATACCGGTCGGTTCGCCGGGTCCAGACCGCGGCGATCGCGGCCTCGAGCTCGGCGTCGTCGGCGGTGCTGCGGACGAGCGCCCGGAGATCGTGCCCGCGCACCGCGAAAAGGCAGGTGTAGAGCTGCCCCTCGGCCGAAAGCCGCGCACGGGTGCAGTCGCCGCAGAAGGGCTGCGTCACCGAGGCAATCACGCCGATCTCGCCCTGGCCGTCGACATAGCGCCATCGCCTTGCGACCTCGCCGCGGTAGGACGGCTCGACCGGCTCGAGCGGGAACTCGTCCGCGATCCTCGTGAGGATCTCCTCGGCGGAGACCACGTCGTCGAGCCGCCAGCCGTTTGTGTGCCCGACGTCCATGTACTCGATGAAGCGGAGCACGTGCCCGGTGCCGCGGAAGTGGCGCGCAAGCTCGACGATGCCGTGCTCGTTCAGGCCGCGCTTGACGACCGCGTTCACCTTCACCGGCAGGCCGGCGGCGGCCGCGGCGTCGATGCCGTCGAGCACGTGTTGCACGGGGACGTCCATGTCGTTCATCGCGCGGAAGGTCTCGTCGTCGAGCGCGTCGAGGCTGACGGTCACGCGCCTGAGGCCCGCGTCCGCTAGCACCTGGGCCTTCTGCGGGAGCAGCGTCCCGTTCGTCGTCAGCGTGAGATCGACGTCGAGCGCCGAGAGCATCTCGACGAGCCGCTCCACGTGACGGCGGACGAGCGGCTCTCCGCCGGTGATCCGGATCTTGCGCACGCCGTTCGCGACGAACGCGCGCGCGAGCCGTTCGATCTCCTCGTAGTCGAGCAGCTGGGCGCGTGGGAGGAACACGTAATCGCGCCCGAAGATCTCCTTCGGCATGCAGTAGACGCAGCGGAAGTTGCAGCGATCGGTGACCGAGATCCGCAGATCGCGGAGCGGGCGTTGCAGTACGTCCAGAGGCGCGCTCACAGAGCCACGATAGCGTCACCCCGTGCGGGCATTCTTTTCACAGCGTGGGCCGTGCTGAATGAGGGCCGCAGGTCCGTTCTCTGCACTCGTCCTGGTCACGGCGATCTGGGGGGTCACCTTCGTTCAGATCAAGGACGCGCTCGAGCTGTACCCGTTGTTCGCGTTTCTCGCGGTGCGCTTCGCGATTGCGGTCGCGGTGCTTGCCGTTCCGGCCGGGCGTCGACTCCCGTCCCTGGGTAAGCAAGGTGCCGCGGCGGGGGTGGGACTCGGAATTCTGCTCGCCGCCGGCTACGCACTGCAGACGGCCGGCCTCGACCGCACGACGGTTTCGGCGGCCGGCTTCGTAACCGGGATGTACGTGATCTTGACGCCTGTGTTTGGTCTCGCGCTCTTCCGCATCAGGCCGGACCGCGCCGTGTGGCTCGGCGTGGCGCTCGCCGTGATCGGCCTGGCGATGCTGAGCGGCGTGGCGGCCGGATCGGTGACGGGCGATCTGCTGGTCCTCGCCGCCGCGGCGCTGTACGCGTTGCAGATTGCGCTGATGGAGCGGTTCGCGCCGCGCTTCGATCCGCTCGCGTTCACGACTGTGGAGATGATTGCCGCATTCGTCGGCTTCGCAGTGGTCGCCGTCGCTGCGGGACAGGTCGAAGTGCCACGTGGTTGGACGGTCTGGGGCGCCTTGCTCGTGACCGGGATCTTCGCCAGCGCGTTCGGCTATCTCGTCCAGGCCTGGGCACAGCAGCGGACGAGCGCGGCGCGCACCGCCATCGTTTTCGCGCTCGAGCCGGTGTTCGCGGGCATCTTCGGCTTCGCGCTCGCGGGCGATCGCCTCGGCACGGTCGGCTGGGCCGGGTGCGCCGTGATCCTGTGCGGCATCGCGATCGCCGAGCCCGCGGCGGCGGGAACGCTCGCGCGCCTCGTGCGCGTGCGGAGAAGCGCCTGACTGCCGTCGCCCTCGCGCTCACGTCCGCCGCGCTCTTCGGCGGGATGACCGTCGCCGTGCGCCTCGGATTCGCGCGGGAGGGCGACGCGGGCCTCGCCACGCTCGCAACGGTCACCGTGGCCCTCGCCGTCGCGGTGGTCGCTGCGCTCATCGCCGGCCCGCACGACGTCGTCGACGCCTGGCCGTATCTGCTCGCCGGCCTGCTCGCACCGGGCGCGTCGCAGCTTCTGTTCACGTTCGCCATTCGCAGCGTCGGCGCATCGCGGACGTCCGTCGTTGTCGGCGCGGCGCCGCTCGTGGCGGTCGCGATCGCCTTCATCCTCCTCGGTGAGCCCGTGTCGGCGCCGCTCGTGGTTGGCGCGCTCGCGATCGTCGCAGGAGGCGTTGCGCTGATCGCCGAGCGGCGGCCTGAGCATCTTCGCGCCGGAGGGCTCGCGCTCGCGGCGATGTGCACGGTGCTCTTTGCGGCGCGGGACAACCTCGTCCGGCACATCGCCGGGACGAGCCTGGTCCCGCCGACGGTCGCGGCCGCCGCGACGCTGTTGACCGGAACGGTCGTCGCGGGGCTGTACGCTCGCCGCGCGCCGGGCCGCCGCGCGGTCGGAATCTTCGCGCCTGCGGGCATCTGCTTCGGACTCTCGTACGTCTGCCTGTTCGAGGCGTACTACCGTGGTCGGGTGTCCGTCGTGTCGCCGCTCGTCGCGACCGAGACGCTGTGGGGCGTCGGCCTCTCGGCGCTACTGCTGCGGCGCAGCGAGCTCGTCGGACTGCGGCTCGCGGCCGGAGCCGTGCTGATCGTCGTCGGCGGCGTCCTGATCGGGATCTACCGCTGACGTGGGCCGGCAACGGCGATACATCTGGATGCTCGCGACTGTTGTGATCGTGCTGTTCGTGGCCGGGGCGGTGTGGCGGGCGTTCAACCCCACCGCGTCCGAGAACCCAAACGACGACGCACAGATCACGTCGCGGCAGGACGGCTATTACCTCTGCCTCAACAGGCGTCCGATGAGCCCCGCGCAGATGTACCGGCTGATCAAGCGGAAGCTCCCGAACGACGATCTCACCGCGGCGACGCGGGGCTGCCAGGAGGCGCAGAGGCCCTCAGGCGATTAGCGGCGCACGGTCCACAGCAGGTTCACGAGCACGATCGCGATGCAGACTGCGATCACGCCGGCGGTGCCGGCCGTGCCTCCGGCGATCGCGATCAGCGGGATGGCGATGCCCAGTGACCCGAGCGCGAGCGGGATCATGGGCGCGTTATGCGCCGTGCTCGGCCGCCGCTGGCGAGCGAGCTCCTGCGCCCGCCGTTCGATCTCCTGCTCCACACGGTCCGCGAACTGGTCGACCAGTTGCGGCTCGAGCTCCTTCCCGACCTCCTGGCGCGCGGCCAGCGTGGCCTCGGCCTCGTGGCGCAGTTCCTCGCTCACACGGCAAGCATACGCCCCGGAGGGATCTGCTATACAGAGGCTTAGATTTTCTCAAAGGAGGCAATAACAGATGGCAAAGACAATCGGAATCGACCTCGGCACGACCAACTCCTGTGTGGCCGTGCTCGAGGGCGGCGAGCCGACAGTTCTCCCGAACGCCGAAGGCGGGCGCACCACGCCGTCCGTCGTCGCGTTCACGAAGGACGGCCAGCGGCTCGTCGGGGCGCCCGCGAAGCGCCAGCAGGTCACGAACCCCCAGAACACGATCTTCTCGATCAAGCGCTTCATGGGGCGCAAGTACGACGAGGTCTCGGAGGAGATGAAGATCGTCCCCTACGAGGTCGTGAAGGGCCCGAACGACGACGTGCGCGTGAAGGTGGAGGGCAAGGACTACGCGCCGCCGGAGATCAGCGCGATGATCCTCCAGAAGCTGAAGGCCGACGCCGAGTCGTACCTCGGCGAGGCTGTCAGCGACGCGGTGATCACCGTGCCTGCGTACTTCAACAACGCGCAGCGCGAGGCGACGAAGGACGCCGGCAAGGTCGCCGGCCTCAACGTCCTGCGCATCATCAACGAGCCGACCGCGGCCGCACTGGCGTACGGGCTCGACAAGGAAGGCGCAGACCAGACGATCCTGGTCTTCGACCTCGGCGGGGGCACGTTCGACGTGTCGGTGCTCGAGCTCGGCGAGGGCGTTTTCGAGGTCAAGGCGACGAACGGCGACAACCACCTGGGCGGAGACAACTTCGACAAGGCGGTCGTCGACTGGATGGTCGCCGAGTTCAAGAAGGACCAGGGCATCGACCTCGCCGCCGACAAGATGGCGCTGCAGCGTCTCTACGAGGCTGCGGAGAAGGCGAAGATCGAGCTCTCGTCGACGATGACGACGCAGATCAACTTGCCGTTCGTCACGGCGACGCCGGAGGGCCCGAAGCACCTCGACCTGCAGCTGACGCGCGCGAAGCTCGAGGAGATCACAGCCGACCTGCTCGAGCGGACCGTCGGCCCGACGAAGCAGGCGCTTGCCGACGCCGGCATCGACAACTCGAAGATCGATCACGTGATCCTCGTCGGCGGCATGACGCGCATGCCCGTAGTGCAGGCGAAGGTCAAGGAACTGATCGGTAAGGATCCGCACAAGGGCGTCAATCCCGACGAGGTCGTCGCGGTCGGCGCAGCGATTCAGGCCGGCGTGCTCAAGGGCGAGGTGAAGGACGTCCTCCTCCTCGACGTGACGCCGCTGTCGCTCGGCATCGAGACGAAGGGCGGAGTCTTCACACGCCTGATCGAGCGCAACACGACGATCCCCACGAAGAAGTCCGAGGTCTTCTCGACGGCGGAGGACAACCAGCCGTCGGTGGAGATCCACGTGCTGCAGGGCGAGACGGAGATGGCGCTCTACAACAAGACGCTCGGCAAGTTCCAGCTCGTCGGCATCCCGCCGGCGCCGCGGGGCATGCCCCAGATCGAGGTCACGTTCGACATCGACGCGAACGGGATCATCCACGTCACCGCCAAGGATCTCGGCACCGGCAACGAGCAGCAAATCCGCATCGAAGGCGGCTCCGGGCTCAAGGAGGACGAGGTGCAGCAGATGATCCGCGAGGCCGAGGCGCACGCCGACGAGGCGCACAAGCTGCGCGAGCTCGCCGACGCCCGGAACCTCGCCGAGACGCTCGCGTACCAGACCGAGCGCTCGCTCAAGGATCACCGCGACAAGCTGCCGGAGGCCGACGCCGCGACGATCGAGGGCCGGGTCATGGAGCTGCGCGCGGTGCTCGAGTCGTCCGAAGTGAACGAGATCCGCCAGAAGACGGATGCGCTGCAGGAGGCCTCGCAGAAGCTCGCCGAGATCCTCTACTCGCAGGCCGCGTCGCAGGCGCAGTCGACCGCAACGGGTGACGACGGCGCCTCGACGGCAGACGACGAGGTCGTCGAAGAGGCGGACTACGAGGTGATCGACGAGGAGGAGGGTGCGGCCAAGTCGTGACCGACGAATCCGGACACGTCCGAGGGACTGTCCCTGAGACAGGGCCCAAAGAGCCGGCAGAGCAGCAGCCGGATCCGCTCGCCGAGGTGACGCGGGAGCGCGACGAGTACCTCGACGCGCTCCAGCGACTCAAGGCGGAGTTCGACAACTACCGCAAGCGGGCCGCGCGCGACCAGGAGCAGCTGGTCGCGCGCGCACACGAGCGGCTCGCGAAGGAGTTGCTGCCGGTCCTCGACGACCTCGAGCGCGCGCTCGCCGCGGCCGAGGATCACGAGGAGGCTCAGCTCGAGGAGGGCGTGCGCCTCGTGCATCGCTCGCTCGTCGAGGCCTTGGAGAAGGAAGGCGTCGCCGAGATCGAGACGGACGGCCGGTTCGATCCGCACGTCCACGAGGCGCTGCTCTCTCAGCCCGACGACGAGAAGGAATCCGGCGCGATCCTCGACGTGCTGCAGAAGGGCTATCGCATCGGCAACATGGTGATACGCCCGGCGCGGGTGATCGTCGTCGAATGAGCACTCTCTACGAGACCCTGGGCGTCCCCAAGAACGCGTCGCAGGACGAGATCAAGAAGGCGTACCGCAAGCTCGCGCGCCAGCATCACCCGGACCGCAATCCGGGGGACGAGTCGGCGGAGGCGAAGTTCAAGGAAGTGCAGACGGCGTACGACGTGCTTTCCGATCCCGACAAGCGAAAGCAGTACGACGCGGTCGGAAACGGTCGAGCTCGCGCCGGCGGTCCCGGCGGGGTGCCGTTCGACTTCAACCTGCAGGACTTCGACCTCGGCGACATGTTCGGCGGAATCTTCAACCGCGGTCAGCGCGGGAGCGCACGCCGTCCGCAGACGCAACGCGGCGCCGACATCGAGGCGGTGGTCAACCTTTCGTTCGAGGACTCGCTCAAAGGCGTGCAGACGCAGATCCCGGTCGAGGTCGAGACCGCATGCCGTGAGTGCGGCGGCAGCGGCGCCCAGCCGGGAACCGCGCCGATCATCTGCCCGGAGTGCAATGGCCGCGGCGTCTTGTCCGAGTCGCAGGGCCTCTTCTCGCTCTCGCAGCCGTGCCCGCGCTGCCGCGGCAACGGCACCGTGATCGAGCAGCCCTGCCCGCGCTGCCGCGGCACCGGCCGCGAGCGGCGCACGAAGCGGTACTCGGTGAAGATTCCCGCCGGCGTCAAGGACGGCACGCGCATTCGCCTCAAGGGCAAGGGCGAGACCGGCGTGAACGGCGGCCTGCCGGGCGACCTGCACGTCGTCACGCGCGTCGCGCCGTCGCCGGTCTACCAGCGCCGCGGCGAGGCCGATCTCGTCGTCGACGTCCCAGTGAGCTTCCCGACCGCCGCGCTCGGCGGCACCGTCGAGGCGCCGACGCCCGAGGGTCCCGTCTCGCTGAAGATTCCCGCGGGCTCCGAGGACGGCAAGCTGCTGCGCATCAAGGGCCGCGGTGCGCCGAAGCTGAAGGGCAGCGGCAAGGGCGACGTGCTCGCGCGTGTGCGCATACAGGTGCCGAAGAAGGTGAACAAGCGCGGCCGCGAGCTCCTCGAGGAATTTCAGAAGGTGACCTGATGACGGACGACCGTCCTCGCTACATGATCTCCGTCGCGGCCGACCTCGTCGGAATGCACCCGCAGACGCTGCGCATCTACGAGGCGAAAGGCCTCATCCGGCCGCAGCGCACGTCCGGCAACACACGTCTCTACTCCGAGGCCGACCTCGAACGGCTGCGACTCATCCAGCAGCTGACCACGGAGCTGGGGCTCAACCTCGCCGGTGTCGAACAGGTGATGCATATGCAGGACGAGGTGACGCGCATGCGCCGGCAGCTCGAGCGGCTCGAGCGCCAGATGCGCGAGGCAATCGACCAGGTGCACCGGCAGTACCGGCGCGACCTCGTCGTCTACCGCCCCCCGACCGAACTGGAGCGAACCTAGATGGACTTCAACAAGTTGACCGTCAAGAGCCAGGAGGCGTTCGCCGAAGCACAGGCGGACGCGCTGCGTCGCGGCAATCCTGAGCTCTATCCCGAGCACCTGCTGCTCGCGCTGCTCGACCAGCCGCTCTTCGCCGACTGGCAGCGACTGCGAGCCGACGCGGAGGCGAAGCTCGCGCAGCGCCCCGCTGTTCAAGGTGGTCAACAGCAACCGCAGGTATCAGCAGACGTCGCACGGATTCTGGAAAGAGCAGACAAGGAACGCGCCCAGCTCGAGGACGACTACATCTCGACCGAGCACCTCTTCCTTGCGCTCGACGTTGTTCCCCGCGACGAGGCGCTCGCGTGGATCAAGAAGGTGCGTGGCAACCAGCGCGTCACGTCGCAGGATCCGGAGGGCTCTTACCAGGCACTCGAGAAGTTCGGCCGAGACCTCACAGAGCTCGCGGAGCAGGGGAAGCTCGATCCGGTGATCGGCCGCGACGAGGAGATCAGGCGCGTGATCCAGGTGCTCTCCCGTCGCACGAAGAACAACCCCGTCTTGATCGGCGATCCCGGCGTGGGGAAGACGGCAATCGTCGAGGGGCTCGCGCAGCGCATCGTGGCCGGCGATGTCCCCGAGGGATTGAAGGGCAAGCGCGTTTGGGCACTCGACATCGGCGCACTGCTCGCCGGCACGAAGTACCGCGGCGAGTTCGAGGAGCGGCTGAAGGCCGTCCTGAACGAGATCAAGTCGAGCGACGGCGCGATCATCCTCTTCATCGACGAGCTTCACACGATCGTCGGCGCCGGCGCTGCCGAGGGCGCGGTCGATGCGGGCAACATGATGAAGCCGCTTCTTGCACGCGGCGAGTTGCGTGCCGTCGGCGCGACGACGCTAGACGAGTACCGCAAGCACATCGAGAAGGACGCCGCGCTCGAGCGCCGCTTCCAGCCGATCTTCGTGGGCGAGCCGTCGGTCGCCGACACGATCGCGATCCTGCGCGGGCTGAAGGAGCGTTACGAAGCACATCACGGCGTGCGCATCCGCGACGCCGCACTCGTCGCGGCCGCTGTTCTCTCCGACCGCTACATCTCGGACCGCTTCTTGCCCGACAAGGCGATCGACCTCGTGGATGAAGCTGCTTCCCGATTGCGAATGGAGATCGACTCGTCGCCGGTCGAGCTCGACGAGGCGAACCGGCGCGTCACGCAGCTAGAGATCGAGCTCGCGGCGATGGCGAAGGAGTCCAAAGATGTCCGCGAGCCGCTCGAGCGCGAGCTCGCCGAGGCAAAGGAACGGCGCAACGAGCTGGCCGCGCGCTGGCAGAAGGAGAAGGAAGCGCTCGACCGCGTCAAGGAAATCACGCAGAAGATCGACGAGCTGCGCATGGAGGCCGAGCGCGCCGAGCGCGCCGGGAACCTCGAGCGCGTCGCGGAGATCCGTTACGGCGAGCTGCCCGCGCTCGAGAAAGAGCTCGAAGCGCGCGAGCAACAAACCGACCTCGAGCCGATGGTGAAGGAGGAGGTCGACGAGGACGACGTGGCGATGGTCGTCGCCCGTTGGACAGGCATTCCCGTTTCACGCCTGCTGGAGGGCGAGACCGAGAAGCTGATCCAGATGGAGGAGCGGTTGCACCAGCGCGTCGTCGGCCAGGACGAGGCGGTCGCTGCGGTCGCAAACGCGCTACGGCGTGCGCGCACCGGCCTGCAGGATCCGAATCGTCCGATCGGCTCCTTCGTCTTTCTCGGCCCGACCGGCGTCGGGAAGACCGAGCTTGCGCGCGCGCTCGCGGAGTTCATGTTCGACGACGAGCGCGCGATGGTACGGCTCGACATGTCCGAGTATCAGGAGCGGCACACGGTCGCGCGACTCGTCGGCGCTCCGCCGGGCTACGTCGGCTACGAGGAGGGCGGACAGCTGACCGAGGCCGTGCGCCGCCGCCCGTACTCGGTCGTCCTGCTGGACGAGATCGAGAAGGCGCACATGGAGGTCTTCGATGTGCTGTTGCAGATCCTCGACGACGGCCGGCTTACGGATGGGCAGGGTCGAACCGTCGACTTCCGCAACACCGTCGTGATCATGACGTCGAACATCCGCACGCCGGATGAACTGCGCGAGTTCTTCCGCCCGGAGTTTTTGAACCGGATCGACGAGGTGGTCGAGTTCAAGCCGCTCACGCGCGACCAGCTCGCGGACATCGTCGAGCTGCAGCTCGCTCGGCTTCGGACGCGACTCGCGGAGCGCGGGCTGGCGTTGGAGCTGACGGATGCGGCGAAGGGAGTTCTGGCCGAGGCCGGCTGGGATCCCGCCTACGGCGCGCGGCCGCTCAAGCGCGCGCTGCAGCGGCTGATCGAGAACCCGCTCGCGCTACGGCTGCTCGAAGGCGACTTCGCGGAGGGTGACACGATCCTCGTCGACGGCCAGAACGGCGAGCTCGTGTTCGAGCGCGCCGAAGCTGCCGCGGCCGTGGCGTAGCCGCGTCCAAATTGGCGTCTTGCGGCGGCTGCGTCCACCGGAGACGATCGAGTTGTGCGACGACAGAGAACAGCTCCGGCTCCGCCGCCGCAGCTTGCCGAGATCGTTCGGCTTCTGCACGGCGTGGGTAGGATGCTGATGGAGATCGACGCCAAGCTGCAGCGGATTGTCGACATCCTCGAGGAGGAGACGTGAGCAAGCGCAGTCCGGAGGAACGCGAGGAGCTTCGGCTGTTGCGCGAACGTGGCCGCGACGCGCGTCGGCGGATGCGCGAGATCCTCGATTGGGTCGAAGAGCGTCAACGCGCCCGGGGAGAGCTTCCGCCCGAAAAACGACCGACGTGACCTAGGGCCAGCGCGGCGTACGGGGCGTCTGTGGCTCGAACGCAGACCAGTCGTCCCGCGTCGGCGCGAAGACGTCGATCACCACCGCACCGTCTGGCCCCGTGACCACCTCGTGCGGCGCGTTCGCTGGTATGCGCCAGGTGCCGCCGGGGCCAAGCTCGCGCGACTCCTCGCCGACGCGGAACGAGACGGATCCCGAGAGCACCATGCCGAGCTGCTCGTTCTCGTGTCGATGCTCAGGCACGACCGAGCCCGGGTCGAGCTCGACGACGCCGAGCGTGATGCGCTCGCCGTGGATTGCGCGCACGGCGACGCCGTTCCAGATGTCCTGAGGGCCGATCGCGTCGAGGTCTTCGAAGGCGCTCACGGCGGGCGAGTCTACCGCTCTGTTTCGCGACAGGGTTGTCGCCCGCCGCCGCAACGGCGGGAACAACCTCGAACTGGGAGGAGTCCCATCATGCGACATCGCGGCTTCGATGTCGATGGGCCGAACGGCCTATTTCCGATGCCGACCGAGTCGCCCTCTACGCTCGGCCTGTGCTCCCGCCGATCGAAAACCGAGACCCCGGCGACGAGACCACCGAAGACGAGGACTAGCCCGA
>DASVFB010000049.1:0-9489 GCA_036380275.1 Gaiellaceae bacterium | reverse complement strand
AAGACGACGCTGTTCAATTTGATCACGGGCCTCTACCTTCCCGACTCGGGCGATTTGCTGTTCCAGGGTCGCAGCATCCGCGGCCGGGCTCCGCACACGATCGCAAAGCTCGGGATTGCGCGCACGTTCCAAACGCTTCGTCTCTTCCTGAACATGACGGTGCAGGAGAACGTGATGGCGTCGCAATACGGACGGACGCGCGCGAACGTCATCCAGTCGATCCTGCGTACGCCGGGCTTCCGGCGCGAGGAGCGTGAGATCGCGCGCGTCGCTTCCGAGAAGCTCGACTTCTTCGGCCAGCGACTCGCCGGCTACCGCCGCCAGCAGCCGGCGTACTCGCTCTCGTACGCGAATCGCCGCCGCCTCGAGATCGCCCGCGCGATGGCCACCGAGCCGCAGTTGCTGCTGCTCGACGAGCCGGCCGCGGGGATGAACCCCGTCGAGACGCACGAGATCACCGAGCTGATCGGCGAGCTGCGCGACCGCGGCGGCTACACGATCCTCGTGATCGAGCACGATATGCACGTCGTCGAGGGAATCTCCGACCGCGTTGTCGCGCTCGACCATGGTGTGAGGATCGCCGAGGGCTCGTTCGACGAGGTCGCGACGGACCCGCGCGTCGTCGAGGCATACCTCGGGCTCAAGGCGTCATGACGGCGTTACTCGAGCTCGAGCAGATCGACACCTACTACGGCGAGATCCACATCCTCACGGACTTGAACTTGCACGTCGGCACAGGCGAGCTCGTGTGCCTGCTCGGCGGGAACGCCTCCGGCAAGTCGACCACGCTGAAGACGATCCTCGGCATCGTGGCGCCGCGCCGCGGCACGGTGCGCTTCGACGGCGACGAGGTGACCGGCCGCACGACAAGCCATCGCATCGCGAAAGGAATGGCGATCGTCCCCGAGAACCGCCGGCTGTTCGCGCCGATGAGCGTGCTCGACAACCTCGAGATGGGCGCGTACCTCCACGGCGGCGGCACCAGGGAGGACTTCGAGCGGGTGTACTCGCTCTTCCCACTGCTGCACGACCGGCGCTCGCAGCTCGCCGGCACGCTGTCAGGCGGCGAGCAGCAGATGGTCGCAATGGGGAGAGCGCTGATGGCGCGGCCGAAGCTGCTCCTGATGGATGAGCCGTCGATGGGGCTCGCTCCGATCCTCGTCGAGCGCAGCTTCGAGATCATCAAGGAGGTGCACGACGCCGGAGTCGCGATCCTCGTTGTGGAGCAGAACGCGAACGTCTCGCTCTCGATCGCGGACCGCGGCTACGTTTTGTCCACGGGACGCGTGGTGCTCGAGGGAAAGGCGCAAGACTTGCTGCAAAACGAGGAACTACGGAAGGCCTACCTTGGGCGCTAAGGGCATGGCCACTCCCGCCACTTGCGCCCAAACGGTGTCAGACACCGTTTGTTGTCAAGTCGCAGTTTCGGACGGGGCCGTAAGCGTCTGATGCCTGCGACGATCGACCTTCACGCCCTGCCTTCGAAGTGCCGGCACCGCTTCCCGATCTTCGAAAAGCGCGTCTACGTCAACTCGTGCTCGCAGGGCGCGCTCTCGGACGCGGTGCGCGCCTCGTATGAGAAGTACCTCCGCGACTGGGACGAGTACGGCGCGCCGTGGGAATACTGGACGGAGCGCACCGAGGCCGCCCGCGCCGCGTTCGCGAAGCTGATCAACGCCGCCCCCGAGGAGATCGCAGTCACGACGTCGCTCTCCGCCGGCGTCGCGTCGCTTGCTAGCGGCCTGCGTTTCGCCGGCCCGCGCCACAAGGTCGTGCTCACCGACTGGGAGTTCCCGACGATCGGCCAGATCTGGCACGCGCAGGAGTCGCGCGGTGCGCGCGTCGTGCACGTGCACGAGGCCGAGGACGGCACGCTCCCTCCGAAGCACTTCCGGCAGGCGGTCGACGAGGAGACAAAGCTCGTCTCGATCACGCACGTCTGCTTCCGCAACGGCGCCAAGGTCGACGTGAAGCCGATCGTCGCAATCGCGCACGAGCGCGGCGTGCCCGTCCTGCTCGACGCGTACCAGGCGGTCGGCTCGATACCGATCGACGTGAAGGCACTCGGCGTCGACTTTCTCGCCGCCGGCGTCCTCAAGTACCTGCTCGGCTCGGCGGGGCTTGCCTTTCTTTACTGCCGCCGCGAGTTGTGGGAGCAGGCGTGGCCGACCGCCACCGGCTGGTTCGCGGACAAGGACGTCTTCGAGATGGACATCCACGACTACTCACCCGCGCCCGACGCGCGCCGCTTCCAATCGGGCACGCCGCCCGTGCCGTCGATATACGCGGGCATCGCGGGGATCGAGCTGATGCAGGAGATCGGCATCGCAACGACGCAGAAGCACGTGCGCCGACTGACCGAGCTGCTGATCGAGGGCGTCGACGAGCTCGGCGGCACCGTGGTCACGCCCCGCAATCCGAACGAGCGCGGCGCGCTCGTCTGCATCAAATCGACCAACGCCGAGCGGCTCGTCGAGGAGCTGGACCGGGAAGGCATAGTCACGTCCTCGCGCGACGGCAACCTCCGCGTGTCGCTGCACGCCTACAACTCGCCCGAGGACGTCAAGACCGTTCTCTGGGAGCTGGGCCGCAAGCGGGCCTTGCTCGCCTAGCCACAGCACCTCCGTAACCCGCGACGGCCCTCGACCGTTGTCCTTGCAACGTCCAAGGAGGCTGTGTGAGCATTCTGTGGATCATCCTGATCGTCGTTCTCGTTCTGGCGCTGCTCGGTTTCTTCTCTCGCGGCGCCTGGTAACCCCGACCTAGGACTCAAGCACCCGTCGAATTGGCCGTCCGGCACCCCCGGACGGCCTTTTTCTGCGCGACAATGGAGGCGTGGACGGCCGGGTTGCCTCCCTCCTCACGCGCGCCGACGCGACCTCATCGCTGCCCCGTCTCGGCGGGATGGCGCGGCCGGACGGCGTCGTGATTGTGAGCGAGCGCCACTGGGCTTTCGCGGGGCGCGACGGGTCGCTGCGCGAAGGGACGATGCCCTCGCTGCCTGCATGGATTCACGGGATTCCGTTCGCGCGTGGTCTCACGCGGCTCGGGCTGTCGCTCGCTCCGCTGTTTCGGCGGTCCGGTGTAGCGGGTCGGCGCGAGAAGCCGTTCCTCCTCGCGGCGCTGGTCGCGCCGTTCCTCCTCGTCGTCCTACCCAGTTCGTGGCGCACGCCGATCGGCGTCGCCGCGACGCTCGCGCTCGCGGTCTGGATGCTGCGCGGACGTACCCTCCGCCTGCACGGTGCCGAGCATCGGGCGATCGCCGCGGTCGAGGAGCGGAGCCTCGTTGCGACCTGGGACGGCCTCGTGCGGCCGACGCGTTTCTCGCCTCGCTGTGGCACGAACTTCGCCGCACTTGCACTGCCGGTGGCCTGGCTCGCCGATCGCCTCTGGCCGCTGAGTCCGGCGCTCTGGACCCCAGTCGCCGTCACCGCGGTCGCGCTCGCTGCGACGATGGAGCTTTGGCGCTTCGCGCAGCTGCGCCAACTGCGTGTGCTCTTGCTCCCTGGGCTGGCGCTCCAGCGCGTGACGACCCGCGAGCCGACGCTCGACGAAACGAGGGTTGCGCTCCGCGCCGTCGCGTCGGTGCTCGAGCGCGAAGCCGGCTAGACGATCTGTTCAGCGCGCTTGAGCCCGCGGAGCGCCCACGAAGCGAGAGCGGCGAAGAGGCCGAATGCGATCGCGAAGCCGAGCGCCACGTCGATCGGCTCGCCCGAGATGAAGCCGCGTCCGGACGTGAGGATGTAGGTGATCGGATTCAGCTTCGCCACGACATGGATCCATCCCTGAAGAAGCGGCAGCGGCACGTACACAGGGGAGAGAAAGAGCAGAATGAAGATCGGCGTCTGCATCAGCGGCCCCGCCTGAACAGAGCGAAAGCGCATCGCGACGCCGCACGCCCAGAGCAGGCCGCAGACGTTCACGATGACGGCGAGGGCGTACAGGCCGAATAGATCGACGCCGTCGCCGCCGACTTGCATGTGCGCGATCAGCGCCACGATGGTCAGCATCACCGCGACGGTGCTCCAGCGGAACAGCGACGCGACCGCGTAGCCCCAGACGATGCCGCTGCGGTGCTTTGAGGCGATGAGCAAGCGACGTGCGAAGCCGCGCTCGAAGTCGCGCGCGATCCCGAAGCCGGTGAACACGCCGCCGAAGGCCGCAGACTGCAGCAGCACGAACACGAACACAAACGACGTGTAGCCGGTCGGGAAATTGAAGCCGGGAATGTGGCGCAGGCGCGAGAGCCCGCCGGCGAACGCCATGAAGTTCATGAGCGGGAACAGCAGCGGCGGCAGGAACAGCGAGGGGTTCTTGAGCAGGATCGTCATCTGCCGCCGCGCGAGCGCGAGCGCGACCGTCACGGACGTGCCGCGGCTCATGTCCGCGCCATCCGCTTGCGGAGCTCCACGGCCGCGAGCGCCATCGCGATCGTGATCGAAAGGATCGCGAAGCCGAAGCCGAGCACAAGGGCCTCGGTGTTCCAGCCCTCGATGATGAGGCTGCGCAGTCCCTCGATCATGTACGAGACCGGATTGAGGGTGGCAACCGTGCGAAACCATTCCGCCTCGATCAGGTTTCGCGGCAGGTTCATCGACGAGATGATGATGAAGAAGAAGAGGATGGGGAACTGCGACTGGACAGCCTCGCCCGAGCCCGTTTTGAGCGCGATCCAGATGCCGACTGCGCCCCAGGCCGCGCCGATCGTCAGCGCCAGCAGGATGAGGACGACGACGCCCTGCGGGCCGGTGGCGAAGCGCACGCCGAGCAGGAGTCCCACGCACAGATAGACGAGCGCCTGGGCGAACGTCTGAGCCATCGCGCCGCCGAGCTGGCCGGCGAGCAGCCCGAAGCTGCGCAAAGGCGTCAACGCCAGTCGGTTGAGGAAGCCGGTGTCGATGTCGCGGGCAAGGTCCGTGCCGGCGGTCATCGCGGCGAAGAGTGCCCCCTGGATGAACGCGAAGGGCAGAAAGAAGGCGACGAACGAGTCGGTCGGGAAGCCGGGGATGTGCGTCGCCGCACGCAGGCCGCTGGAGTTGATCGCCAGGAGGAGAATCGGGAAAGTGAGCGGCGCGATGACATTCGCAGGCTGTCTCACGGTTCGGCGAACTGAGCGCGAGGCGATCAGCCCGACGTCTTGAACCGCCAGATTCACGCGTCTTCGGGGTCGTCGCCTTCGAGCTTGCGACCGGTCTTCGCGAGGAAGACGTCGTCAAGCGACGGCGCGTGCAGCCGCAGGTCGTCGACGCGGAGCCCCGCATGGTCGAGCGCCCGCAGGACGTCCGTGAGATCACCCTTGCCGTTCAGCATCACGGCGATCGCGCCCGGCGAGGCAGGCATCGGCTCGCCGAAGTGCTCCAGAACGGCCGCGACGCTTCCGACCTGCGAGGGGTCGCCCGGCGTCGCCTCGACGGTCGGCCGGCCGATCTCCGCTTTCAACGCCTTCGGCGTTCCCTCGGCCACGATCCTTCCGTGGTCGATGATCCCCACGCGGTCGGCGAGCACGTCCGCCTCCTCGAGGTACTGCGTCGTCAGGAAGACGGTCACGCCCTCCTCCTTGGCGAGGCGTCCCACCTCGGTCCAGAGCGCGCTGCGGCTCTGCGGATCGAGTCCCGTCGTCGGCTCGTCGAGGAAGAGGATCCGCGGCTTGTGCACGAGTGCCAGCGCGAGGTCCAGGCGCCGCTTCATGCCGCCGGAGTACGTCTGAACCTTGCGGTCCGCGGCACCCGTCAGCCCGACCCGCGTGAGGAGCTCGCCGCTCCGCTCCTCGCGCTCCGCCTTGCGTAGCCCGTGCAGCCCGCTCTGCAGGCGCAGGTGCTCGCGCGCGGTCAGGTACGGATCCAGCGCAGCCTCCTGCAGTGCGGCGCCGATTGCGGCGCGCACCTGCGGGCCCTCCTTGACGATGTCGTGCCCGGCGACGAACGCCGTTCCCGACGTCGGTGGGAGCAGCGTCGTCAGCATGTGGATCGTCGTCGACTTGCCGGCGCCGTTCGGCCCGAGAAAGCCGTAGATCTCCCCGGGCTCGACGCGCAGGTTGATGCCCTGCACCGCCTTGACGTCCTTGAAGGTGCGGACAATGTCCCACACCTCGATTCCGTGTTCGTCCGCCACATTTCTAGGCTACCGCCGGGAATCGCACTACAGTGACCATGTGAGCGCGCAGACGTCTCTGGAAAGTCGCGAGGTGCAGGCATTTGTCAGCCTTATCCGGGCTCACGCTTCCGTTGTCCGTGGACTCGACCGTGAGCTTGTCGCCGATCACGGGCTCACGATCAACGATTACGAGGTGCTTCTGCGCCTCGCGCGTGCACCCGACCGGATGATGCGGCGCGTCGACCTGGCACAGCAGGTGCTGCTCACGCCGTCGGGAATCACGCGCCTGCTCGACGGGCTGCAGCGCCACGGGTACGTCGAGAAGGCCGCCTGCGACACCGACGCGCGCGTCAGCTACGCGAAACTGACCGACGCCGGCCGACGGAAGCTCAAGAGCTCCACGGACGACCACGTCGCGAGCATCTGCGCGCTGTTCGGCGAGCGCTTCAACGAGGACGAGCTCGCCAGTTTGTGCGACTTCCTCGAGCGGCTCGAGCCGAAGCCCGAGGCTGAAAGCGCCGACTAAACTCCCGTCATGCCGTTCTACCAGCGCCTCGGCGAAGTCCCGCGGAAGCGCCACATCCAGTTCCGCGACAACGGCACGCTGCTCACCGAGGAGGTCATGGGACTCGAGGGCTTCTCGGGGAACGAGTCGATCCTCTACCACCTCACGTCGCCGTGTCGTGTCGAGAAGCTCGGCGATTTCGAGCCGATCGAGCGCAAGGAGTGGGTGCCGGGTCAGCATAAGCCGCTGCATCTGAAGACGTGGGACGTCGACTCGGGCGGGGATGCGCTCACCGGCCGGCAGCTGTTGATGTGGAACAACGATGTCGAGATCTCGCTCTGCCGCCCGACCGAGATCATGGACGGTTTCTTCCGCAACGGCGAGGGCGACGAGGTGATCTTCGTCCACGAGGGCGCGGGGGCGGTCGAGTCGATCTTCGGCGAACTGCCGTACAAGCCGGGCGACTACGTCGTGATCCCGCGCGGTACCACATACCGCTTCGTGCCGGACGACAGCGAGCAGCGCTACGTTGTCTTCGAATCACCCGGCCTGATCGAGATCCCGCGTCGCTACCGCAACGAGTACGGGCAACTGCTCGAGCACGCGCCGTACTACCACCGCGACATCCATCCACCGACCGGGCTCAACACGCACCGCGAGCGCGGCGAGTTCCACGTCAAGGTGCGCGTGCGCGGCGGTTATCAGACGTACGTCCTCGACTACCACCCGTTCGACGTCGTGGGCTGGGACGGCTACGTCTACCCGTGGACGTTCTCGATCCACGACTTCGAGCCGATCACCGGGCGCATCCACATGCCGCCGCCGTCGCACCAGACGTTCCAGGGGCAGAACTTCGTCATCTGCTCGTTCTGTCCGCGCAAGCTCGACTTCGATCCGCTGGCGATCCCGATCCCGTATCACCACTCGAACCTGAACAGCGAGGAGATGATCTATTACGTCGACGGCAACTTCGCGTCGCGGAAGGCAATCGAGATCGGTTCGGTGACGCTGCATCCGTCGGGGATTCCGCACGGGCCGGCGCCGGGGCTTGCGGAGAAGTCGATCGGCATGACGGAGACGCACGAGCTCGCCGTGATGTGCGACACGTTCCATCCGCTGCGCTTGACGAAGCTTGCGGAGAAGCTCGACGATGGCAAGTACTGGCACTCGTGGTTCGAGGACCCGGCGCCGGTCGGCACCGCCGACGAGGATCCCGCGGGCGTCACGAGCCATTTCTGACGCGCGCCGCGCGCTGCTCGCGGGGCTCTGGGACTACGCGGGCGTGTTCCCGCCGGCCGAGCTGCCGCTCGAGGACGCGCTCGCCGAGTGGCGCCGCATCCGAGCCTCGGACGACGCATGGTTGGTGAACTGCTTCGTCGCGCGCGCGGGTCAGGACGTCGATGCCGAGCCGCTCGCCGTCGTCGACGGGCCGCAGGAGCGGCAGGGCGACGTCGTTTACCGCGAGGGCGAGACGAAGTTGCGATGCGGCGGTGCACGCATCCCGTCCGTCGACGAGGTCGCCCAGTTCGTTCGCCGCTGTCGCGACGAGGGGCTGCGCTTCAAGGCGACCGCCGGGTTGCACCACGCGTTGCCGACCGGCGACGAGCACGGCTTCCTGAACCTGCTCGCTGCAAGCGTGTTCGGTGACGAAGAGGAGATGCTCGTAACGCGCGACATCGAGCTCGACGCAGAGTCGTTCCGCGTGAAGGGACGCGCCGCGGACGCCGAGGTGTGCGCGCGCGTGCGCCGCGAGCTATTCGCGTCGATCGGCTCGTGCTCGTTCGACGAGCCCGTCGGCGAGCTGAAGGCGCTCGGGATCCTGTGAAGCTGGGCGTCTTCACGCACGATGGCGGCGAGCCGCACGTGGGCCGCGTCGAAGGCGACGCCGTGATCGACCTGGGCCCGGGCGTTTCGGTCCTGTCCCAGGGACAGTCCCTGGGAGATGGCCTGGAGGTGCCTGTCTCCGAGGTGCAATGGCAACTGCCGTTTTCGGTCGCGGACTATGTGGACTTCTACTCGTCGCTCGAGCACGCGACGAATCTCGGCCGGATGTTCCGGCCGGACCAGGAGCCGCTGACGCCGAACTGGCGCCACCTCCCGATCGGCTACCACGGCCGTGCAGGGACGGTCGTCGTCGGCGGCACCGAGATCCGCCGGCCGCACGGGCAGCGCAAGGCCGGCGACTTCGGCCCGTCGCAGAAGCTCGACTTCGAGCTCGAGCTCGGTTTCGTGATCGGCAAACCGTCGCGTCTCGGCGAGCCTGTGCCGATCGAGCGCGCGCTCGGGCATGTCTTCGGTGCGGTGCTCGTCAACGACTGGAGCGCGCGCGACATCCAGGCGTTCGAGTACGTGCCGCTCGGCCCGTTCCTCGGCAAGTCGTTTGCGACGTCGATATCCCCGTGGGTTACGACGCTCGACGAGCTCACGTCCGTCCGGGGCGTCGAGCAGGACCCGGTGCCGCTCGACCACCTCCGGATCGAGAACTTCGCCTTCGACATCCCGCTCGAGGTCGAGCTGAACGGCGAGGTCGTCTCGCGCACGAACGCGCGCAACCTCTACTGGAACGTCGCGCAGCAGATCGCGCACCTGACATCGAACGGCGCGAGCCTCCGCACGGGCGACCTGCTAGCGACCGGGACGATCTCAGGCGCCGGCGAGCGCGAGCGCGGCAGCCTCGTCGAGCTGACGTGGAACGAAGGCCCCTTCCTCCAGGACGGCGACGAGGTCGTGCTCCGCGGCGAGCCGCTCGACTACCTGCGGATCGACAACTTCGCATACGACGTCCCGCTCGAGGTGGAGCTGAACGGACGGGTCATCTCCAGCACGAACGCGCGCAACCTCTACTGGAACGTCGCGCAGCAGATCGCGCACCTGACATCGAACGGCGCGAG
>DASVFB010000048.1:0-3014 GCA_036380275.1 Gaiellaceae bacterium | reverse complement strand
CGGATCTCGAGTTGTTGGAGCGCGGACATCGGGCAAGGGCCGGGAGCGGGCGCTTGTGGCGAGCACCCGCTCCGTCTATCGGCTGCTCTACGGGATGTAGGCCAGGTCTTCCGGAACCATCGAGGTCGGCGTCTCGAAGATCGGCCCGAGGGCCCCGTCCGGATCGATGGTCGTCGCGCCGTCGGAGGCAAGGAACGTCGCGAGCTGCCCCTGCGCCTCGATCGCGTACAGCGCGACCGAGGGCACCGCGATGTTCGTCAGGAACGTATGCGGGTTCTTCGGCACCGCCGGATTGGCCGCGAAGGCGAGGTCGTTGCGGAACAGCGTCGCCCGCGCGCTACAGCCGCACGCACGGAGGATCGCCGAGGCCGTCGGGTTCGGGACGGTCTTGTCCCCCCGCGCGAACTGGATGAGCACCGGTCGAGTGATGTACGGCGCATATGCAGCCGGGTTGCCGGCTTGCTGCGCCCACTCGTCGCGGTCGATCAACTCCTGGATCGCCGAAGCGCCTGGAACCGTGTCCGTGACAATCGGCAGGTTCCGCAGCGGCATGTTCTCGTTGAAGTTCGTCAGTGACGCATCCGGCGGCAAGACGTTGTAGAGCGACGGCGTCCGCGTGATCAGCGAGATCCCGACCAGCGGCCGGAAGCTCGGGCTCAGGCGAGCGATCTCGACGATCGGCCCGCCCGGAACGTTCTCCACGCCCGCACGGATGTCGGGCTCCAAGCCCTGCAATTGGGTCCCGTAGATCCCGCCGAACGATTGTCCGGCGTAGTAGATCCGGGACGCATTGAGATCAGCGGAGCCGTTGCCGTCGACGTCGATGCCGACCTGGATCTCGCGTACGAGCTGCATGATGTCGATGACGGTCTGGCGCAACCCGTCACGGCCGGCGACGAGGGACTGGGCGCCGATCGCATTGACACCCTCCGTCGAATCGATCGTGCCGTTGCCGTCCTGGTCGATCCCGCGACCACCGGCCGGGAACGTCACCGGTCCGCCCGGCGTGGTCGCCGTGTACGTGCCGGCAGCACCGAAGCCGTGGCCGACGACGTTGATCGCGATCGTCGCGAGTCCGGCGTGCGCGAGCGAAGAAGCGACCGCCCACGGCGCGCCGTTCTTCGAATCGGTGAACCCGTGCCCAAAGATCGCCACGGGCCACCCGGCTGCGGGCGCGACGCCACCCGGGACGAAGAGCGTGAACTGGATCTGGTTCGTGCCCTGCGGAACGGGCGTGCCGGTCGCCGTCCCGTACGGCGGGATCACCTTCGCGGCCGTCTCGTAGTCCGGCGACGCGTACGAGCCGAACGCGACCTGCGCGACGGATCCCGGGTACACGAACAACGCGGCCGTCGGCAGCGTCGTGGGCGAGAACGTCGACGTTCCCACCTGGCGATTCCAGCTGATCGGCGTGGCCGCAGGAAAGACCGTGCGCGTGCCGCCTGGCCCGAGCAAGAACGTCGCCGGGGCCGGGCTCGAGGCTTGGATCTGCGCGCGGATCTTTCGCGAGATCGCCGTGATGCTCTGGGTCGTGAACAGGCTGGCGTCGGCGATTTCGTCCGCGTCCGCGCCGCCGGCCAGCGCCATCGGCAGCGCATCGAGCAGCGCCTTCCTGTACGCCTTCGTCGCCGGATCCTTCGTCTGGCCGTAGTTGAGGTCGTGGCGGAAGGTCGCTTTGATTGGCTTCCCGTCCGCCGCGTGGATGCCGTTTGTGACGACCAGGAGGTAGGTCGCGTCCTGGGAGAGCTGTTCGTTGCTCTCGACGTGGAGCGTGTTCGTCGCGGGCTCCCAAACCGCCTGGTTGATACCGACGACGTCGTCTCCGGGGCCGACCAGGAAGACTGTCGAGCTCGAGACGGTGGAGAGGTCGATCGGGCCCGAGAACGGGATCGAGATCCGCGGCTGAATGTTGAAGCCGTCGAGTGTGTTCAGCACGGCGATGTCGGCGCAGTCCGACGGACGCGTCGTGCAGTTCGGCGTCGGAAGGTCGACACGCAGGCCTGTGATCTGGCTCGCGTCGGGGACGGTGTAGAGGTTGGTCGGGAACGGCTGCCCGGGCGACGTCGCGGGCAGAGCGCTCAAGGGAAAGATGAAGGCGAAGGCTGCAAGCAGCGTCGCCACGATGACGATGCGCAAGATTTTCCCCTTTCTCGCTGGTGCGCCGGAGTTTTCCAGCTTGCGCCGCGGTTCGCTCAGACTGCGGCGAGCCCTCGCTTCGCGCGCGATGCGGTCGTTTGCCGCTTCTGCGCCGAAAGCTCCGCCTTCCGCAGGCGGACGTGATTCGGCGTCACCTCGACGGCCTCGTCCTCGCGGATCAGCTCCAGCGCCTGCTCGAGCGAGAGCGGGCGCGGCGGAACCAGGCGCACGAGCTCGTCGGCGGTCGACGAGCGCATGTTCGTCAGCTTCTTCTCCTTCGTCGGGTTGACGTCGAGATCATCCGCGCGCGCGTTCTCGCCCACGATCATCCCCTCGTAGACCTCGATCCCCGGGCCGATGAACAACTGCCCACGTTCCTGCAGGTTCATCAACGCGAACGAGGTCGTCGGGCCGCGGCGGTCGGCGACGAGGCTGCCGGTTGGTCGCGTGCGCAGCTCGCCGTGCCACGGCTCGTAGCCGTCGAAGATGTGGTGGAGGATGCCTGTGCCGCGTGTCTCGGTAAGGAACTCCGTGCGGAAGCCGATCAGTCCGCGCGCCGGCACGCGGTACTCCATCCGTGCCCAACCCGTTCCGTGGTTGACCATCTGCTCGAGCCGTCCTTTCCGCAGCGCGAGCAGCTGCGTGACCACGCCGACGTAGTCCTCCGGAACGTCGATCGCCAGCCGCTCCACCGGTTCGTGCACCTTCCCGTCGACGTCACGCGTTACGACCTGCGGCTTGCCGACCGTCAGCTCGAGGACCTCACGCCGCATCAGCTCGACGATCACCGCGTACTGCAGCTCGCCACGGCCTTGTACCTCCCACACCTCCGGTCGCTCCGTTGGCAGCACGCGCAGCGAGACGTTGCCGACGAGCTC
>DASVFB010000047.1:0-5439 GCA_036380275.1 Gaiellaceae bacterium | reverse complement strand
GGAGACGCTCGGGCTCGCCATGACGTACACGGTCTCGATGTCGGGGGCCAGCACTCGGTTGAGCTGGTTCATCTGGAACTCCCACTCGAAGTCGGAGATCACCCGCAGGCCCTTCACGATCGCCTTCGCGCCCCACTTCTTCGCGAAGTCGACCACGAGCACGGCGAAGACGTCCACCTCCACGTTGTCGATGCCGGCGAGCGCCTCCCGCAGGAAGGCGACGCGTTCCTCGAGCGCGAACATCGGTGCCTTGTGGCGCGGCTCGTTCACAACGCCGATCACCACGCGGTCGAAGATCGACGCCGCGCGGGTGATCACGTCGATGTGCCCGTTCGTGACCGGGTCGTAGGTTCCGGGGCAGATTGCGGTGATCAACGGTTGAAGAGCGTAATGCGCGCGGCCCCGTAGCGGCGTGACGTTCGTTGCTCGAGCGGCAGCTCCGGCTCGGTCTTGGCCGCGGTTTCGAGGACGAGCAGACCGCCGTCCGCGAGCAGTCGCGGCAGGTAGCGCGCCAGCTGCGGCTCGAGCGCGGCGTACTCGTCGTACGGCGGATCGCAAAAGATCAGGTCGAACGTCCGCGTCTCCGCGGCGAGGAAGCGCGCGACGTCGTTGCAGACGACTTGCGCGCCCGTGAGGCGGAGCTTCTCGAGGTTACGGTCGATCACGCGGCAAGCGTCGCCGTGCGACTCGACGAAGACGGCACGCTCGGCGCCACGCGAGAGAGCCTCGATCCCCATCGCGCCGGAGCCGGCGAAGAGGTCGAGCGCGACGGCTTCCGGCACCCAAGCCTGCACGAGGTTGAAGGCGTTCTCGCGCACGCGGTCGGACGTCGGCCGCGTCGCGCGTCCGTGCGGCGCGTCGATTCGGTGCCCCTTGCGCGAACCGGCAATGATGCGCATTCCGGACATTGTCCCGAGTCCTGGACTCCGGACCTGACTCAGGCGCACGGTCCCCGGCCGCGCTTCGGACCGCTGCGCCGCGCGTGGGCCGGTGATCGTGTGTCGTCCGGACATGGCCCGAGTCCTGGACTCGGGACATGGCTCAGGCGGCCGGGCCTTCGTCCGCGGAGCGCGCGTCGACCTCGGCGTCCAACGGGCCGTGCACGTCGACGAGCGTCCGCGCCGCCTCGCGGGCGCGCTCGAGCAGCGGGCGGTCGGCCCTCAGATGCGTGAACTTCAGGTCCGAGAGTCCGGACTGGCGGGTGCCGAGGAGCTGCCCTTCGCCGCGGATCTCGAGGTCTTTCTCGGCGAGCACGAACCCGTCGGTAGTCGACACGAGCGCGTCCAGCCGCTCCTTGGCGGAATCCGTGAGCTGGTCCTGTGGCCGCGAGATCAGCAGGCAATACGACTGCTCGGCGCCGCGGCCGACCCGGCCGCGCAACTGGTGCAACGTCGCGAGGCCGAAGCGATCGGCCTCCTGCACGATCATGATCGTCGCGTTCGGAACGTCGACGCCGACCTCGATCACCGTCGTCGCGACGAGCACGTCCAGTTCGCGCTCCTTGAACTTCGCCATCAGCTCCCGCCGCTCCGCCGGCCGCAGTCGACCGTGCAGCAGGCCGACGCGGTAGCCCTTGAGCTCGCCGCGTCGCAGCCGCTCGGCCTCCACCTCCGCCGGCCGCGCGACAGACGTCTCTGACTCCTCGATCAGCGGGCAAACGACGTACGCCTGCCGCCCGGCGTCGAGGTGACGCCGCAAGCGCATGTAGGCCTCCGACGATCGTTCGGCGGTGATGCGGCTGGTGACGATCGGCTTGCGTTCGGCCGGCGGCTTCGCGATCTCCGTCACCGAGAGATCGCCGTAGACCGTCAGTGCGAGTGTTCGCGGGATCGGCGTCGCCGTCATGTGCAGCACGTGAGGCGACCGCCCTTCGACGAGCGCCTTCCGCTGCTCGACGCCGAAGCGATGCTGCTCGTCGATCACGGCCACGGCGAGCCGCGGCAGCTCGATGCCTTCCTGGATCAAGGCGTGCGTACCCACGACAAGCTCGGCGTCGGGATCGCTCTTGACCGAGCCAGTGAGCAGCGCGACGCGTACGCCGAGCTGCGTGCACAGCGCTTCGATCGTGAGGAAGTGCTGCTCGGCGAGGGTCTCGGTCGGCGCCATCAGCGCACCCTGGCGTTGTCTCTCGACGGCGCGCAGCAACGCGTAGAGCGCGACGACCGTCTTGCCCGAGCCCACATCGCCCTGTAGGAGCCGCTGCATCGGCACTGTCTGCGCAAGGTCGGCGTCGATCTCCGCGATCGCGCGCTCCTGGTGCTCGGTGAGCTCGAACGGAAGCGCGGCGCGGTAGCGCGTGAGCAAGTCTCCCGGCTCGCCGAGTGCAGTCGCCACCGTCGCCTCGCGCGCCCGCGCCGAGCGCGCTATGCCGAGCTGGAGCACGAGCAGCTCCTCGAAAGCGAGGCGCGTGCGTGCGCGTTCCGCCTCCGCGAGCGAGCGCGGCCCGTGCAGGGCGTGCAGCGCATCGACCTTCGACGGGAGGCCCTGCTGCTGCTTCAGCGCCGCGGGGAGCGGCTCCGCGACGTCACGCGGGAGCGCGGCGAGCACCAGCTCTCGCAGCTTCTTCGGGGTCACGTCCTCGCCCGCTGGATAGACCGGGATGAGGTCGGCGTGCTCGGAGGCGGGCTCGTGGGTCCGCACCGCGAACGTGCCGCGGCGCACGGAGCCGATCAGCCGCAGCCGCATGCCGGGCCGGAGCTGCTCGGCAACCCACGGCTGGTTGAACCAGGTCGCGCGGATCTGCCCCGAGTCGTCAGACACAGTCGCCTCGACGATGGACATGCGGCGACGCGGGCTGCGCTTCGACACGCGCCCGACCGTCCCCTCGATCGACACCTCCCCGCCCTCGCCGAACAGACTCGAGATCGGGCTCGCGCCGACGTACCGGAACGGCGCATGCTCGAGCAGGTCGCGCACGGTGCGCAGTCCGAGCTTCGCGAGCCTCGCGCGGATCGTCTTGCCCACGCCGGGCAGCGAGTCCAGGGGGCGCGTGAGATCTGCGGCACGACAGCGCGGCGGCGGCCACGTCGCAGGCGGGTCGACACCGGCGAAGCCGACCGGAAGCCGGGTTCGATGCAAGGTCACGACCAGGCGTTCGAGTATAGGTCCCGCGCCGGAGCAAGCCGAAGCGGCGCAGGTCCGGCGAAGCGCGCCTGCCAGGTCTTGTCGCACGAAATGCGAAGGATTTCGTGCGAAACGATGCGGGCGTCAGCCCGCGAGGTCTTCGAACCAGAACAAGCCGACTGTGCCGGGCCCTGCATGCGTGCCCACGACGGCGCCGAGCGTCGTCGTGACGTCGATCTGCGCCTGCGGGCGAAGGTGCGAGACGAGCGCGCGCACTGCCTGCTCGCGCTCGGGCGCCTCCGCGTGCGCGATGCCGACATGCAGGTTCGGCGTGTCGCGCGTGCCATCGGCGAACGCGCGCGCGAACTCCTGCACGGCCTTCTGGTTTCCCCGTACACGCTTGATCGGCAGGACCTCGCCGTCCGCGATCGAGAGGATCGGTTTGATGTGGAGCAGGTTGCCTGCAAACGCGGCTGCCTTGCCGATGCGCCCGCCCTTCTGCAGGAACTCGAGCGTGTCGACGGTGAAGATCAACCCGGCATCATTCTTGAAACGCTCGATGAGCCCGTCGATCTGCTCATCGGTCGTTCCGGTCTCGAGCCGGCGCTGGATCGCAAGGCCGAGCATCGCAATCGCCGCCGAAGCGGTCTCCGTGTCGACGACGCGCACCTCGTTCCCGAGTTCGCCGGCAGCCGTTCGCGCGCTCTCGAACGTGCCGGACAGCTTTGCGGAGAGCTGGAGCGAATAGATCCGCTCGTAGCTCGCCAGCTCCTCGTAGACGGCCAGGAAGTCGCCGGGTGTCGGCTGCGATGTCGTCGGCAACTCGGTCACCGTGCGTAGCCGCGCGTAGAACTCCTGCGGTCCGATCTCGACGTAGTCGCGGCGACTCTCGTCGCCGAAGCGAACGTACAGCGGCACCATCCGCCAGTTCTCGAACCGCTCGTGCGCTTCCGGGAAGTCAGCCGTCGAGTCGAGGACGATCGCCGTGTTGGCCGCGGTCAGGTTCACGCAACTGCTGCTTGGTGAATCGCGTCGATGATCTCCTCGAGCTCCTGGTCCTTCGTGAGGCACGCGAAGGCGCCGGCGTCGCGGAGGGCCTTCATCTCCTCCCGGTTCGCCGACGCGGTGAGTGCCACGACCGCCACGTCAGGGCACGCCTGTTTGAGGGCACGCGTCGCCTCGATGCCGTCGAGACCCGGGAGCCGATAGTCCATGAGGGCGACATCGGGGTTGTACTTGCGGCACGTCGGCACGACCTCTTCGCCGTCCGACACCGACGCGACGACGACGAGTTCGCTGCGCAAGCCGAGGAGGAGCTCGAGCGCCTCGCGGAAGACCTTGTTGTCCTCGATGATCACGATCCGAATGAGCTGCTCCCCCGCCACGGAGGCGGAGTCTAGTTCCGTCCAAAGTCCGGGGGACTTCGGACGGGGAAACCGGGCAGGCGCGCTTCGCGCGCGTGCCCAATGGCGGCAGTCGTGGGAAGCCGCTTCGGCGACGGTCGGCGTCGGCGCGGCGAAGCCGCGCCGTGGCGAAACCGGATTCTCGAAAACGCATTCCTACTCGGCGGAGACGAGTAGGGGGTAGTGGGGCTGCCCACCTTCGTGCACCTCTAGCTCGAGGTCGGGGTGTTCCCGCTCGAGCGCTGCGACCAGGTTCTTGACGTCGGGGCTGTCCGAGCCGGTCAGCAACGTGACGAAGCCGCGCGGCTCGGCGAGCAGCCTCTCGAAGACGGCGTACGCGACATCGTCGAAGTCCGCCCCTTGCGCGACCGGTTCGCCGCCGGCGAGGCCCAGAAAGTTGCCTTTGCTGATCGCAACGCCGTTCAACTGCGCGTCCTTCGACGCGATCGTCACGGCTCCAGTGGCGATAGAGGCAAGTGCCTCCTCCATCGCCTCGGCGTTCGCGTCGGCGTCCTTCAAGCTGTCGAACGCGACGAGCGCGGCAAGGCCTGCGGGAATCGAATCGGTGCGAATCACGCGCACGTCCCTCGTCGCAAGGTCGGCCGCCTGTTCCGCGGCGAGGATCACATTCGAATTGTTCGGGAGCACGAAGACAGAAGGCGCGTCGGTGCGATCGACCGCCGCGAGGAGCTCGGCCGCCGAGGGATTCATCGACTGCCCGCCCTCGACGAGTTGCGTCGCGCCCGAGCTCTCGAACAGTGCACGGTTGCCTGCTCCAGCGACGACCGCGACGACCTCGCTCAGCGAAGCCGACGCGTCTGCGACCACGTGCAGGAGACGCTCCTCGCGCTGCTCCGCCTGCTTGTGCATGTTCGCGATCTCGACCTGCTCGAGCGTGCCGACGGCGGTCCCGAGCGCGAGCGCCGCACCTGGATCGTCCGTGTGCACGTGCACCTTGATCGCGGCCGCGTCG
>DASVFB010000046.1:0-10018 GCA_036380275.1 Gaiellaceae bacterium | reverse complement strand
CCCGGCGGTTACTGCTCGGTGGTCTCGAGGAAGCTCAGGAATGCCGCATGCTTGCTGAGCAGATCTTCGATCTGCACGACGCCGGCGTCTGCCCAATCCTCGACCCAGGTCTCGCAGAGATCGTCCTCGATGTAATGAAGGCCGCGATGGTTCACTCAGATCATGATCGGCCAGGAAAGGGACCCGGACAATGGGCCGGGTGGCTCATTTGGAGCGCTCGCTCGGCCTACTGATCGGGTATTACTGCGGACGTGAGCCCGAGGCACGTACCCGCCACGCAGGCCGAGCTGTCGCGGATCGGCCTGCTCGCTGAGCTTCCCGGCGAGCAGCTCGTCCAGCTCGCGAAGCAGATGCGACGTGAGGAGATCCGTGGCGGCGAGGCGCCGGTCGTGGAGGGCGAGGAGGGCGACCGCTTCTACGTGATCCTCAACGGCGTGTTCGCCGTCTCGAATCTCGGCGCGATGCCGCGGCGGATGCTGCGGCCGGGCGACTACTTCGGCGAGGTGGCGCTCACGATGGACATCCCGCGAACGGCGAACGTCCGCGCCCTCACGCCGAGCACGGTCGCCAGCTGCGACAAGGAGACGTTCGAGACGTTTCTACGTCCGCTGTTCGCGGACGACTAAGGAACGCACAAAATGCTGCGCATTTCGCGCGTGGGAAACCGGGCAGGCGCGCCTATGGCGCGCGTGCCCAAAGTGGCGATTGAAGGCGAGTTGCTTCGCCCAGAGTGAACGAGCAGCGCGGCGAAGCCGCGCTGCCGTCGAAAGGTCATCTTCGACAAGGCTCTGTTCGCCCCGCGCTACAGCTGGTTAGCGAGAAGCTCGCCGACGGCGGGGGCGAACTTGAAGCCGTGACCGCTGCAGGCCGAGCCGACGACGTAACGGCCGCGCCGTTCGCAGACGAACCGCTCGTGCTCGATGTTCGTGTAGATGCACGTCTCCGCTCGGATCGGCTTCGAGTGAAGGCGCGGCAGCCGACGGGCGACCCATGCTGTGACGGCGTCGACGATCCGCTCGTCGGGCGCTGCGTCGTCCTGGTCGGGATCCGTGGGCCGGCCACCCTTGTGCCAGCCCGCCTTCACCCCCACACCGGGCGCCGTCAGCGCGTAGAACTGGCCGTCGAGCTCATCGATGATCGACGGAATCGGTTCGCCCTCGAAGTAGAGGACGGTCTCGCGCGTAGGCGTCGCGTCGAGCCCGTAGCCCGCCCGGGCCAGGAGCTGCGGCGCCCAGCCCCCGGCGGTGACTACAACGCGATCTCCCGGCACGTCGTCGAGAGACTCGACGCGCGCGTGTTCGCGAATCTGGGCACCCGCTGAACGCGCACCCGCGGCAAACGCCTCGAGCGCCTCGTCCGCTAGCGAGATGCCGGCGTCCGTAGTGAAGACGAGCCGCTCCACGTCGTCGTACGCGACCCCGAATCGCTCGCGCGCCTGTGCCGGCGTCAACTCCTCGTACGCGATGCCGGTGGATCCGAACGCCGCGATGCGCTTGGCGGCCTCCCGCTCCACGTCGAGAAGCCCGTGCAGCGAGAGGAGCTGCCGGCCGGACTCGCGCTCGAGCTCCCGCCAGAGCTCGTACGCGCGCTGCGCCAGCCGGATCCAGTGCTCCTCCGTGTACGACAGCCGAAAAATGCGCGACGCGCCGTGGCTCGAGCCGCGCGTGTGCTTCAGCTCGAACTGCTCGAATACGGTCACGTCGTGGCCGCGCTGCGCGATCGCGCGCGCCGACGCGAGGCCCATCACACCGGCGCCGACGATTGCAACGTTCACCCTTCCTCCAGCACCGAGTCTGACAGCCGCGGCCAGGCTTCCAGCGCCCACTTGTCGAAAGCCCGGTCGGTGAGGCACGCGCACCCGATGCCCGCGTCGGGATCGACCCAGAGGAATGTCCCGCTACCGCCGAAGTGCCCGAACGTCCGCTCGGAGTTGCCGAGGCCGGTCCAGTGCGGCTGCTTCGCATCGCGCAGCTCGACGCCGAGCCCCCAGTCGTTCGGGTCGAAGCGGCCGACGTCCGGTAAGACTCCACCGAGGCCCGGAAACTGCACCGACGTCGCCTCGGCGAGCGTCTCGCGCGCAACGAGCGCGGGCGCCTGAAACTCGCGCGCGACGGCGAGCAGATCGTCGAGGGTTCCGTGGATGCCGGCCGCGGCCGATTCGCGCAGCTCCGCGCGGAGCCCGAGCGGATCGAAAACGGCCGAGCGCAGGTACTCCTCGAAGGGGATCTCGGACGCGCGCGCGACCGTGTCGGCCAGCTGCTCGAAACCGGTGTTCGAGTAGATGCGCCGGCGGCCGGGCTCCGCGATCGGCTGATCGCCGTCGAAGGGCAGTCCGGACGCGTGGGCGAGGAGATGGCGAACGGTCGAGCCTTCGGGCCCGGCAGCCGCGTCCAGGTCGATCGTCCCTTCCTCCGCCGCGACAAGCGTCGCCAGCGCAACGACGGGCTTCGTCACGGATGCCCAGCGGAAGACGACATCGCGCGGACCATGCGTCGCGACGACGTCGCCGTTGCGGACGACACCGACCGCCGCTTCGCGCGCGCCCCAGCTCTCGACCTGCCGCAGGGACTCCACGCGGCGCGATACTAGAAGGTATGGCCCGGCGCCTGATCTCTTCCGGTTCGCCGTACGAGCCAGTCGCCGGCTTCTCGCGTGCGGTCGTCGCCGGACGCCACGTGCACGTCGCCGGCACGGCGCCCGTCATGCCAGACGGTGCGCCGCCACCCGATGACGCATACGAGCAGGCGCGGCGCTGCCTGACGATCATCGTCGAGGCGCTCTCCGAAGCGGGCGCCCGCCCGGAGGATGTCGTGCGCACCCGAATGTACGTCACGTCGCCGGAGCACTGGGAAGGCGTGGCGCGCGCGCACGGCGAGGTCTTCGGAGGGATCCGTCCCGCCGCAACCTGCGTCGTCACGCAGCTCCTCGACCCACGCTGGTTGGTGGAAATCGAAGCCGACGCCATACTCGACCCGTGAAGCAGATCTATCCGGCCTCCATCACGAGCAAGAGCTTCGCCGCGGGCGGCAGTGTGCTGGACCACAAGTTCGGGCAGAGCGAGCCGTACACGCTCGGCGTCGAGGAGGAGTACATGCTCCTCGACCCGGAGACGTTCGATCTCGTCCAGCACGTCGACACGGTGCTCGAGGCGATCGCAGGGCACGAGTTCGCGGCGAACGTCAATCCCGAGCTCATGCAGTCGGTGCTCGAGGTCGCGACGCCTGTGTGCCGCACGCCGAGTGACGTCGAGCGGGCGCTGCGCCAGCTCCGCGCATACGTCACCGGGATCGCTCAGGAGAAGGGCTTGCGCGTCGGATCCGCCGGCACGCATCCGTTCAGCCTCTTCGAGCGCCAGCGCATCACCGCGCGCGACCGCTACCGCAACCTCGTCGACCAGCTGCAGTACGTCGCGCGGCGCGAGCTCATCTTCGGCCTGCACGTGCACGTCGCCGTCTCGGACCCGGACACGGCGATCCAGGTCGTCAACGGGCTGCTCCAGCATCTGGCGTCGCTGCTTGCGCTTTCGGCCAGCTCACCGTTCTGGCGCGGCGAGCCGACGGGGCTGTCCTCGTCGCGGCAGATGGTGTTCGCCGCGTTTCCGCGCTCCGGGCCGCCGCCGCGCTTCCGCGACTACGCCGAGTACGCCGAGGTCGTCGGCCAGCTCGAGAAGACCGGCTGCATCGCCGACTACACGCACATCTGGTGGGACATTCGGCCACACCCGCGGCTCGGCACGGTCGAGGTCCGCATCTGCGACGCGGTGACGAGGCTCGAGGACGCGATCGCAATCACCGCCTTCGTGCAGTCACTCGTCAAGCTCCTTTCGGAGCGCCACGAGGCCGGCGAGAAGATCCCTACCTACCACCGCATCCTCACGACCGAGAACAAGTGGCTCGCCGGCCGCTACGGGCTCGAGGCGCCTGTCATGGATCTCGCCACCGGCAAGCGGAATCGCGTCGCCGTGGCGCAGGTGATCCGGCGAACGCTGAAGGAGCTCGAGCCGCATGCGCGCGAGCTCGGCGCCGAGCGGGAGCTCGACGGTGTGCGCGACATTCTCGCTCGCGGGAACGGCTCGGATCGCCAGCTGCGCGTCTTCAACGCGAACCGCGACATCGTCGAGGTCGTGAGCGCGATCGCGAACGCGACCGAGGTTGCGCGCGTGCCTGTCTGAACAAGCCTCCTCCCAGGGACTGTCCCTCGGACAGGTGTGCTTCGGACATCTCTCAGGGACTGTCCCTTGGAGATGTCCCGGGTGGGCTGGCCTCGAGGGGACGCGTGCGGGACCTCGACGCCCGCCGGAGCCGTATGGACCTGATGCGAACTTTCCGTCGTAGAGTCGGCGGGTGGCGGAGCGCGCGTGGATTCGCGGTGCGCAGCGTGGATCGGTCTCGGATCTCGAGGCCCTCTTCCGCGAGCACTGGTCGAGGGCCTACCGCGCCGCATACCTCATCGTCCACGACGCCGCCGCAGCCGAGGACATCGCGCAAGAGGCGTTTCTCGCCGCCGTGCGCAACCTCGACCGCTTCGACCGCCGGCGGCCTTTCGGCCCGTGGCTCCACCGGATCGCCGTCAACCGTGCGATCGACTGGGCACGCGCGGCGAAGCTGCGGGCCGAGGCTGAGGAGCAGGACGTCGCCGCGCCCGAACGGGTCGAGCCCGACGAGCGGATGCTGCCTGCGCTCGCGTCGCTCGACCCGGACCACCGCGCCGTGATCGTGCTCCGCTACCTCCTCGAGTACACGCCGGGCGAGATCGCCGACCTGCTCGACCTGCCGCGGGGCACCGTCAACTCGCGCCTCCGCCGCGGTCTCGACAAGCTGAAGGAGCGGCTCGAGTGAAGCGCGAGCTGCAGCGAGTCGAGATTCCCGGCGAGTACGACGCGCGCCGACGCACGTGGGAGGTCGTGCGCGCCGCCTATCTCGAGCGCCGGCCCGTCTCGTGGCCGCGCCGCCACGTGCGTTCGCTCGCGCTCACCGCGGCGGTCGTCGCGATCGTCGCGGCCGCCGTCACGCCGCCCGGGCGGTCCGTGGTCAACTCGATCCGCGACGCCGTCGGCCGCGAGAAGGTCGCGGGCGTTCGCAACGCGCAGCGCGAGCTCGTGCGGCTCCCGGCGCCGGGCCGGCTACTCGTCCAGTCGCCGCGTGCCGCGTGGGTCGTGCAGCAGGACGGCTCGCGGCGCCGGCTCGGACCGTACCGCGACGCTGCGTGGTCGCCGCACGGCCTCTTCGTCGCAGGCGTGCTGAACGCACGTGACCTCGTTGCGCTCGAGCCGAACGGAAAAGTGCGCTGGGAGAAGCCGAACAAACGACGCGCCGCCTTGCCGCGCTGGTCTTTCGAGGGCTTTCGGATCGCCTACCTCGCCGGCTCGACGCTGCGCGTGATCGCCGGCGACGGGACGAACGACCGCGCGATCGGCCCGGCGAGCTCGAGCGTCGCGCCCGCCTGGCGGCCCGGAACGCACCAGGTCGCGTACGTCGGCCCGGGAGGCCTCGTGCGTGTCGTCGATGCCGATGCGCGAACGCTCCTTTGGCAGACGCCGCCGGAGGCGAATGGGATCCGCGCCTTGACGTGGTCTGATGACAGCGCACGCCTGCTCGTGCTCGGAGACCACAGCGTGAGCGTGTACTCCGCGTCGGGACGCGTCGTCGGCCGTACGCCGACGCCCGGCGTCGCGGGAGCCGCGGCCTTCGCGCCCGGCTCACATCGTTTCGCGCTGACCGCCGGGCCGCAGGTCTTGCTCATCGACGCCGACACGCTCCGCTTCCCCAGGCGCCCGCTGTTCACCGGCGCTCCTGCGCTGAGCGATGCCGTCTGGTCACCCGACGGCGACTGGCTCGCGATCGGCTGGCCCGCCGCCGACCAACTCGTCTTCATCCGCGTCGGCGGCATGCCGAAGCTCGACGCGGTGTCGAACGTATCGCGCCAGTTCCGCTCCCGCACGTTCCCGGGCCTCGCGGGCTGGACGGTTAGCATCGACTAGTGAGCCTCGAAGTCGGCGACCAGATCCCGGCGGCCGCTGTCCAGCGTGCTCCCGGCGACGAGACGACGTTTGCCGAGCTCGCTGCGGACGGGCCGATCCTGCTCGTCTTCTACCTCTTCGACTGGTCTTCGACCTGAACTGACGAGATGGAGCTCCTGCGTGACAGGAGCCCGGAGTTCGAGGAAGCCGGCGTCCGCGTCTTCGGCGTCTCGCGCGACTCGCCGTGGACGCACATCGCGTGGTCGCAGACGCTCGATCTCAACTTCCCGCTGCTCTCGGACTGGAACGCCGACGCGGTGCACGCGTTCGACATCGCGTTCGAGTTCCGTAGCTTGCGCGACGTCGCGCGGCGCTCGGCGTTCCTCGTCGACAGCGGCGGTACGGTCCGCGGTGCATGGCGGTACAAGACGGACGAGGTGCCCGACTTCGACGAGCTGCTTCGAGCCGCACGGGCTTTGCCGCACTAGCCGCCGCGCTCTACCTGGTCGCAGGACTGCTCGCGACGTGGCCGGCGATCGAGCACCTACGGACGCACTTCCTCGCCGAGCGGGCGTCGTCGGTGGGCGAGGCGGCGCCGGGAGACCACCTGCAGACGGGGTGGAACCTCTGGCTCTTCGGTCACCAACTCGAGCACGCGAACGCCTTCTGGCACGACTCGTACAGCTTCCGGCCCGAGCTGTCGCCACGCGTGAACTTCCAGGGGCTCGTCTTCGGCCTCCCCTACTGGCCGCTCTTCGCGGTCTTCGGGGCCGTGCTCGCGTGGAACCTCTTCACGCTGCTCGCCTACGTCGGAGCGGGCGGCGCGACCTGCGCGTGGCTGCGCTCGCTCGGGCTGCCCCGCGGCGCGGCGCTCGTCGGCGGCCTTGCCTTCGCCCTCGCGCCGTATCGCGTCGGGCAGAGCACCGGGCACCTGCTCGGGCCGATCTCGCTCTTCCTGCCGCTCTCGTTGTTCGCGCTCGAGAAGCGGCGGCCGTTCCTCGCCGGCGCAGCGATCGCGGCGATCCCGCTGTCGGGGCAGGTCAGCCTCGCCGTGGGCGCCGTCCCGTTCTTCGTCGCGTATGCGTTCGTGCGCGGGCGCGGCTGGCTCGACGCTGTGCCGGGGACGGTGTTTGCCGTCGCCGCGGCCGGGCTCGTGCACTACTACGCGATTCGCGGCTCACTGCACGAGCACGGGCGGTCACTCGCGGAGGTCGGCCGCTACTCGGCGGAATGGGTCGGGTTCGTTTCGCGCCACGGCAGCGGCGAGACGTTCGTCTTCCTCGGCTGGCTGACGCCGCTGCTCGCGCTCGTCGGGCTCGCGTTGCTCCTTCGCGACCGCCGCTACGCCCTCGCCGCGCTGCTTGTCGCAGCGGTCGTCGTTCCCGTCGTGATCGCGCTCGGCACGCACCTGCCCACATACAGCCTGGCGCGCCACGTCGTCCCTGGGTTGAAGGTCGCGCGCGTGCCGGAGAGGCTGCTGCCGCTCGCGTGCCTCGCGGTCGCGGCGCTCGTCGCGTTCGCGTTCGCACGCGCACGGCCGTGGCTCGTTGCCCTCGCGCTCGTGCTCGTGGCGGTCGACCTGCACGTCCGCCTCTACCACGCGGCGCGCGCCGATGAAGGAAACGCGGCGTACGCCGCACTGCGCGATGCTCATCCGGGGCGTCTTCTCGAGCTTCCTGTCTTCCTTCCGGACGTGCAACTGAACAGCACGTACCTCTATTACGACATGGCCGCGCAGCGGCAGCGCCCGGCCGGCTACTCGACGACCGTGCCCCGGCCGGCGTTCAGGACGGCGCGGCGCCTCCAGCCTCTCACGTGCGGGACCTGGTCCCGGGACGTGGCCCGGCTGGGCATCCGCTACGTGGCAGTCCACGACGGGTTCTACGAGAGCTTCTACCCGCGATGCCTCGAGCGGGCGCAGGCCGCGTTGCGCGGGCACGGCTTCCGCTTGCTTGCGCGGGACGGGCAGGTGAAGGTCTGGACGAACCGACCTTGAAGCCTGTTCCGAATTCGGGTTCACTGTCGCCATGACCCAGGACACGACAACGCGGGCTCCCGCAGAAAGCCACCGGACGGCGCTCGAGTGGCTCGGGATCCTCGGGCCGATCGCAGGGCTCGCCCTCCTCGTCCTCTTCTTCTCGAAGACGAACTGGTACCTCGTCTTCGAGTCGATCCACGTGCTCGCCGCGATCGTCTGGCTCGGCGGCGGGACGATGATCAGCGTCCTCGCGTGGCAGGCGCAGCGTGCGAAGGACTACGGCCAGCTGCTCCAGATCGGTAGGCAGGCCGAGTGGCTCAGCACGCGCGTCTTCGTCCCGGCGTCGCTGCTCGTCCTCGCGATGGGCTTCGTGCTCATGCACAAGGGCGGCTGGGGCTACGACCACTTCTGGACGCTCTTCGGCCTCGTCGGCTGGGGCGTGTCTTTCGTCGTCGGCGCCGCCTTCCTCGGCCCCGAAGGTGGACGGCTCGCGAAGCTCATCGAGACGAAGGGGCCCGAGGATCCGGAGGTGAGGGCGCGGCTGAACCGGGTGATCTCGGTCGCGCGCGCGGACGTCGTGTTCGTGCTCTTGATCGCGGCCGACATGGTCGCGAAGCCCTTCTTTACTTAGCTCCCGAGTCGCGCGCGAATCTCGTCGAGCGCCGCCTGCTCGGCCGGGCTGATCTGCTGGCCGTGCTCCTTGTGCGCGGACGCGACCGCCGACGCGAGCGTGACGACGAATTCCTTGTAGTCGGCGAGCTCTTCGGGTGTCGCCTTCTCGCCGAGCAGCGCAACCGCGTCCGCGATCCGCGCCGCGCCCTTCTCGCTCAGTTCCTCGTGCGACTTGTAGCGGTGCCGGTCGAACTCGGGCTTGGCGGAAACGATCTCGTCGAGCAACTCGCTCTCGCCGTGCTGCTTGCGCGCGTCGGCGTACGCCCGCGCGAGCGCGTAGGTCTCGCGGAACGTCCCGCCGCCTTCCGCGCCGAGCACGATCATCCCGGCGGTGACCGGTCCCTCCGCGACCAGCTTCCACTGCTCGGCGTCGAAGTCGTTCTTGGTCGTCATGTGCGCCTCCTTGTCGTGTCAGCTCGGTTAGACAAGCAGATTGCGTCTACCGGCGCGCGCGGTCGACGCCGAGGCGGCGCAGCGAATCTTCGAGCTTGGGCACACGCGCTCGGATGCGCTCGAAGTCCTGACCAGCGAGCGAGAGGAGCCGCATCGGCGTGCGTGCGACGACCGTGGCCGTCCGCTGGCCCGTCAGGAGGAGCGCGATCTCGCCGAACGTGTCGCCGGGGCCGAGAGTCTCGACTTCCTCGCCGTGGTCGGTCAGGACCTGGGCTGCTCCCTCTTCGATGAAGTAGACGGCGGTTCCGTAGTCGTCGAGCTCGACGATCGTGTCAGCGGCTCGCACGTCGACCTCGGTTACGGCAGTCGCGAGGTCGTCGAGCTCCGCCTGAGGAAGCTCGGCAAAATCAAGAAACGCAGAGATCCGACTCGTGTCCACGATCGCTGATCGTGCCACAAGCTCGTCTACATGCGGACGAGCGGCTTGTACTTGACCCGATGCGGCTCCAGCGCCTCGGCCCCGCGCGTCGCGGTGACCCAGTCGGCGTACGCGCCCACGTGCCCTCGAACCACGTCACCTGCGAGTCGCCCTCGAAGGCGAGGATGTGCGTTGCCACGCGGTCGAGGAAGTAGCGGTCGTGGGTGATGACGACCGCGCAGCCGGCGAAATCGAGCAGCGCGTCCTCGAGCGCGCGGAGCGTATCGACGTCGAGGTCGTCGTAGGCTCGTCTAGGAGCAGGACGTTGGCTCGACGTCTCCTCACGGCCGGCCATGGTCCGCAGCAACGTCGACTTCCCGGCCCCGTTCGGTCCGAGGACGCCGATCTTCGCGCCGTGGATGAACGAGAGCGAGATGTCCGCCAGGACCTGACGGTCCGGGCCGTAGAACTTGTTCGCCCGGTACATGGAGTAGACGTACTCGGCCACGCGGGCACATTAATCAGCGCGCGCGAGTGGCCCGCGCTGAGGCGGGCCACTCGTTGCGATGAGCGTTACTAGTCGACGGGCTTGAAGAAG
>DASVFB010000045.1:0-15448 GCA_036380275.1 Gaiellaceae bacterium | reverse complement strand
GGGGCGGAAGCGCGTGCCGCGCTGCCGGGCGAGGATCATCCCCGCCTTGACCTCTTGCCCGTCGAACAGCTTGACGCCGAGTCGCTTGGACTGGGAGTCGCGTCCGTTCTTCGAGGAACCGAGACCCTTTTTGTGTGCCATGGTGTACTAGCCCTCTTCCTTTGCTGCGAGCGCGTGCTCGATCGCGCCGAGCGCGCCCTTCCGCTTTGCGTGTTCCTGTTCGTAGGCGAGCGCTGCTTGGAGCATCGGACGGTTCCAGCTCTTCGCTCCCTCCGAGATCTGCGCGACCGTCATCTCGGCGTAGTCCTTTGGTAGCCCCTTCGGAGCGGCTGGAGCCTCATCCGCCTTCGCGGCGGGCCTGCTCTCCGCCTTCGCGGGAGCCTTCCGCGCGCCGATGCCCGTGACCTCGATGCGCGTGAGGGAGGAGCGGAAGCCGGTATGCCGCTTGTAGCCCGACTTCGGCTTGTACTTCCCGATGCGGACCTTGGGGCCGCGCTCGTGACCGACGATCTTGGCGGTCACCGAGGACTTGGGTGCGAGCTCTCCCCCGCCCTCGCCCCCGAGGAACAACACGTCGGGCTGGAACGTCTTGCCTTCTTCCCGGTCCAGACGGTCCACTAGCAGGTTTTCACCTTCCTTCACGACGTACTGCTTGCCACCGAGGCTGATGATCGCGTATTGGGCCATGACCTTCGAGCGCGGGCACGGGTGCCCGCGGCCGGAGGATTCTAGCCGCTCTCGCCGGTTTCGGCGGGCGCGGCGGCCGCGGGCTTCTTGCGCCGGTTCCGGCCTCCGCGCGAGCCGCGGCGCGTCTTGCGCTTCTTGGGCGTCCCATCCTCCGCGGCCGGTTCGCCGCCGTGTTCCTGTTCGACGGCCTCGGCGACGGGTTCACGCGGTTCCGGCAGCTCTGTGGGCTCCGACACCTCTGTGTGCTCCGGCATCTCAGTGGGCGCCGGCGCCACGCCGTTGCCGCTCGCCTCGGACTCGGGCACGTGGATCGTCGGCGCCTTCTTGCGGCGGCGCCCGCCGCGCGAGCCGCGCCGTGTCTTCTTCCTCGGCTCGGTCTCGACGCCGTCCTCGACCGTTGCGTCGCTGTCGCTCGCGGTCTCGGCCTCGACCTCGGCGCTCTCTTTTTTCGCTGCAGGCTTGCGCGTCGGCTTCTCGGCCTCGCCCTCTGCAGTGATCGGCGCCGAGCCACGCTTCGCGGCGCTCACGACGGTCGCGTACGCGACGCCGGGCAAGACGCGCTGGACCTTCGCCTTCACCTTCTTGCCGACGAGTCGCGACGCGTTCGCAACGACGACGTCGTAGCCGTCGAGCTTGGCAACGGCAGCCTGGGGATCGTGCAGTCCGACTTCCACCGGCTGCAGCTCGAGGGTCGCGCCTTCCGCGAACGGCGCGTCCGGGGCAACCGTTTCGAGCTTGCCCTGTTCGAGCACGACGAAGTGGTCGAGGTGGACGTCCTCTTTCGCGACGAGGAAGAAACGCCTGCGCGACGCCGCTTCGATCTCCTGCAAGCGCGACGCACCTGAGCCGATCAGCAGCGAGGCGACCTTGGCGTTCACCTCGACGCGGTACGCCTGCACGCGCGAGCCCCGCGCGAGCGCGCGGAGCCTGCGCTCGAGATCGATGGCGGCGGACTGATCGGATATGACCACTCCGTCGCCGCCGCACGTCGGGCACTTCCGCGTGAGGATTTCCCGCGGCCCTTCCGTGACGTTCTGCCTCGTCATCTCGACGAGGCCGAGCGGCGAGATCTCGACGACGTAGGTCTTCGTCCTGTCTCGCTCGAGCTCGGTGCGCAGCGCATCCTCGACCGCCTGGCGGTTCTTGGGATTCGCCATGTCGATGAAGTCGATGACGATGATCCCGCCGATGTCGCGCAGCCTGAGCTGCCTGACGACCTCTTTCACCGCCTCGAGGTTGTTCTTCGTGATCGTGTCCTCGAGCCGCGACGCCGATGTCTTGGAGCGCGAGCCGACGAAGCGACCGGTGTTGACGTCGATGACCGTGAACGCCTCCGCGTAGTCGAAGACGAGATAGCCGCCGGAGGGCAGGTCGACGCGGCGGCTGAGCGTCGAGCGGATCTCCGCGTCGACGCCGTAGCGCTCGAGCAGCGGCTCCTTCTCCTTGTAGCGGTGCACTCGCTCCACCATGTGCGGCGAGGTCTTCTTCAGGTAGCCCGTGATGCGCCGGAACGCCGTGTCGTCGTCGACGTACGCGCGCGCGAAGTTCTCGGTGAAGAGATCGCGCGTCACGCGGAGCGGGAGCTCGGCCTCCTGGTAGATCAGGTTCGGCGCCTTGGCTTTCTTCGCCTGCGCCTCGATCGTCTTCCAGAGCTTCTGCAGGAAGACGAGGTCGCGCTCGACGTCCTCGGCGCTGGCGCCCTCGGCCGCCGTGCGCACGATCACGCCGCCCTTCTTCACGTCGATCTGCTTGAGGATCTCCTTCAGGCGCGTCCGCTCATCGTCCTCGAGCCGGCGGGACACGCCGAGCCCTTCGCCGTTCGGCACGAACACGACGAACCGGCCCGGCAGCGAGATCTCCATCGTCAGCCGCGCGCCTTTCGACTTCATCGGGTCCTTGACCGCCTGCACGAGGACGTGCTCGCCCCGGCTGAGCAGGTCCTGGATGCGCTTGCCCTGTTTCTGGCCCTCGAGCTTCGGGCGGACGATCTCATCCACGTAGAGGAAGCCGTTGCGCTCGAGGCCGATCTCGACGAAGGCGGCCTCCATGCCCGGCAGGACGTTGTCGACGACGCCGAGGTAGATGTTCCCTGCGATCGATCGACGCTCCGGCCGTTCGAGGTAGACCTCGGCGACGCGATCGTCCTCGAGTACGGCGACGCGCTGCTCGCTCACGTCGACCGAGACGAGCAGGTCGCGCTTGGCAGCCGGCAACGGCGCGCGGCGCGGCGCCGCGCGGCGCCTCTCGCCTCGCGCAGCACGGTCCTTGCGCTGCTGTGCTCGTCGTTCCTCCGCCTGCGAGCGGACGGGCTCGGCCTTCTCCTTCGTTGCTGCGGCGGTCGCGGTGCCGCCGGGCTTGGCGCGGCCCTTGCCTCCGCGCGTGCCGCGGCGGCGCTTCGGCCTTGCAGGTGCTTGTGTGTCGGTTCCGGCCGCGGCTGCGGCCGGTTTGTCAGGTGCTTCGGTGAGTGGAGCGGCCGCCTCTACAGGCGCCTGCTCCCGCTCCGGCTTGGGCCGGCGAAACCAGTTGAACGGCAAAAGAAATCCTCTCTATCAGCGCGCGCGGCTGCCCGAAGGCGCGCAACGCAGCACTGGTGGTATTGGTCAAGAACATATGTCCCAGGGTACCAGCGTTCTCGGCTTTCGCCTTCGCCGGGCGAAATGCTGCGCATTTCGCCCGGGAAGACCGGGCAGGCGCGCTCCGCGCGCGTGCCCAGCGGTGAGTTTGTGGGCGTGTTGCTTCGATCTCCGTTGGTGGAGCAGCGCGGCGAAGCCGCGCTGCCGGCGGAAGGTTCATCTTCGGGTTAACCGACTCGCCCAAGGCGCGGCTCTGCCGCGCCGGCGACCACGATCAAGGCGAACCGCTACCCGATGGCCGCCACCAATGGGCACGCGCGCGAAGCGCGCCTGTCCGGTCTTTCGCCCGAAATGCGCAGCATTTCGGGCGGACGGAGAAGCGCTGCCATCCGATGCAGGTCCTATCGTGCGCCGCAAGATGGCTTCTAGACGGGATGCGTACGAGTTGCTGCTGATCGAGGAGGCAGACGCCTGGTTCGAATACCTCGAAGCCACGCGGGGTCAGACCGCCCTCAGGTACAAGGAGCTCGAGCCTTGGGCCTGGGCGCGGCTCTCTCAGCGCCTCCGTGCGATCAGAACGAAGAAGCAGAAGCTGAAGCCGGCTGCAGCTGCGTAGCCGTTTTGGCCTCGCAGTAGCGCACCGCGGCTTCGCCAATCGCCCGCGTGCCCGCGTATGCGACGCCGGCCTTCACGATCCAGCCAAGGACGGGCACGATGTTGAGCAGCTGCCTCGCCAGCGCGCGGAAGCCGAAGGCTGCGCCGAACGTTGCCGCGAGCTCCGGTACGCGCTGCACATCGGTATCGAGGCCGTAGGCCGCTGAGATCCGCAGCACCATGCGGATCTGGTTCAGCGTCAGCACGGGCAAGTCGACTCCCGGGATGAACACAGCTGCGCCGATCAGGGCGTTCTTCTTCGAGAACGAGTCGATCAGGTACTCGACCACCGCCGGTCGCAGCACGGGCAACCGTCGTGCGAGCGACGTCGACTTCTCTCCGAGCTTTTTCGCCAACGCCTGCGCGATCTCGTCGATGGGAAAGCCGTGCCCGGGGTCGATCCGGACGACGTCCGTCGCGAGCACGAACGGAATCCGGGCAGGCGCCTGACGACCCGCGGCGATGACGATTGTCGGCACGCGCGCGCGATGAGCCGACTTGAACATGCGCTCGTCGTCCTCTGTCACGGCGTCGCCGAGGACGTAGAGCATCGCCGCCACATCCTTGGGCTCGCCGCCGGTACGGACAGCGGTCGGGTCTCCTCCACCGGCGACGAGCTCGCGCGCGAGCTGGTCCGCGAGCGTGCCCGCCACGAGCACCGGCGTTTCCGTCGTCTCCTTGAGCTCCTTGAACACGCTGAACAGTGCGCCCGGCTTGATCGGCAACTCCACTAGCGCCTCCTGAACGGGGTGCCGCGGGCGTGGATCGAGAGCAGCACGCCCATCGCGGCGAGGTTTGCGATCATCGACGAGCCGCCGACGCTCACGAACGGGAGCGGGATGCCGGTGATCGGCGCGATCCCCATCGTCATGCCGACGTTCACGTAGATCTGGAAGAGGAATGCGACGACGATGCCGCCCGCGACGATGGCCGAGAACAGGTCGCGCGCGACCGTGATGATCCGCAAGCCTCGCCATACGACGAGCAGGTAGAGGCAGAGCAGGACCGCGGTCCCGAAGAACCCGCGCTGCTCCGCGAACGATGCGAACACGAAGTCGGTTGCATGCTCGGGCAGGTACGAGAGGTTCGTCTGCGTGGCGCCGGCGACGCCTCGGCCGTCCAGGCCTCCCGCTCCGACGGCGACCTTCGACTGCGCGATGTTGTACGTCGCCCCCGACGGGTCGGAATCCGGGTGCAGGAAGCCCGTGATCCGCGCGACCTGGTACGGCTGCAGCACATGGGCTCCCATGGCCGGCAGCAGCCAGAGGATCAGCGCCGCCGCCACGAGCACGGTCGCCGTGAGCGCCGCGAGCATCAGCCAGCGCGTTCCGGCGATCAAGAGGACGGCGGCGAGCGCGGCCCCGTAGACGAGCGCGGTTCCGAAGTCCGGCTGCATGAACACGAGCACGATCGGGAGCGCGGCGAGCCCCACCGCGCTGCACACTGTCCTGGGCTCGTTGATCCGCTTGGCGCGCTCGGCCAGGAAGCCCGCCAGCGCGAGGACGAAGAGGAGCTTGCCGAACTCCGACGGCTGGAACCGGAAGGAGCCGATGTCGAGCCAGCGTTGCGACCCGCGTGTCACCGGGCCGACGAGGAAGACGAGCAGCATGACCGCGACCGTCCCACCGTAGAGCGGCCGCCAGTAACGCGCCAGGCGCGACGGATCGAGCGCGAGCGCGAGCGCGAACGCGACCGCGCCCGCTGCCGCGAACGTCGCCTGGCGAGCGAAGAAGTAGTGCGGGCTCCCCTCCACGTCGTGATGTGTGATGCCGTTGATCGCCCAGAGCCCGTAGCCCACGAGGCCGGCCACCGCGGCGGCGAGCAGCCAGTCGAGCCGGCGCAGGAACGAGAGCTCGGTCGCGTAGGCGGCGCGACGCGCCCTCGTGCGCGCACGGTCTGTTGCTGTTCCGGAGTAGTCGATCGCCATCAGTCGCTGTGGATCGCGCCGAGCGACGGCGCCTTCTCGTGGAAGAACTCTTCGAATACCTTCAGCGCGGTCGGCGCAGCTGCCGTGCCGCCGTGACCGCCGTTCTCGATCAACGCGCAGACGACGATCGACGGCTTGTCGTACGGGCCGTAGCCGCACCACCACGACTGGTCGAAGTTGCGCATGATCCCGTCGCCTGGATCGACGCCTTTCTCCGCCGTCCCGGTCTTGCCCGCGATTGTCACCGGGAAGTTGCCGAACACGGCCGTCGACGTCCCGAACGACGCGTGCGTCGCCTCGAGCAGACCCTGCTGGACGATCTTCACCGCTGCCGGCGTGACGCCGACCTGCTGGGGCGCGGGCGCTGCCGGGTGCGGCGCGGCGCCTCCGGTCACGGATTGCTCCACGTCGAGGAGGAGGTGCGGCGTCACGAGCTTGCCGCCGTTCGCGATCAGGGCGTAGAAGCGCGCCATCTGGAGCGGTGTGACGAGCAGGTCCTTCTGGCCGATCGCGAGCTGGATCGAGTCGCCCGGCTTCCACAGCTTGTCGATCTCCGTCTTGAACGTCTTCTGCCGCCATTCGGGAGTCGGGAGCAGGCCGCCGTACTCCGGTCCGACGTCGATGCCGGTCCTACGGCCGAACCCGAAGCTGCTCGCCCACGCCTGGAGCGGATGGCCGACGCTCAAGGGCAGCCCGTAGAACGCGTCGCCAAGCCGGTAGAAGTACGTGTCGCACGACATCGCGAGCGCCGTCGGCAGGTCGATCGCCTCGTTGACGTACGGATCCCAGTTCTTGAAGACCTGATGCGCTCGATCGTGCGGCGACGTGTACGAGCCGGTGCACGGCTCTGGCGAGTACGGCGAGACGAGATGCTGCTGCATCGCGGCGAGAGCGGTGACGGGCTTGAACGTCGAGCCTGGCGGATATCCGGCCACGAGCGCGCGGTTCAGCGCGGGGTAGTTCTTCTCGCGCGCCGTTTGCGGCGTCAGTCCCTCGCCCGCAAGCGCCTTCGTGGTGACGCGGCCCGAGTAGACGCCGGGGTTGTACGTGGGCGCCGACGCGAGCGCAAGCACGGAGCCGTCGTGCGGGTCGAGCGCGACGATCGCGCCACCGTTCGCGTCCCAGCAGCCGTAACAGTTCGAATCGCGCGCGAGCTGCATGCCGTACGCGAGGGCGTGCTGCGCCGCCCTTTGCAGGCGCATGTCGAGCGTCAGCCTGACCGCGCTGCCCGGCGTCGGCCACGTGGTCTGCGCCACCGGGCCGAGCGGCCGGCCGAGCGAATCGACACGCAGGTGATCGCTGCCCGGGACGCCGCGGAGGTAGGCGTCGAAGGCCGACTCGATGCCGGCCTGGCCGATCTTGTCGCCGGCGACCACTCCGGACGGATGCTGCTTCAGCTCCTGCTTCGAGACCTCCGAGACGTAGCCGAGGAGCTGCGCCGCCATCGGACCATGCGGATAGTGGCGCAGGAACGAGTCCTGGAAACCAAGCCCGCGGAACTCGTTCTGATGTTCCTTGAGGTAGCGGATCTGCGGTTCGCCGACGGGCTCCTTGACGATCACCGGCGTCAACGGATCGCCCTTCCGCGCCGCGATCCCCTTCAGCATGTCGTTGATCGGCACGTGCAGGACCTGCTTGAGGCGCTTCAGCTCTCGTAGGCGGAGGTGCCACTTGTGCGGCAGGTCCGCCGGCCAGAGGACGACGGCCGTGCCGGCGTGGTTGTCGACGAGGATGCGCCCGTTCCGGTCGAGGATGACGCCGCGGGGCGCCTCGACGCGGATCGTGCGTAGCTGGTTGTTCTGCGCGACGCGCAGGTACTGGTGACCCGAGAGGATCTGCAGCGCCCACAGCCGCAGGAAGAGGGCGCAGAACACGACCAGCACGACGCCGCCGAGCACGGCGACGCGCAGCGCCATCTGCGGCGTCAGCCGGTACGGCTCCTCGACTCGTGGATCGGGCGGGAGAAACGTGCCGCCGCTAGCCAAGCAGGCGCACCTCCCCCGCGCGCTCGCGCCAGTCGAGCGGCGGCAGCAGCTTGGTGACCATCCAGTAGACGGGCGCCGTGAGGATGAGGTTGAACGCGATCGAGGGAACGAGAGACTCGAGCAGGATCCGGCGTGCCGACACGGGATCGCCGAGTAGGAAGTGCAGGAAGAGGACGCCGACGGCATAGAGGACGGTCACGACCGCCACGGACACGAACGGTGCATGCGTCCGGTCGCGGCCCGTCGTCTCGCCGTAGCGGCCGATCCAGTAGCCGCCGACAGTGAGCACGAGGGACGTCAGGCCCAGCGTCTCGAGGTTGGCCGTGTCGAGCAGCAGCCCGCCGAAGAATCCGCCCGCTGCGCCGAACACCGACCCGCGCAGGAGCGCGACCGCGACGATCGTGACGAGCAGGAGGTTCGGCATTCCGCCGTAGACGTCCACCGATGAGAGCAGCGAGACCTGCAGGATCGCGACGACGAAGAGGAGGATCGCCGCCTTGAGCCCGTCGAGCGCGATCACCCGCGGCTCCGGGGCACGAGGATCGCCACCGAGTCGAGCGACGAGAAGTCGGCGAACGGGTCGACCTGGATCTGCTTGAAGATGTCGACGTCGTTCTGGTCGACGCTCGTGACGCGGCCGATCAGGATTCCCTTCGGATAGATGTCGGGCAGCGCAGCGAGCTGAGTGCCTGCTGTCACGACGAAGTCGCCGGTGCGGACGATCCTGTCCTTCGGCACCCGGCCGAACACGAGCTGGTCGCCGCCACCCGCGCCGTGCTGAACGAGCCCGTACGCCTTCGACTTCAGGTCGACGGCGGCAACCGCGCTCGTCGGATCGATGAGCAGCGTCACGCGTGCAACGTTCGGCGCGACGCGCGCCACCTTTCCGACGAGACCGTCCGACGTCACGACCGGGTCGTTCACGCGAACGCCCTGATGCGATCCGGCCGAGACGGTGATCTGCTGCTCGATGTCCGTCGCGCCGTGGACGAGCACGCTTGCGTTCACGGCGTTGAAGTCAGTCGGGAAGCTCGGCCCGCGCTCGTAGTCGAGGAGGCTCTGCAGTTGCGCGTTCTCATTCTCCGCCGACTGCGCCGTCGCGTACTCCTGCCGCAGCTGGCGCAGTTCCTTCTTCAGCTTCTGGTTCTCGGAGCGTGCGGTCGTCAGTCCCTCGAACCAGTTGTAGACGTCACGAAACGGACGCGCGACGCGGTTGGCCGCGACCTCGAACGGCTTCATCACGGCCGCTCCGACGTTCTGGGCCCCGTGGAGAGGCCCGCCCGACGTCTCGCGGAACGAGACGGTGATCAGCGCGAGCGACAGTACGACGAGGCCGACCACGACAGCACGGCGCAGCAAGGGAGACCGAGAGCGGGCTGTCGGGGAGGTTGAGGTGGGGCGCCGAACGGAGGAGTCCAGCACCGCCAACCGGGAGGTCCGGTTGCGGATACGCGTCGCCACGAGCTAGTGCCCTAGGTTAGCGGCGTTAGCGGCGATGGTTGTTCTTGCGCGCCCGCGCGCTGCGGTGGATCGCCTCGAATTCCTCGAGGCTCCGACCCGAGCCGACGGCGACGCAGGTGAGCGGCGATTCGGCGAGATGGACGGGCATCTGGGTCTCGTGGCGGAGCCGCTCGTCGAGCCCGGCGAGAAGGGCGCCGCCGCCGGCGAGCACGATGCCGCGGTCCATGATGTCCGCCGCGAGCTCGGGCGGCGTCTTGTCGAGTGTCGACTTGATCGCCTCGATGATCTGCGTGACGGGATCGTCGAGCGCGCGCCGCACTTCCTCGGAGCTGAGCACGACGGTCTTCGGCAAGCCGGTGAGCATGTCGCGGCCGCGCACCTCGGCCTGCACCTCTTCCCTGAGGTCCCACGCTGATCCGACCTCGAGCTTGATCTCCTCCGCGGTTTGCTGGCCGACGAGCAGCTTGTAGTCGCGCTTGATGTGATTGATGATCGCCTCGTCCATCTCGTCGCCGCCGACGCGCAACGACTGCGAGACGACGATGCCGCCGAGCGAGATCACTGCGACCTCGGTCGTGCCGCCGCCGATGTCGACGATCATGTTTCCCGTCGGCTCGGCGACCGGGAGCCCCGCGCCGATCGCAGCGGCCATCGGCTCCTCGATCAGGTACGCCTGCCGCGCGCCGGCGGAGAGTGTCGCCTCCTCGACCGCGCGCTTCTCGACGCCCGTGACGCCCGACGGCACGCACACGACGACACGCGGATGCGCAAAGCGATGCTGGTGCACCTTCTGGATGAAATGACGCAGCATCTGCTCCGTCACGTCGAAGTCGGCGATCACGCCGTCCTTGAGCGGACGGATCGCCTGGATCGTGCCTGGTGTGCGGCCGAGCATGCGCTTCGCCTCGACGCCGACGGCGTGCACTTCGCCGGAGCGCATGTCGATCGCGACGACCGAGGGCTCCGAGAGAACGATTCCGCGGCCGCGCACGTAGACGAGCGTGTTGGCGGTGCCGAGGTCGACGGCCATGTCGCGTCCGCCGAAGCCGGTGACGTAATTGAAGACACCCACGAGGAAAGTCGAGTCTAGCCACTACTCTCGTGCGCCCCGCTGTTCCGGGCATGCCCCGAGTCCTGGACTCGGGACGTGTCAAGAATGTCGCAGCTGCGTGCCAAGTCAGTGCGGGACACTGGGCGGCGCGCGTTCGCTCGGTAATCGTGACGGCGTGAAGCGACCACGCTCCCTCATCATCGAGGCCGGAGCGACGTATCACGTGGGCACCCGCGGCGTTCGGCGATTGCCGGTCTTCTACGACGACGTCGATCGGGCGTGGCTCTTGGAGGACTTGACGAAGATCGTGCGAGACCTCGGCTGGCGATGCCATGCGTACTGCCTGATGACCAACCACTATCACCTCCTGGTCCAGACGCCGGAGCCAGATCTCTCCCTGGGCATGTGGCGGCTGAATCAGCGCCACGCGCTGCGAATCAACCGCCGGCACGGCTTCGTCGGACACGTCTTCGAAGGGCGCTTCTTCGCGGAGCTCCTCGAGGACGACCCGTACTTCGTGGCCGTCGCGCGGTACATCGATCAGAACCCCGTGCGGGCAACCATCTGCCGGTCTCCTGAGGCCTGGCCGTGGAGCGGCTGCGCAGCCACGCTGGGGCTTCGGCGGCACCTCCCGTTCTTCGATCCGAGCGACGTGCTCGCGTACTACTCACGAGACCTCGATCCCGCCCGGACGATGTACGCACTCTCCCTGCAGGACTTCAGTCGGCCTCGCCCTTTGAGCCCTGCCCCGAGTCCTGGACTGGGGACAGTGCCCGTTCAGCCGAAGCCGTACGTTCCGGCGAAGCGTTCCGCGAGCAGTCGCACGAGCAGCGCGCCTGGCAGGCCGACGACGTTCAGGTAGTCGCCTTCGATCCGCGCGACCAGGTTCGCCCCGAAGCCCTGGATCGCGTACGAGCCGGCGCGCCCCTCCCACTCTGCCGCTGCGAGGTACGTGCCAATGTCGCGCGGAGTCAGGTCTCGAAACGCGACGCGCGTGACGTCGCGGTGCAGCTCCTCCCAGCCGGGCGTCCGCAGGCAGAGCCCGGAGACGACCTCGTGCGTGCGGCCCGAGAGAAGCTCGAGCATGCGCTCGGCATCCGTCAGCGAGGCCGGCTTGCCGAGGACTGCGCCGTCGCAGACGACGACCGTGTCGACGCCGAGAACGGGCTGCTCGCCGCCGTCGACCGATCGCGCCTTGCCCGCGGCGTGCTCGACCGGATCGTCTCCCTCCTCGACGTAGGCCGGCGGAACGACTTCGAACCGGACGCGGAGCTGCTCGAGAATCGCGCTCCGCTGCGGAGACGTCGACGCGAGGATCAGCGGCGGTGCAAACGGGCGCGCCAAATCTCCTCGAAAGGCCACTGCTCCGACCATTCGCGCGAGAACGCGTAGTAGCTGTGGTCGGGCGTATTCTCATCGGCGAAGAGCTCCACGAGATCGACCAGCTCGAAACCGTTCGCTCGCAGGAGGCGGACCCAGTCGCCATGACCCAGCGCGAACTCGATCTCGTGATCGGGCTCGTTCCATTCGAGCTTGTGCAATCCCCGCTGAGGGCGCTGCAACGTCGTGGACGCGGGCCCCTCTGCGGTCGCGCAGAGCATGGCAAGGGTCGCATTGCGGAGGAAGAGGAGCTCGCCGCCGTCGCGGAGCAGCCGCGCGGCCTCGGGGATCCACTTGTACGGATCGCACCAGATCGATGCGCCGTACTCCGAGAGCACTAGGTCGAACGACTTGGCCGGGAGCTTCGTGTCCTCGGCATTCGCGTCCACGAAACGGAGCCCTAGCTTGAACTCCTCCTCCATGCGACGCGCTGTGTCGAGCTGCGCCGGCGTGACGTCGACGCCGACAACGCGGGCACCGCGACGCGCGAGCCACGCGCCGAAGTACGCGGTGCCGCAGCCGAGCTCGACGACGTCCTTGCCAACGACGTCGGGGAGCATGCCGAGCTTCGCCTCCGGAGCATGTGCCATCCCCCAAGTGATGTCGTCCTGCGCCCAAGCGTCGTGGGCTCGCACGTCGGTGTACTCCGCGTTCGCCTTCGTCCACGCCGCGCGGTTGACGGCGACGTAATCGGGCTCAGACAAGGCCGTCGGGGAACCAGAGGGCGATCTCGCGCGCGGCTGACCGGGGCGAGTCGGAGCCATGCACGAGGTTGTCCGGCATCGCGGACGCGTAGTCGCCGCGGATCGAACCGGGCTCGGCATCGGCGGGATTCGTCGCGCCGATCGTCGTGCGCGCCGTCGCGATGACGCCTTCTCCCTCGAGCACGAACGCGAGTGTCGGCCCCGAGGTGATGAAGTCGACTAGCTCGCCGAAGAACGGCTTCGCCTCGTGCTCGGCGTAGTGCTCCTCCGCGAGCGCGCGGTCGACCGTCAACAGGCGCGCAGCACGAAGGCGGAAACCGCGGCGCTCGAAGCGCGCAACGATTTCGCCGCCGAGCGAGCGGCGGATCGCGTCAGGCTTCGCGAGGATCAGCGTCCGCTCGACGGCCATCGGCCCGCGAGTCTACTGCGACGATGACGAACGACGACGCCGGCGCGGTCGCGCCTCGACGACCGGCAGGTCCATCCCCGTCGACTCGACGGGCGTCTCGCAGTACGGGCACACCTGCCACAGCGCCTCGAGCGGCGCGTTGCAGCTCACGCACGCCTGCTTCAGCCGCGTCGTGCACACGGGACACACGAGGAACGACGGATCGATGTTCGCCCGGCACACAGGGCACTGGCTGCCGCGCAGGCTGAGCCGCTCCTCCATCGCCTTGATCTCGAGGTCGCGCTCGCGCACGTCCTCGAGGTATTCAGGCGGCCGGAAGAGCATGTAGACGAGCGCGCCGAGGAACGGCGGGATGAGACCGAGCAGCGTCGCCAGGCCGATCACCCAACGGTCTTTGATCCGCCGACGCGCGTCCTTGTAGACCCAGAAGGCGACCCCGAGCCAGAAGACGACCAGGAAGAAGATCGCGATGTTGCGGATCGCGTACCACGTCCCCGAGTGGAAGAAGTCGTGGACACCGCCGAATGTCGAGCTGGCTGCGAGGATCGTCATAGGATCAGCTTCCCGATTATGTAGCCAGCGGCGAACGACACGCCAACAATTCCCGCGAGCAGCGCGAGGGCGAAGGCGAAGACTGCGAGGCGCTGGCCCCAGGTCTGACGCACTTGTGGGTTCTACTCCGAGGCGTGCAGATCGGCAAGCAGGTAGAGCGAGCCTGTGACGAGGACGGGGCCTAGGGCGCGGGCCCGCTCGAGGGCGCGGGCCGGGTCGGCGTTTGCCTCCACGTGCTCGAAATAGGGCTCGGCGCGGTCGGCGAGCTCGCGTTCGTCGAGGGCGCGCGGGTTGCTGCTGCGGGTCGCGACTAGCCTCGTACCTGCGTGCCGGAGCCGGTCGAGCATCCCCTCGACGTCCTTGTCGCGGAGAATCGACGCGACGATCGTCCAATCGCGCTGCTCGAGTTGTTCGAGCAGCCAGTCGACGGCCTCTGGCGTGTGCGCGCCGTCGCGGATCTCGTCCGGCCCGCGGCGCTCGAGGCGGCCCGAAAGCTCGACCCCCACCTGAGTTTCGATCGGATGTCCGGCGAATGCCTCCGCGGCCTCGCGCGCGCCACCGAGCCGGACCTCGTCCGCGGCGACGAGGTCGCGCCATTCGTCGTCGGGCAGCACGACCGTCGCGCCTGGGCTCGCGACGGCGAGCTTCTCGCGCGCGATCTGCTCCCGCGTGTCGCCGAGAACCTCGGTGTGCTCGAGGCCGACGTTCGTCAACAGGACGACGCGCGCGTGGACGACGTTCGTCGCGTCGAGCCGCCCGCCCAGTCCCGCCTCGATCACCGCGGCGTCGACACCGCGCTCGGCGAAGGAAGCGAGCGCTGCCGCTGTCAGCGCCTCGAACTGCGTCGCGTTTGCCGCCTCCGCCGCGGCGCGAACGGTTTCGAGCGCGCGCTCGAACGACTCGGGATCGGTGTCGAGCCGCTCGTGCCAGCCGCTCACGTGCGGGGACGTGTACGCGCCGACTTCGAGGCCGTCACTCCGGAGAAGCGCCGCGATCGTGCGCGTCGCGGTCGACTTTCCGTTCGTGCCCACCACGTGAATCGACGGGAACGCGCGCTGCGGATTGTCGAGCGCGTCGAGGAGGGCCACCATCCTGCCGAGCCCGAACTCCTCGGGCCACGGCGAGAGGCCCACGATCCAGTCAGTCGCTGATTGCCTCGAGCTCACGCCGGTAGCGCTCGAGCTTCGCGCGCTCGGCCGCCACGACGTTTGCGGGCGCATTTGCCACGAAGCGTTCATTCGCCAGCATCTTCTCCGCCCGCTCGATCTCGCCGCGCAGGCGTGCGCGCTCGGCCTCGACGTTGCCGTTCGCCCGCTGACGCTCGGGCTTCACGACGGCGTCGAAGATCCTGCGCTCCTCGCCCTCGAGCTTCGTCGGCAGGACGCCGCTCCGCCGGAACGTCCTCGCGGCCTCCTGAACGTGCTCGAGCGCGCCTGCATCTCGTTCGTCCGCGGGACTGGGCCACGGCGCCACGATCAGCCGCGTCGCGCGCATGGGCAGATTCGACCAGATCTCCTCTGTGACGTGAGGCATCACGGGATGGAGGATCTTCAACAGGCGCTCGAGCGCGGCGAGCGCCGTCGCGCGTGTCCCTGCATCGCCGGCGTAAAGGCGGGGCTTGATCGCCTCCGCGTACCAGTCGCAGAAGTCATCGAACGTGAGGCGGTAGAGCTCGGCGGAGACGTGCGAGAAGTCGAACTCGCCCAGTAGCCGCTCGAGCTCGCGCTGCGCCTGCGACAGGCGCCCAAGGATCCACCGCTCCTCGAGCGTTGCGGGCTCTTCGCGTGGCGTCGCGCCCTCCGAAGCCTGGAGGATCAGCCGCGAGACGTTCCAGAGCTTGTTCGCGAGCTTGCGCCCCTCCTCGATCGCGCCCTCGGAGAAGCGGACGTCCTGAGACGACGCCATCTTCATCAGCCCGTAGCGGGTCGCGTCCGCGCCGTACGTCTCGATCGCGGCCAGCGGGTTCATGCCGGTGCCGAGACTCTTCGACATCCGGCCGCCCTCAGGCGCGTGGATCAGGGAGTGGATGACGACGTGGCGAAACGGGACGTCGCCCATCATCTCG
>DASVFB010000044.1:0-4965 GCA_036380275.1 Gaiellaceae bacterium | reverse complement strand
CGGTTTCCCTTCATGCGGTCCCGACCCGCGAATGTCAGTCTGATCCACCGTCGCTGCTCCGGACGATCCGCTGCTCCAGGCCGAGAGGACAACCCATCGACCGAGCCTCACCCCTTGACCTTTTGCTCCATGTCAGAGGCTCTCACACAATGAGCGATTGTGTCGCCCGGACGCACTCGGCGGCGCGCTGCCGCGTCCTCGGTCGGCCCGATAGTCACGACTATCGAGCCTCCCTGCGTCCTTGCATCGCACTCGCCGATTGCGCCCGGATCGACGAACGTCATCATGTGAGAGCCTCTTAGACAGGAGCCAGCGGCAGAACGTCCTCGAGCGGCGTGTACTCGAGGTTGTGCGCTTCCGCGACGGCCTCGTAGGTGATCTTGCCGTCGATGACGTTCACGCCGAGCGCGAGCGCGGGATCCCTGGCGACGGCCTCGCGGAGACCGTGATCGGCGATCGACTCGACGTACGGCAGCGTCGCGTTCGTCAATGCCTTCGTTGCGGTGATAGGCACCGCACCGGGCATGTTCGCCACGCAGTAGTGCGTCACGCCCTCGACCTCGTAGACGGGCTCGCTGTGCGTTGTCGGCCGCGAGGTCTCGGCGCAGCCGCCCTGGTCGATCGCGACGTCACAGAAGACCGAGCCCTCCTTCATGTCCCCGAGCATCTCGCGAGTGATGAGCTTCGGCGCTCTGGCTCCGGGGATCAGAACAGCGCCGATGACCACGTCGGAGTCCTTGATCGACTCGGCGATCTGCAGGCTGGACGACATCACCAGGCTGACTCGCCCCGAGAGGATCTCGTCGAGTTGTCGCATACGATCGATCGATCGTTCGAGGATCGTCACGTTCGCACCCAATCCGATCGCGATGACAGCTGCGTTGTAGCCGACGATCCCGCCGCCGATCACGAGCACGCGGCCCGGTGCGACGCCGGGCACGCCGCCGAGCAACAGGCCGCGCCCGCCGAGCGGCTTCTCCAGGAAATATGCGCCGGCCTGTGCGGCGAGCCGGCCGGCGATCTCGCTCATCGGTGCGAGCAGCGGCAGCCGCCGGTCGTCGGTCTCCACCGTCTCGTACGCGACGGCGGTGACGCCGCTCTCCACGAGTGCGTGCGTGAGCGGCTCGTCCGCGGCGATGTGCAGGTACGTGAACAGAACGAGCCCCTCGCGAAGCTGCGCATACTCGCTCGGGACGGGTTCCTTCACTTTGAGCAGCAGATCTGCGTTCCAGGCGTCGTCCGTCGAGACGATGCGCGCACCGACTCGCTCATAGGCCGTGTCGGCAAACGCACTTCCCATCCCGACACCGCTCTCGATCAGCACCTCGTGGCCTCGCCTGGTCAACTCGAGCGCGCCGGCGGGTGTCAGTGCGACGCGGTACTCGTCCGTCTTGATCTCTTTCGCGACACCGATCTTCACAGCGCGCGAACCTTATATGGCTGCACCAAACCGGACGCGAAGTCGGCACGGACGCGTCAAACGGGCGCCGTTACGATCGCGGTGGGTGGTGGGTTCGGGGTGCCCCATGGAGAGCATGTCCTTCGACGCCATGCCTTCAACAGAGGCGTCATGAGATCAGATCGCGCGCCAACCGGCCCGCCGCGTACGCGGCGGCGAAGAACTCCGGGTCCTCGTCCGGGCCACGCCCCATGTGCGACAGAGGCAGTCCGTCGCAGGCCTCACGCCACCCGGACGGATTGAGATCCTCGGGCACGAGCGGCTCGGCGAGACAGAGGCGGAGCACCGCCTCCGTGTGGTGCGAATAGCCGCGATGGCGGGGGCGCTCATCGGCGCCTGAGACGCGCGGTGCGACAACCGGCCGCCCGCCGAGAGCAGCGGTCGCGTTCACGGCCTGCGCGGCTGCGACGCCGCCGTGGCCGATCGCGGTCCCGGTGCCGACGATCCCGGGACCGATCGCGCAAACGGCGACCTCGACGCCACGCGACCTGCACCACGCCAGCGCCGAGTAGACATTCACCGCCTGCTCGACACCGACGCACGGTCCGGCGGCGACCACCAGCTCGATCAGGCTCCGCCCGCGAAGCGCACGGACGGCGTCCGACAACGCGGTAGGAATGGCGCCGCCGGCAAGCTGGACGTACGCCACGCGCAGGCCCGCAAGCGCGGCGCAGACGGGCGCAATTTGCGAGTGCACCGAGCAGCACACGACGGGCATGCCGTCCAGCGCCTCGGCGGACGAGCCGCTCTCCTCGACGTGCGGCGCCGCATGTTGCAGCGACGTGTACGGCAGCGTCATCACGTGTGCACCGGGCTCTGGCTCGAGCTCGATCCCTCGCGTCAGGTTCGCATGCAGGATGTCGAAGCCGCCGCTCCCGAGCTCCAGCTCCCGCGCTTGCACGTTCACGAGCACGTCGTCCCCGACCTCGACGGACCCCGTCACGTCGGGGTACGCGATGCACGGAACGCCTTCGACCTCGAGCCGCACGAGGCCTTCGTGCCGCTCCGCGATCGCGGTGACCTTGCCCCGCCTAAGCGAGAGCGGCATCGACCAGCGCGAGCGTCACGTCGACCATGGCCTCGAGGTCCGCGACGGCGATCCGCTCGTCGGGAGTGTGGATGTCCATCATCCCGTTCGCGAGATTGAGGCACTGCAGCCCCCGCTCGTTGAAGATGTTCGCGTCGGCAGCGCCGCCGCTCAAGCCAAAGCTGATGTCCTGCCCGACTCGACCGAGTGCGTCCGTCGCGACGCGAACCACCTCGTCGTCTCGCTTGAAGCGGTAGCCGCGGTACGACTTGCGCGCTTCGACGTCGGCCCGGCACTCGCTCATCTCGGCCGCGAAAGAGATCGACTCGAGCATCTCCTGCACCAGGTCGGCGAGCCGCCGCTCGTCGTGCGAGCGGGCTTCTGCGACGAAGGTGCAGTGCTCGGCGACGATGTTCGCGGCGACGCCGCCGTGAATCTCGCCGACGTTCGCCGTCGAGATGTCGTCGACCCGGCCGAGGCGCAGATCGGCGATCGCGCGCGCGGCGGCAGCGATCGCGTTCCGTCCCTCTTCGGGGTACATCCCGGCATGCGACGCCCGCCCGTGGAACGTCACCTCCATCGACTGCGAGAACGGCGCACCGAGGACGACCTCGCCGATCGGCGCGGCCTGGTCGTAGACGAAGCCATGTCGCGCGACCAGACGAGACTCGTCGAACGCAGCGGCGCCGACGAGCCCGACCTCCTCCTTCGGCGTGAAGAGCAACTCGATCCCGGCGTGCGCGCGCCCTTCGGAAAGGACGCGGCGAGTGGCCTCGAGCATGACGGCGATCGCGGCCTTGTCGTCCGCCCCGAGTATCGTCCCTGCCGCGTTGCGCACGATGCCCTCGTCGTCGACGACCGGCTCGATCCGCCCGGTCGGGGGCACGGTGTCCAGGTGCGCGCAGAGGAAGATCGGCGTGCCCGGCGCCGTTCCTTCGATCCGCGAGTAGAGGTTCCCGGCCGTTGAGCCGATCCGCGCGCCGGCGTCGTCCTCGTCGACCTCGAGCGCGCAGTCGCGCAGGTAGGCCGTGACGATGTCGGCGACCGCGCGTTCCTCCCCGGGCGGGCTCGGAATGGCCGCGAGTTCCGTGAAGAGGTCGAGGACTTCGGGCACCGCGCAAGCTTAGAGTTCCGCCGTGCTTTTCAAGCCAGAGGCGTTCGAGCCGCTCACCGAGACGCCGTGGGACGCTGCACGCGCACGCGACGGGATTCGCCGGATCGTCGCCGACGTCGACGCGGCATTCGACGTCGACAAGCTGTGGCCGGCTGACGAGTGGGACGGCTGGCAGGCGGCGACGCCGATGAAGAATCTCTACGTCGGCGCCGCCGGGGTCATCCTTGCGCTCGACATGCTGCGCCGGCGAGGCGACGCGGACACGCAACTCGACCTCGGCGCGGCAGCGTTGCATGCGCTTGCGGCGGTTCGTGATGCGCCGGACTTCATGGCCGGCGAGGGCCTTCCCTCGCAGCCAAAGTCGGCTCTGCTCAGGGGCGAGGCGGGGGTCCTCGTCGTCGCCTGGCGCCTCGGCCCCAACGCCGATCTCGAGCACGACCTGCTCCACCTCGTGCGAACAAACGTCGACAGCGAGGCGGACGAGCTCATGTGGGGCTGTCCCGGCACGTTGCTTGCCGCACGCGCGATGGCGATGTGGACCGGCTCAGGACAGTGGCGCGACGCAGTCGCAGAGAGCGCCGAGGCTCTGTCGCGTCGCCGTGGGCCAGACGGGTTGTGGACTCAGCGGCTCCATGGAGGCGAATTCCGCGGCCTCGGCCCGCCTCACGGCGTCGTCGGGAACGTGCTCGCCCTTCTCGACACCGCAGCCGACGAAAAGCTGAGGGAGGAGACCGCGGCGCTACTTGCACGCGAGGCAGTCCTGGAGGACGGCCTCGCGAACTGGCCGGATGAGGCGGGCGGTCCGCTCGAGACCGGCGACGGCGAAATTCGAGTGCAATGGTGCGCCGGCGCTCCGGGAATCGTCACCTCGGCGGCGTCGTACCTCGACGAAGAGCTCCTACTCGCCGGCGCGGAGCTTCCCTGGCGCACCGAGCCTCCCGCGATGCACAAGGGGTCGTCCATTTGCCACGGCACCGCAGGCAACGGCTACGCGTTCCTGAAGGCGTTCGCGCGCACCGGCGACGAAGAGTGGCTCGCACGGGCGCGTCGCTTCGCGATGCACGCGCTCGAGCAGGTCGAGCGCCGCGGCCACGGCCGCTACTCGCTGTGGACGGGTGACCTCGGCGTCGCCCTCTTCGTCGCCGACTGCGTCGATGGACGCAGCGCGTACCCCGTGCTCGAGACCTGGGACTAACCGGCCGTCGCGACCGCGACGGTTCCGCGCTCGCGCGCGCGGGCGAGCGCCGCGCCGACGAACTCCCGGAAGAGCGGCGCGGGACGCGTGGGTCGCGACTTGAACTCCGGATGGAACTGCGACGCGACGAACCACGGATGGTCGGCGAGCTCGATGATCTCGACGAGCCT
>DASVFB010000043.1:0-3042 GCA_036380275.1 Gaiellaceae bacterium | reverse complement strand
CGCAGCGGCCTCGGCGGGACGTCTCAGCGACCGCTTCGGGATTGCGCGCGTGATCTATTACTGCTCGTTCGTCTACGGCGGCGGGCTGCTCCTCGGCGGTCTCGTCCAGCACTGGCGCGACTGGTATCTCGCGCTGATGTTCCCGGTCACCATCGCCGGCGGCGCGGTCATGACGCTCGCGTGGGGGCTGCTCTTCACGCTCACGCCGTCGGAGCAACGGGGCACGGTCTCGGGTCTGGCGACGACGACGAAGGGCTTCGGCCTGATCATCGGGCCGATTGCGGCGGGTGCGGCGATGGACATCTTCGGCCGCTACTTCGAGTCCACCGACGGGTACCAGTTGTTGTGGCCGGTCCTCGCCGTGCCGATCCTCGCAGTCATTCCCCTCGTGCGCCACCTGGCGCAGCTCGAGGCGCGCGCCGCCTAGGTGCGTCCGATGCGTTGGCTCAACCGGACGTGACCCACGTCCAGGACTACGGCCACGTCTCGCCGGGACGCAGGGTAGGCTCACCGAGGGCCGAGGCGCGGTCGGGTCCCGGCGCGGACATCGCTTGGCCGTACATGACCCGAGTCCAGGACTTGGGACATGTCTGCGATGGACATCTTTGGCCTAGTGGCAGGGTGATGCGGAGGGCCGGCTGAGCCCGAAGCCCCACAGCTGGTCGGCGTAGACGTAGTAGACCGTCGTCACGCCGTGTCGCGTCGCGACGCGCGCGTCGTACGAGCCGCACGGGATCGTCACCAGCGCGCCGACCCGATCGGTGAGCGTGGCGGACGACGCCCCGAGCTCGAGCGTGCCGACGTGCCAGCCGGGTGGCTTCCAGAGCGTCCACACAGCGTCGACCCGCCCTTTGCGGAAGCGCACGGCCGCTCCCTCGGCGTGGAACTTCTCGTAGTTGAAGTACCACGTCTTGCGCGCGCAGCCGCGGCAGCGCCCGAACGTCCTGCCCCACACGTGCTGAACCTGCGCGGGCGTCATTTCGAGCTGCACGCCGCCGAGGCTTCGCGAGGGGACGAGCACGCCGTGCTTCGGCAGCATCAGGCTCAGCGCAAGGGCCAGCAGAGACACGGCCCGACGATAGAGAATTCGGCCGTGGACGTCTTCAACCTCTTCGCCGAGCAGGAATGGGACAACGAGCAGGAGCGCGATGGGTACAGGCATCGGGTCGCCGCGATCGGCAAGCGTCTCGGCGCCGAGCTGCTCGGCGCCGGCCTGTACGAGCTCCCGCCCGGTGAGTCGACTTGGCCGTACCACTACGAGCACGGTGCGGAGGAGTGGCTGATCGTCGTCGCTGGCCGGCCGACACTACGGACGCCGGACGGCGACCGGCAGCTCGAGCCCGGCGACGTCGCCGCGTTTCCGCAGGGGCCCGACGGCGCGCACAAGGTCGCGAATCCGACAGACGAGACCGTGCGCGTCATCATCCTCTCCTCGAAGACGCCGATCGCCGTGGTCGCATATCCCGACAGCCACAAGGTCGGAATCTGGACGAAGGAGGACGGCTACGTCGGGCTCGTGCGCGACGAGCCGAAGCTCGACTACTGGGACGGCGAGTAGACGGTCGAGAGCCAGCGGTCGACTGCCCGCCGAGAGCGGAGGTGTGCGACGTCGAGGTGTGGATGCCGCGCGATCCACTCTGGCATGTCGCGGCGGTGACGGAAGTGCGTCTTCACGGCCCAGACGAACAGCGAGTTGCGCGCGAAGAATGCGTTGATGAGGGTTTCCCTGTTCTTCGAGTCCCAGAGCTCCTCGCGGGCGCGGATCCGCCGCCAGGTGCGACGCCAGACGCGCCCTAGGCAGACCCGGAGCGGAAGATCGAGCCACACGATGGTCGTCGCGCGCTCGAGCACGTGACCACCCACGCGCGACCGGTAGTTCCCGTCGACGACCCAGTCATCGAGCCCGTCGAGCGCGGCCGCGACGCGACGCTCGAACTCGCCCGCAGGCGGCAGGCTCCAGTTCGGCCCGTGGAAGAGGGCGTCGAGCTCGACGTGCGTGATGCCGAGGCGCTCGGCGACGGTGCGGCTGACCGTCGTCTTCCCGGAGCCGGGGATGCCGACCACGTAGAAACGGCCTGCCACGCTTCGAACCTAGCGTGACCTGGGGGTCAGCCAGTTAACGAAACGCGTTCTCGCCTGTCAGCGCTTGGCCGACGACGAGCGTGTGCACCTCGTGCGTCCCCTCGTAGGTGAGGACGGACTCGAGGTTGTTCATGTGGCGGATGATCGGGTACTCGAGCGTGATCCCGTTGGCGCCGACGATCGTGCGTGCGGTGCGGCAGGCCTCGATCGCTCCGCGGACGTTCCCCATCTTCCCGAGGCTCACCTGCTCGGGACGCAGCGTCCCGTCATCTTTCATGCGCCCGAGGTGGAGCGCGACCAGTGTGCCGCGGTTGATCTCGAGCGCGATCTCGGCGAGCTTCTGCTGTGTGAGCTGGTACGCCGCGATCGGCTTCTCGAACACGATGCGTTCCTTGGCGTACTCCAGCGCAGCTTCGAAGCAAGCGCGCGCCGCGCCGACCGAACCCCAGACGATGCCGTAGCGCGCCTCGTTGAGGCACGAGAGCGGTCCGCGGAGGCTGTCGACCTCGGGGAACCGGTTCTCCTCCGGCACGCGGACGTCGCGGAGCACGAGCTCCGACGTCACCGACGCGCGCAGCGAGAGCTTGTGCTTCATCTCCGGCGCCGTGAACCCGTCCATGTCGCCCTCAACGAGGAAGCCGTTGATGTCGCCCGCATCAGTGCGTGCCCACACCACCGCGACGTCGGAGATGGACCCGTTGGTGATCCACATCTTCGTGCCGTTGAGGATCCAATCGGAACCATCACGCCGCGCGTGCGTGCGCATCGAGCCGGGATCGGAGCCGGCGTCCGGCTCGGTGAGCCCGAAGCAGCCGATCGCCTCGCCTGCGTGCATCGGCGGCAGCCATCTCTGCTTCTGCTCCTCCGATCCCCAACGCCAGATCGCGAACATCGCCAACGACCCCTGCACCGACACGAGGCTGCGGATGCCCGAGTCACCAGCCTCGAGCTCCATGCACG
>DASVFB010000042.1:0-15935 GCA_036380275.1 Gaiellaceae bacterium | reverse complement strand
CATCGTCTTCCACAAGCTGACGAAGGACGAGATCAAGATCATCATCGAGCTGCTGATGCGCCGCCTGCGCGAGCAGATGGGCACGCACGAGGTGACGATCGAGCTGACGGACGAGGCGAAGGATCTTCTCGTCGAGAAGGGATACGACCCGGCGATGGGCGCCCGGCCGCTGCGCCGCGCGATCCAGCGCTACATCGAGGATCCTTTGGCGGACTTCGTGCTCGGCCGCTCGCTGGAGCCCGGCTCGACGATCCTCGTCGGCCGCAAGGGCGAGGTGGAGGAAGGCGAGCAGGAGGTCGACATCGTCGTCCTGCCGCCCGACCTGACGGCCGAGAAGGTGACCGTCCCGCCGGAAGAGCCGGCGGAGCAACAGGAAGAGACTTCGGTCGAAGAGTGACGAAGAGGCGCCGAAAGGCGCCTCGTTCTCTTTCGACCTTCTCTGCACTTTGTTTGTTGCGGCCACGCTGTCGTAGCTTGATCGCGCGCTCTTGACGTACCGCACAATCCGTGAGCTTCGAGTCCCGCGCCCTCCGCCCCCGAGCGCTAAGGTTCATCAGCGTGTGTGAGATGCGTGCGGGGAAACCCGCTTCGACCTGAACGGCCCGCTTCGGCGGGCCGTTCGCTTTCTGTAGAACCCTCTGATGCGCCTGTCTACGTTTGCGCGCCGGCCGGAGCTCACCGTTCTCGTCGGCGCGGTGGCGATCTCGTTCTCGGGCATCCTCTTCCGCCTGTCGCACGTCTCGCCGTCGACCGGAGCGTTCTTCCGGTGCTTCTGGGCGCTGCCTCCGCTGTGGGTGATCGCTCACTGGGAGGAGCGACGCTGGGGACGCCGGCCGTTGCGTGCGCGCCAGCTGGCGTGGCTTGCCGGAGCGTTCTTCGCCGCCGACCTCGTGCTCTGGCACAACGCGATCGAGCAGGTCGGCGCCGGCCTCGCGACCGTCCTCGGCAACACCCAGGTCGTGCTCGTCGGACTGATCGCGTGGCTGCTGTGGCGCGAGCGGCCGCAAACGGCCTCGCTCGTCGCGATCCCGATCGTGCTCTTCGGAGTGATCCTCATCTCAGGCGTGCTCGAGCAAGGCGCTTACGGCGAGAATCCGGCACTCGGGGCCGCGTACGGCGTGCTCACGGGGCTCGCTTATACGGGCTTCCTGCTTGCGCTGCGTCAAGGCGGACGCAGCTACCTGGGTCCTGCGGGGCCTCTCTTCGACGCGACGCTCGCGGCGGCTTTCGGATCCGCGTTGATCGGAGTCGTCGTCGGCGACCTCGACCTGACGCCGTCGCCGTCGGCGCAGGGTTGGCTGATTCTGCTCGCCCTTAGTTCGCAGGTGCTCGGCTGGCTGCTGATCACGATCTCGCTGCCGCGTCTGCCGGCGGTCGTCACGTCCGTCTCGCTGACGCTGCAGCCGGTCTGCGCCGTTCTCTTCGCCGCCGCGATCCTCGACGAGGCGCCCTCGACGTGGCAGCTCGCCGGTGCGGCGTGCATCCTCTCGGGGCTCGTCATCTCCTCGCTCGGCCGTCGCGCGCCGCCGCCGCCGGAGCCCGAGCTCGCGGGCTGAAATTCGGCACAGATCCGGCGCGAAGAGCGTCCGAACGCGCGCGTAGTCTGGCCCGGTGGCGAAGACCGCCGTGAAATACGCCTGTTCCGAATGCGGCTACACCGCCGGCCGCTGGTTCGGCAAGTGCCCAGGCTGCGACGCGTTCGGGACGCTCGTGGAGGAAGGTCCGGCGGCCGCGGGCGACGCGGCGGCGGCCAAGCCCGTGCTGCGCCTCGTCGACGTCGACGCGGCTGAGGCCGAGCGGATCGGGACAGGAGTTCCGGAGCTCGACCGCGTCCTCGGCGGCGGGCTCGTTCCAGCGTCGCTCGTCCTCGTCGGCGGCGAGCCCGGCGTCGGCAAGTCGACCCTGCTGCTGATGGCGCTGCAGGCAATGAGCGAGACGCGGCGCGCCCTTCTCGTCACCGGCGAGGAGTCCGTCGCACAGGTGAAGCTCCGCGCCGGGCGCCTCGGAGGCGCGGCGAACGTCGAGATCCTGGCGGAAACCGAGCTCGACGTGGTCTGCGCCACGCTCGAGCGCGAGCGCCCGGACGTCTGCGTGATCGACTCGGTGCAGACGCTGTACGCAGCCGACCTCGGCTCCGCTCCGGGCTCGGTTGCGCAGGTCCGCGAAGCGGCGGCGCGCCTGCTGCGCGTCGCCAAGGAGAGCGCCGTCGCGACGATCCTCGTCGGCCACGTGACGAAGGACGGCTCGGTCGCCGGCCCCCGCGTGCTCGAGCACCTAGTCGACTGCGTCCTGCAATTCGAGGGCGATCGCTACCACGCGCACCGCATCCTGCGGGCGGTGAAGAACCGCTTCGGGTCGACGAACGAGCTCGGCGTGTTCGAGATGACAGGCGCAGGCCTCGTCGGCGTGCCGGACCCGTCCGCGCTCTTCGGCAAGACCGAGGACGGAGAGGTCGGCGCGGCTGTGGCGTGCGCGCTCGAGGGGACGCGCCCGATGCTGCTCGAGGTCCAGTCGCTCGTGTCGCCGACCGACCTTGCGATGCCGCGCCGCGTCGGGACCGGCGTCGACCCGAAGCGCCTCGCGATGATCGTCGCCGTGCTCGGCCGCCACGCAGGCGTTGCGCTAGGCAGTGCGGACGTCTTCGTGAACGTGGCGGGGGGTGTCCGTATCGACGAGCCGGGCGCCGACCTCGCAGTCGCGCTCGCGATCGCGTCTGCCGCAAAGGGCGTTCCGGTCGGAAACCGGCTCGCTGCGTTCGGCGAGGTCGGTCTTACCGGCCGCCTGCGGCCTGCGACGCAAGCGGAGCGGCGGCTGCAGGAGTGCGCGAAGCTCGGCCTCGATCGGGTCGTCGTCCCGGCGGGAACCGCCTCGCATGGCAAACTCAACGTGGAAGCGCACGACACATTGAGGCATGCGATCAAGGCGGGGCTCGATGCCGGACAGAGGGGATAAGCAAGCCGGGACGCTTGGCTTCACGCGTTCACCGTCGGAAGACGACCCGCGCCGCGACCCTCGTCTACTCTCCTCGATCGCGCGCGTCGCACCCGGAACCGAGCTCAGACAGGGGATCGACGACATCATCCGCTCGCACGAAGGTGCGCTGATCGTCATGGGCGATCCCGAGTCACTGTCGTTTCTCTACTCGGGCGGAATGCGGCTCGACTTGGTCTTCACCGGCCAGGCTCTGTACGAGCTCGCGAAGATGGACGGCGCGATCATCGTCAAGGACAACCTGTCGAAGATCGCCTACGCCAACGTCCAACTCATGCCGGACCCGACCATCTCGTCGGACGAGACAGGCACCCGCCATCGCACCGCCGAGCGGGTTGCGAAGCAGACCGGCGCCCTTGTCATCTCGATTTCGCAGCAGCGCGAGACGGTGACGATCTTCCAGGGCAGGCAGCGCTACCAGCTCGATCCCGTACCGACGCTGCTCGCGAAGACGAACCAGGCCCTCGCGACCCTCGACACCTATCGGACCCGGCTCGAGCAGGTGCTGACACGCCTGACGGCCCTCGAGTTCCAGAATGCCGTCGTCCTCGACGATGTGCTGGTCGTCCTCCAGCGGGCCGAGCTGACGACGCGAATGGCAGAGGAGATCGAGCGGAACTGCGTCGAGCTCGGCACCGAGGGACGGCTGATCCGTATGCGGCTGACCGAGCTCCTCGGGGACGTCCCGGGCCAGCGGGCGGCGATCGTGAACGACTACCACGTCTCCGGCGGCGGGCCAGAGGCCGTTCTCGCGCTTGAAGGCCTCGCAGCGCTCAGTTATCAGGAGCTGCTCGAGTTCGAGCGGATCGCGGAGCTTCTGGGCTACCCGCGGACCGTCAATCCGCTGGATCACACGGTTTCCGCGAGGGGCTACCGCGTGCTGTCGAACATCCCGCGCCTGCCGCCGGGCGTTATTCAGCGGGTCGTGGCGGACCTGGAGGGACTGGAAGCGATCGTCCGCGCGTCCCAGCGCGACCTCGAAGCGGTGCAGGGAGTCGGCACTGCCCGGGCCCGCGACATCCGCGAAGGACTCCGCCGCCTCCAGGAGCACAACCTCGTGGATCGCTATCTCCAGCTTTAGCCGAGCGAAATGCTGCGCATTTCGCTCGGGGCAAACCGGGCATGACCGTCCTCGAGCGCGAACTGCGAAGCAGTTCGCGCGAACATCGCAACGTGCAGGGACTTTGCAGAAAAGTGGCCGATTTGCGGGACTTTTGATACACTAGTGAACATTGCGCCGGGGGCGTTTACGCCGTCGGCGTCTTGCCGAGTACACCCGCGACGCGTAGGGGAGGAAGGCTTGTTCAAGGTCGGCGACAAGGTGGTGTATCCGCACCACGGAGCAGGCACGATCGTCAAGAAGGAAAAGCGCATGGTGCTGGGGGAGAAGCGCGAGTACCTGACGATCAAAATTCTGCACAACGACATGACCGTCAACGTTCCGTGCGAGAACGCCGAGGCAGTGGGGCTTCGGCAGGTGATCGACGAGGAGATGGTCAAGAAGGTCACGAAGGCATTGACCGGTGGTGGCACCGCGATGCCGAAGAACTGGAACCGCCGCTTCAAGCACAACCGCGACAAGATGAAGACCGGCGACATCTTCGAACTCGCGGAAGTCGTGCGCAATCTCTCGCTGCGCGACCACGAGAAGGGTCTCTCGACGGGTGAGAAGCAGATGTTCGTGAAGGCAAAGAAGATCCTGGCGTCCGAGCTGATGTACGCGAAGAGCCTCGACGAAGAGGCTGCGGCTGAGTGGCTAGACGAGGTGCTCTCCACGAACGGCACGACGAACGGGACTGCGAAGAAGGCCGTGACGACGACGGCGACGACGACCGCGTCGAAGTCGAAAACCAAGGCCAGCGCGGCGGCCTAGTGGTCACGGCCGTAAGCGCGTTCCCGTCTGGCCGGTGAAAACGAAGCAGGCCAAGGACGCAGGGAGCCCCGATAGCAGAAGCTATCGGGGCGACTGAGGACGCCGGCATGCGCAGTGTTTGCAGCCGGCCAGGCGGACAACTGTGCTTGCGGCCGTGACCACCTAACGTGTCCGTGTGGGCCGTTCTCGCGGCTGCGGGTCGCGGAGAACGGTTGGGCGACGATCGCCCTAAGGCGTTCGCTCGGCTCGGTGACCTTCCTCTGGTCGCCGAGCCGCTGCGCCGGCTCGACGACTCCGACTGGATCGACGGCATCGTCGTCGCGGCTCCTCCGGATTGGGAGGAGCCGTGCATCGTGCTCGCCGAACAGATCGGCGCGGGGAAGGTGAGCAGCGTCGTCACCGGCGGCGCGACGCGCGCGGCGTCGGTGCGGACAGCGCTGGCTGAGGTGCCCGAGGACGCCGCGGTCGTGCTCGTTCACGATGCGGCGCGACCACTCGTCTCGGACGAGGTGATCGGACGCGTCCTCGCGCCGCTCTCCGAAGGCTACGACGGCGCAGTGCCGGTCATCCAGGTGTCGGACACCGTAAAGCGCGTCCGTGCGGACGAGGTGGTGGAGACCGTCGAGCGCGAAGGGCTCGTCCTCACGCAGACACCGCAGGCCTTTCTCGCCGACGCGCTGCGCCGGGCCGCCGCGGGCGAGGGGACCGACTGCGCTGCGCTCGTCGAGGCCCAAGGCGGCAAGATCAAAGCAGTGCAAGGCGATCCGCGGCTGCTGAAGGTGACCTCGCGCGAGGATCTTGCGCTGGTGGCCTCGTGGTTGTAAAGGCGGTCGTCTTCGACGTCGGCGAGACCCTCGTCGACGAGACGCGCATGTGGGAAGCGGCCGCCGACGCAGCCGGCGTTTCGCGCTTCACTCTGATGGGCGTGCTCGGTGGGCTGGCCGCGCGCCGAGAAAGACATTCGCGGGTTTGGGAGATTCTCGGTGTCTCGCAGCCGGCTTCGACCTGGGGTTCGAGCGATTTCTACGCCGACGCGCTTCCGTGTCTGGCCAGGCTCCGCTCGATGGGGCTGCTCGTCGGCGCCGTCGGGAACACGCCTGCAGCGACGGAGGAACTTCTGCGCGAGCATGCGGAGCTAGTCGGTTCGTCCGGGCGCTGGAAGATCGAGAAGCCGGCTCCCGGTTTCTTCGAGCGGATCTCGGCCGAGGCAGCACTCGCGCCCGAGGAGATCGCCTACGTCGGCGACCGTGTGGACAACGACGTGGAGCCGGCGCTCGCTGCGGGGATGGTCGCAGTCCACATCAAGCGCGGTCCGTGGGGGCACCTGCACGACCCGCCGGCTGAGGCGATCGCGATTCGAGGCCTCGACGAGCTACCTGGCGCGCTCGATGGCTGACCTGCGCGTGGGAATCGGCGTCGACGCGCACGCGTTCGAGCCGGGCGTGCCGCTCGTGCTCGGAGGCGTGGCCTTTCGCTCGCCGCGCGGGCTCGCCGGGCACTCCGACGGCGACGTGATCACTCACGCGCTGATCGACGCGCTGCTCGGGCCGGTAGGCCTCGGCGACATCGGCACGCTCTTTCCGGCGGAGGACCCCGAGCTCAAGGGCGTGTCGTCGCTCAAGCTGCTGCGCGAGGCGTACGCTCAGGTCCGGACGTGCGGGTACGAGCTCGTCAACGCGGACGTCGTGCTGATAGGTCAGGAGCCGAGGATCGCAGGCGTCCGCAAGCAGATGCAGCTGCTGCTCACCGGGACACTGGAGGTCGACGCAGACCGGATCTCGGTGCGAGCGACGACGACTGATGCACTCGGCTTTACGGGCCGCGGCGAGGGGCTCGCCGCACAGGCCGTCGCGCTGCTTCAGTCCTCGAGCGCGTAGCCGCTCGCGAGCATGCCGTCGGCGCGCTCTGCGAACGACTCATAGGACGGCACGTCCCAGCCGAGCGCGTCGGCCAGCCGGACGATCATGCTGAACAGCGCGCAGACGTGAATCGCGTCGACGAGCGCGTTGTCCGACACACCGGCGGCTCGGACCGCGTCGGCGTCCTTGCGCGAGATGTCGCCTGGACGGAGCGTCAGCTTCTCGAGGAAGCCGAGCGTCGCGCGGAGCTCAGGTGAGACGGGCGCGGTCCGCCAGTCGCGCTCGACCGCGTCCCATACGTCCTGTCCGAGTGCGTACGACGCGACCGCGCCGTGGGCGTTCGTTCAGAACGGGCACTGGTTGAGGGAGGAGACGAACGCGGCGAACAACTCACGCTCGCCTTCGCTCCAGTCCGACGGGCCTCGCAACGCGAGGTCGAGCGCGTCGGAGTACGGGCGGCCGAACAGTTCCGGCCGGTAATGGAGCGTCTTCAGGACTCCGAGCGGGCGCGGCGCCGGGGATGCGTCGACGACGGCAAGTCTCACAGCGCTCCCAGGCCGGCTTCGAGTCGCTCGAGCCCGGCCGCGACGGCTGCGGAGACGGTGTGCTCGAAGATCTCGTCCTCCGAATAGCCCGTTTCCTTGAGCGCCTGCACGTCGCCGTCGGTGACCTTGTACGCGTGCAGCCGCACTTTTCCGAGGTACGACGCGAAATCCGGCGGCGCGTTCCGCTCCGGCAACGCCGACTCGCGGAGACGCTCGATCAACTCGTCGTACCGCGTGCTCATGCGCCGGACACTACCGGCAAAGACTCGACGAGCCCGTCGCGCGCGAGCGCGGCGACGGCCTCGTCGTCGTGCGGTTGCTCGCCGGCGAGGATCGAGCGCAACGCCCGCGCGCGACGCTGCCGGAACGAGCCCTCGAAGCGCGACTGCTTTCGGAGCGGCTCGTAGCGGCGACCGCGCGACGGGCAGCCTTCCGAGAGCGGGCAGATCCCGCAGCGGGGGACGCGCGCGAGGCAGACGGTCGCGCCGAGATCCATCAGCGCTTGCGCAGTGCGCGAGGAGAATCGATGCTTGGTCCGCTCCTGCACGCGACGCACGTTCGTGTCGACCGGCAACACGTCCTCGCCGAACGCGAAGTTGCGGATCGCCGCGGACGTGTACGCGCCGACGCCCGGCAGTTCGGTCAGGTCGCTCGGCCAGCCGCGCTCGCTGATCGCCGCAGCTGCGCGGTGGAGGTTGAGCGCGCGCCGGTTGTAGCCGAGCCCCTGCCACTCGCGCAGCACGTCGGGAATCGCCGCTGCGGCGAGCGCCTCGACCGTCGGCCATCGCTCCAGCCAGGCGAGATACCGAGGCACGACGCGCTCGACCTGTGTCTGCTGGAGCATCACCTCGCTGACGAGAATCGCGTAGGGATCCCGCGTCCGTCGCCAGGGCAGATCTCGCTCGTTGGCGGCGAACCACGCGTGCAGGACGGCATCCATTCCGGGCGAGTCTACGGCCCGTGCAGGAAGCCGCACCGGCAGGCCGAAACAGGTTCGGCTGTGCGCTTTCGGGTGCTTCTCGCTGTGGGGGTGGCGGCGGGCGTTTTCGCCTCGCCGGCCGGCGCGTACACGAACGCGCAGCACGCCGGCGTCCAGGTGGCTCTGCGCGCGCTCGGGCTGTATCACGGACCAATCGACGGTCTCGTCGGGCCCCAGACCGTGGCGGCGATCAAGGCCGCTCAGCAGCGCGCGCACCTGCCCGTGACGGGGCTCGCCGACAAGCGCACCCGGCACTCGCTCGGGCCGCTCGGCCGGCCGCTCCTCGGCAAGCGCATCCTGCACCCCGGGCTGTTCGGTCTCGATGTCGCCGTGCTCCAGTTCCTGCTCACCAAGCAAGGCGTATACGACGGTCCCCTCGACGGATACCTGAGCGTCGGAACGGACTCCGCGCTGCGGCGGTACCAGCGACGCGTCCACCTCACGGCGGACGGCGTCGTCGGCCCGCGCACGCTCGCGGCCTTCGTGCTCGAGAACAAGGTGTCCGTGCGTCCCCAGGCGGTCGCGACGAGCCGCATCTACGTCGTTCGCCCAGGTGATTCGCTGACCGCGATCGCTCACCGCTTCGGCACTTCCCTTCGCGCGCTCGCGCGCGCTAATCACTTCGATCCGTCGCACGTGCTGCTCATCGGCAAGAAGCTGAAGATCCCCGGTGGCGGCAGTAGCAATATCAGCAGCACTAGCTCCGCGCTTGCCGCGTCGCCTTCCGAGGTCCGTGAGCGGCTCGACTACTGGGCTGCCAAGCTCGGCGTGTCGCCGCACCTTTTGCGCGCACTCGCGTGGATGGAGTCGGGCTACCAGCCGAACGTCGTCTCCAAGGCCGGCGCCCGCGGCGTCCTGCAGACGCTGCCGGTGACTCGCGACTTCGTCGAGGACGTGCTCGTCGGACATCCGCTGCCGAACTCGCTCGACGGCGACATCGAGACCGGCGTCCTCTACCTGCGCCACCTGCTCGGGCGCTTCGACGCGAACGAGCATCTCGCGCTAGCAGCGTGGTATCAGGGCGAGGCCGCTGTGCGGAAGCACGGCGTGCTACCGGTGACAAAGCCTTTCGTCGCCGGCGTGCTTGCGCTCAAACAGCGGATGTAACGCCCAGGAGCTCGAGCGCTCCGAGCTCGAGCAGCTCCCGGCAGGACGCGACCGCGTCGGATGTCGCGGACAGCTCGCGCAGCGTTCGAAGCCCGTCGAGGTCGGCGATCACGTCGGCGGCCGCAGGCGAGACGTCGAGCACAGGCCACGTTCCGTCCTCGAGCGTCACGCGCGCGCCGGGCACGTTGCCTCGTCTCAGCAGCATCTCCACGCTCAGCTCGTCGACAGGAGCAATCCGCGCGTCGAGCAGATCATGCCCGTCGAGGCGCGCACGCGTGTCGAACGCACGCCTGATCTGGATGTCGGCCGCATCGAGCTCGTTTTCGTCGATCTCGTCGATGCGTGACGTGTTGTGCCCTTCGCGGCGATGCAGAATGACCGCGCCTTCGGTGACGACGCCCGCACCTAGCTCGTCGAGGTAGGACGTCCACCTGTCGAGGGTCTCGCCGTAGACGGTGCCGTTGCCGGCCAGGTGCGCGTTCCAGCGCTCGGCGTGCTCGAGCGGTGAAGCCTCGTCGATCGGCAGGATCCACGAGTCGCAGCCCGAGCCCGCGATCCACTCGACGACGTGCTCGTCGGGCTCGTCGGAGCTGCGCCCGAGCCAGCTCACCATCAGCGTGGCGAAACCGTCCGGCGCCATATGCCCGACGCTCTCGCGGACGATCTGTGCCGAAAGCTCGTCACCGTCGTGCGACCCGTCGCGATACGTCCAGCGCCGCTCCGGCGAGACGACGAAAGGCGCGTTGCACGTGATCAGGCCGAACTGCTCGCCCTCGACCGGCTCGAAGAGGCTTCCGCGCCGGCACTCGACGTTGTCGAGTCCGCTGAGCGCAGCGTTGAGCTCGGTGAAACCGAGCGCGCGCGGATTCACGTCCGTCGCGACGACATGCTCGCTGTGGTCGGCGATGAGGAGCGCCTGCACCCCGTTGCCGGTTCCGACATCGAGCGCACGCTCCACCTGCGGGCGCGGAGTCAGCAGGTCGCAGAGGCGCGCCGTCGGCGAGTAGGTCGAGACGTAGTCGGGCGGGTCGTCGGTCGGGTTCGTCGAAAGCCGATCGGAGGCCAGCAGCAGGTTCTCGACCGGGGCGATTCGCGCCTTAGGGGAGACCTGCTTGCCGATCTGCGCCAGACCGGTGCGCTCGAGCGCGCCGACGCCGGCGCTGCCGAGCGCGTGCTCGGCGGCGGCCCGCTCGACCGGCAGCTCGAGGAAGAAGAGACGGATCGCGGTCGCGAGCGGGCTCTGCGGCAGACGCCGTTCGTGTACAGGCACGTCCTCGAGCGCGGTCGTCCACGCGTCCTCGCCCAGGAGCTCTTCGATCGACTCCTCGTTGTACGAGACGCGCCTCAGCGCGTCGCCGAGCGTCTTCGCGGCGGGAAGGTCGAGCGTCGGAACCACGCTCGCACTCTAGAGTGACCGCAACCGCGAGCGCGGTTGTCCGCCTGGCCGGCTGCAAACGCGGCGCATGCCCGCGTCCTCAGTCGCCCCGATAGCTTCTGCTATCGCGGCTCCCTGCGTCCTTGGCCTGCTTGGTTTTCGCCGGCCAGACGGGAACACGCTCACGGTTGCGGCCACTAGGAAGAAGGAGGGCAGGACGGGCGCCGCGCCGAGCGCCCGTCCTCGCCGGGTCTGGCTCTGTGCAACAGCTTCTACGCGTCGATTAAGACGAGTCTAAGAAGATAGGGAAATGGCGGTTAAGCGCGGGCACGCGCGCTTCCGCGGCGGACCGCGGAAGGCCCTGAGAAGTGCGATCTAGACTCAGCGTCCATGAAGCGAGTCCGTTTTGCGCCGAGCCCGACCGGATCCCTGCACATCGGGAACGCGCTGAGCGCCGTGGCGAACCGGGCGCTCGGCGACTGGATGCTGCTGCGGATCGACGACACCGACGCCGCGCGCAACGTGCCGGGCGGCGAGGAGGCGATCCTGCGCGACCTCGAATGGCTCGGTATCGACTGGGACGAAGGGCCGGTTCGGGAGAGCGAGCGCGCCGAGCGGCACCGCGAGGCGGCCGCCGGGCTGCCCCAGCGCTTCGACGGCGTGATGTTGTGGCGGGATGACGGCTCGCCCACATACCAGTTGGCGTCCGTCGTCGACGATGCCGATTTCGGGATCACGCACGTGGTCCGCGGCAACGACCACCGGCCGAACGAGGCGCTGCACCGCCGGCTCCATGATGCGCTCGGCACTCGTGCGCCGGAGTACATCCACCACGGCCTCATCCTCGGCCGGGACGGCAAGAAGATGTCGAAGCGCGCCGAGGGCTCGACCGTCGCCTCGCTCCGCGACACGGGCATCCCACCCGAGGCCGTGCGGCGCTACTTCGACCAGCTCGGCCTGCCGAAGCACGACGTTCGCTACGACCTCCCGCGCATCCGCCGGTACGCGATCGAGACGATCGGCCAACTTCCGGACGATGAGCTCGCTGCGCGAGTTGGCGTGCCGGTGAGCGCGGTTCCGGTCCTGCGCGGGGCCCGCGATCTCGTCGAGGCGCGGTCGAACGCGGACGCAGTCCTGAACGCACCTAGTGACAAAGTGTCACTTGGAGAGAAGGGGCCTGTGACCCTGGCTCGGTTTCGCGAGCTGCGCGAGCGTGCAAACGGCAGCCTGAGCTACGAATCGGCGAAGACGCTCGTCCGCGAGCTCAAGGCTGCGGGCGGAGACCTCCACGCGCTGCGCGTCGCGCTCACCGGGCGCGACCGCGGTCCGGAGCTCGCCGCGGTCGTAGCAGCACTCGACCGGGACGAGACGCTCCGGAGGCTCGATGCGGCTGTATGACACGTACTCGCGCGGGAAGCAGGAGCTGCCGGCGGCGCCCGGGCCGATCCGGATGTACTTCTGCGGCCCGACCGTGTACGCGCGGGCGCATATCGGAAACGCGCGGCCGTTCGTCATTGGCATGTGGCTCCGCCGCTGGCTCGCCGAGCGCGGCTACGACGCGACGCTCGTCCACAACATCACCGACATCAACGACAAGATCTACGACGCCGCGCCGGGAGCAAGCGCCGAGCTCGCTGCGCGCGCGGCGGAGTGGTACCTGCAGGACACGGCGGACTTTGGTCTCGGCATGCCCGACGAGCAGCCGTTGGCGAGCGAGTTGGTCCCGCAGATCGTCGCCGCGATCGAGCAGCTCGTCGAGCGCGGATACGCGTACGAGGTGGACGGCGACGTCTATTACCGAGTCTCGAAGTTCCCCGACTACGGAAAGCTTTCGGGGCAGCGGCCCGAGCAGGTCGAGGAGCAGGAGCCGAACGCGCGCAAGGAGGATCCGCGCGACTTCGCGCTCTGGAAGGCGAACAAGCCGGGCGAGGACACGTCGTGGGACTCGCCATGGGGACGAGGCCGGCCCGGGTGGCACATCGAGTGCTCGGTGATGGCCGAGGAGCTGCTCGGCCCGTCCTTCGAAATCCACGGCGGCGGCCTGGACCTCGTCTTCCCGCACCACGAGAACGAGATTGCGCAGTCGCGCGCGCTCGGTCATCCGTTCGCGAAGCTGTGGATGCACAACGGGATGCTTCGCTTCACGGGCGAGAAGATGTCCAAGTCCGAGGGCAACGTCACGACGATGCGCGACGCGCTCGACCGGTGGGGGAGCGAGACATTGCTCGTCTTCTTCATGACAGCCCACTGGGCGAAGCCGATCGACTACTCCGACGAGACGCTGACCGCCGCGGAAGCACGCGCCGCGAGCCTGCGCGAGGTGTTCCGCAATCCCACCGAGCAGGCTCCCGAGGGTGAGTGGGAGCGCTTCGCGGCCGCCCTCGACGACGACTTCAACACGCCGGAGGCGCTGTCGATCATGCACTCGTGGCGTGACCACGAACTGCTGCGCCGTGCGCTCGATGTCTTCGGAATTGCCTCGCTCGCCGAGAGCGAGGAGGCGCCGGCGGACGTCCGCGAGCTCGCTGAGCGGCGGCAGGAGGCGCGCGCGAACGGCGACTTCGTGGAAGGAGATCGGCTGCGCTCGGAGATCGACGCCACGGGCTGGGTCGTCCGGGACGTGGCAGGCGGGTTCCAGCTCGTACCGAAGCGTTGACTCGCGACCAGGTCTACGGGCGGCGCCCTGTGCGAGAGGCGCTGCGGGGTCGCCGCCAGGTGCTGGAGCTGTGGGCAACCGAGCGTGCGCTCGCCGCCGAGCCGTGGCTCGCCGAGGCGCCGGTCAAGGTTCAGCTCAAGCTCGAGCGTGACCTTTCGGATGCCGTCGGCACGCGCGACCACCAGGGCGTGGTCGCGTGGACGGAGCCCTACCGCTATGCCGACGCGTGGGAGCTCGCGAGCCGGGAGCGCCCGCTCCTCGTCTGCCTCGACCGCGTGACCGACCCGCGCAACCTCGGCGCGGTGTGCCGCAGCGCCGAAGGCGCCGCTGCGACGGGCGTCGTCGTCCCGGCCCATGGCTCGGCCGCAGTGACGCCGACCGTGGCGAAGGCATCCGCTGGAGCGGTCGAGCACTTGCCCGTTGCAGTGGTGTCGAACCTCGCGCGCTACCTAGCCGAGATCAAGAGCGATCGACTCTGGGTCTACGCCGCCGCCGGAGACGGAACGCAGACGCTGTGGGAGACGGACTTCACCGACGGCGTAGTGCTCGTTCTCGGCGCGGAGGGAAAGGGGCTGCGTCCGCTCGTCCGGCGGACGTGCGACGCCTCCATCTCGATTCCCGTCTCCGGGCGCGTGGAGTCGCTCAACGTGAGCGTCGCCGCGGCGCTCCTGCTGTACGAGGCGCGACGGCAGCGCGGCTAATCCGCATACGGCGCGGCCACCCGACCAGCGTAGATGCTTCGATGTAGGACATGGCCGATCCGACCCTGTACCTGTTCGACGGGCACAACATCCTGCACGCGGGCGGCTTCTCCGATCAGCGCGAGCTGCGAGATACGCTCGCGAGCTGGGTCGCGACCCAGGGCGCGCGTGGCGTGCTCGTCTTCGACGGGTCGGGTCGGGACGAGACGCGCGGGCCGCTCGAGGTTCGGTTCGCGGAGCACGCCGATTCTCTGATCGAACGCCTGGCGAGCGAGAACCGCAGCCGCGAACGCGTGTGCGTCGTGTCGAGCGATGCAACCGTTCGGTCGACGGCGGGGCGGCTTGTCCAGACGCGTACCTCTCAGACGTTCCTCGGCGACCTCGCGCCGATCGAGCACGCCGAGCCCAAACGCTCCGCGCTGTCGGACAGGCTCGACCCCGCGACACGTGACGCGCTCGAACGGCTCCGCCGCGGGCAGTCCGAGTAGGCGAACATACGTTCCGATCAAAAAAGGTCCACCGCAAGCGGCTTGTAAATCCGTGGACCTCGTGCTATCTTCGGCCTCAAGTTGAGGGTGAGGCTTCGTTCATCCGCACCGCGAGCCGGGGGTTAAGGCCATGGCTGGAAGAGGCGCGACTGCTGCCCAGACGGCACAGAGAACTCAGCGAGAGCTTCAGGATTTGCAGCTCGTCCTCAGGGCGCGCAACGGCGACGAGGCCGCACTCGACCAGCTGATGAGGCGTTACACGGGCTTCGTCCGCTTGAAGGCGAGCTCGTATTTTCTCGCCGGCGGCGACTCCGAGGACCTGATCCAGGAAGGACTGATCGGCCTCTACAAGGCCGTGCGCGACTTTCGCACGGACAAAGAGACGTCGTTCCGCAGCTTCGCGGAGCTTTGCGTGACCCGGCAGATCATCACCGCGATCAAGACGGCCACGCGCTTCAAGCATCAGCCGCTCAACCAGTACGTCTCGTTCAGCCACACGCCGGCGGGGCAGGACACCGACGGCGAGTGCACGCTCGGCGACGCGCTGCCTGGGTCGGCCGTCGAAGAGCCGTCGGTCGTCGTGATCTCGACCGAGGAGCTGCAGAGCCTCGTGTTCACGCTCGGGACAGGACTGTCGAAGCTCGAGTCGGAGGCGCTGCGCCTCTACCTCGAGGGGTCGAGCTACGAGGAAATGGCGGTCGAGCTCGGCTGCGACACGAAGACGATCGACAACGCGCTGCAGCGGGTCAAGCGGAAGATCCTGACGCACCAGCAGTCCCGCGAAGTTCTGCAGTAGCGGGCGCTACGCTGCCCTGAGTGCCGGAGTAGCTCAGTTGGCAGAGCACTGGTTTTGTAAACCAGACGTCGTGGGTTCGAGTCCCACCTCCGGCTCCTCTCGGTCTGATTGAAATCCGGGCCGCCGACCCTCGATAATGGGTCGAACCGTGTCGTTGCAGGAGCAAACGACCGTGCAGAGAGTCCTCGATGCGCGGGCGCGGTTCGTGGTTCCGGGCGTCTCGACGCCACGGCTGGTTGTCGCGCGGGCCGAACAGGCCGATCGCGGGCTCGAGATCCTGGAGGAGTCGCTTGGCGACGCACACGCCGCCGCCTGACATCCGGCTCGACGGGATCAGCAAGCGCTTCGGCGACGTCAACGCGGTTGACGACGTGACGCTCGAGGTCGCGCCCGGCGAGTTCTTCACGATGCTCGGCCCTTCCGGGTCGGGCAAGACCACGACTCTGCGCCTCATTGCGGGTTTCGAGCGGCCGGACGCGGGACGCATCGAGCTCGGCGGCGCGGACGTGACACGGGTGGCGCCGTACGCGCGGGATGTGAATACGGTCTTCCAGGACTACGCGCT
>DASVFB010000041.1:0-10411 GCA_036380275.1 Gaiellaceae bacterium | reverse complement strand
GCCAGCCGGCCGGCAGCCGTGACGGTGCAGGCGGCCGCGGTCTCCAGGCTCTTCAGGTGTGTCTGCTGTCCTCGGACGAACGCGCGGCGAAGCGACGCGCTCTTGTGGTGCGCGAAGTACGCCCGTCGCGCGGCACTCATGTGTTTGCGGTAAGCGGCCAGCGCGGCCTGATGCTGGGCCTTCTGCGCCGGCGTGCACGTGGCAGAGAGGACATCGTGTCTGGCCTGGGCGCCGGCAACCGTAAGCGCGGCGGCGACAACGATCGACGCCAGCATGGCCGCCACAGCAGGCCCCGCGCGCATGTGTCCACAGTGACACCGGTCAGCGCAGGAGTCAATCGTCATTTCACGTCAACCACCACGCGATGACGGGTGTACGGTGCGCGCGTGGGCTGCTGCAACGCGCGCGGGTGTGACCGTCTCTTCAACGAGAAGTTCGCTCGCCGGATGGCGAAGCGCTACCGGAAGCGCGGCCTCGACAAGACTGCGCGCCGCATGGTCGAGTTCCTCGAGGGGCGCGGTCTCGAGGGCTCGACGGTGCTCGAGGTCGGCGGCGGCGTCGGCGAGATCCAGATCGAGTTGCTCGAGCGCGGCGCCGCGCGCGCGGTGAACCTCGAGCTATCGCCGGCATACGACGAGGAGGCGCGGCGGCTGCTCGAGGAGCACGGCCTCGCGGATCGAGCGGAGCGGCGTGTGCACGACATCGCCGTCGAGCCGGAAGGCGTCGAGCCGGCGGACGTCGTCGTCCTGCACCGCGTGGTGTGCTGCTACCCGGACTACGAACTGCTCCTCGCGGCAGCCGCGGAGCACGCGCGTCGCGCGGTCGTGTTCAGTTATCCGCCGGGCAACGTGCTTTGGCGAACGTGGGTCGCGGGCGCGAATCTCTTCATGAGGCTGCTACGTCGCGAGTACCGGGCGTTCGTCCATCCGCCGCGCGCGATGCTCGCGGTGCTCGAGCGGCGAGGGCTCCGTGCGACGTTCGCGCGCAGCAGCCTCGTTTGGCAGGTCGCTGGGCTCGAACGAGCCTGAGCGGAGCTACGATCGGAGGCTCGTGAGCCCGAGCCAAGACGCGCAGAAGCCGCCGCCGCAGACGCCGCCGCAGCAGCCGCGCTTCCGCATGAGCTGGTGGTGGGTCGTGTTTGTGGTCGGGCTGCTCGCGGTCAATTTCTATGCGAGCTCGCGCGCGACGCAGGCGCAGTCGCGCGTGCGCGTCCCGTACAGCCCGTTCTTCCTCAACGAGGTGCGCGCAAGTGATGTCAAGGACATCACGTCGAAAGGAACCGACATCCAGGGGACGTTCAAGAAAGAGGTGAAGTACAAGGACGAGAAGCCGACCACGAATTTCCGCACGGAGATCCCGGCATTCGCCAACACCGACCAGCTCGCGAAGCTGCTGCAGAGCAAGGGCGTGATCGTGAACGCGAAACCGCTGGACACCGGTGGGCCGTGGTGGCAGAACCTATTGCTCGGGTTCGGCCCGACGATCCTGTTCATCGCACTGTTGGTCTTGCTCATGCGCCGGGCGGGCAACGTGCAGAACATCCTCGGCCAGTTCGGGCGGTCGCGGGCTCAGCGCTACCAGCCGACCGGCGATCGCGTGACGTTCGCCGACGTCGCCGGGATCGAGGAGGCGAAGGCCGAGCTGTCGGAGGTGGTCGACTTCCTGCGCAATCCCGACAAGTACCGGAAGCTCGGCGCGCGCATCCCGCGCGGCGTGCTGCTGTCGGGCCCGCCGGGCACGGGCAAAACGCTGCTGGCGCGCGCGGTCGCCGGCGAGGCGAACGCGCCGTTCTTCTCGCAGTCCGCGTCGGAGTTCGTCGAGGCGATCGTCGGTGTGGGCGCGTCGCGCGTGCGCGACCTGTTCGTGCAGGCGAAGGCGGCGGCACCGGCGATCATCTTCATCGACGAGCTGGACGCGATCGGCCGCTCGCGGACGTCCGGCGTGGCCGGCTTCAGCGGCGGCAACGACGAGCGCGAGCAGACGCTGAACCAGATCCTCACGGAGATGGACGGCTTCGACTCCGACACGAGGGTGATCGTGATCGGAGCGACGAACCGGCCGGACGTGCTCGACCAGGCTCTGCTGCGGCCGGGCCGGTTCGACCGGCGCGTGACGGTGAGCCCGCCGGACCGCACCGGGCGCGAGGCGATCCTGCAGGTGCACACACGCGGCGTGCCGCTCGCGGACGACGTCGACCTGAGCCGGATCGCCGCGAGCACGCCGGGCATGGTCGGCGCCGATCTAGCGAATCTCGTGAACGAAGCGGCGTTGCTAGCCGCGCGGCGCGGCCACGACGCGGTGCGCGAGGCGGACTTCACCGACGCGCTGGAGCGGATCATCCTCGGCGCGGAGCGGCAAGTGATGATGACCCCGGAGGATCGCCGGCGCACCGCGTACCACGAGGGCGGCCATGCGATCGTCGGGATGCTGACCGAGGGCGCCGACCCGGTGCGCAAGATCTCGATTATCCCGCGCGGCCTCGCGCTCGGGGTCACTTTCTCTGCGCCCGACTCGGATCGCTTCAGCTACAACCGTCGGGAGCTGCTGGCGAAGATAAAGGTGGCTCTGGGCGGCCGCGCCGCGGAGGAGGTCGTGTACGAGGAGCCGACGACAGGCGCCGAGTCCGACATCCAGCAGCTGACCGAAATTGCGCGCCAGATGGTCGGCCGCTGGGGGATGAGCGACGCCGTCGGACCCCTCGCCGTGCTCCCTGCGGACGGCCGCGGGCCGTTCTTGCCGGGTGCCTCGGAAGTGTCGGAACACACGCAAGAGCTGATTGACGAGGAGGTGCGGCGGATCGTCGACGGCGCTTACGACGAAGTGGTGACGCTGCTGCGAGAGAACCGCGCCAAGCTCGACTCGCTCGCGAAAGCGCTGCTCGAGCACGAGACGCTCGACGAAGACGACGCATATGCGGCAGCCGGAGTCGCACACGCCGGTGGCGCGAACCGAGGCGAAGCGAAGATCGCCGCGGCGCAGGCGGTTCCGGGGCCAGGCTCTACGAGTTGAAGGAACACACGAATCGCGTGACGCGTCTGTGCCGACTATGTGGCGAGTTCGACGAAGCGGCAGAGCGCGTTAGCGAGGCGCATCTGCGGGATCGTTCTGCAATTCACCTCGAGCAGCCGCGGGCTCGCGACGAGGTACGCGAGGCAACGCGCCCGGGAGATCGCAACGTTGAGCCGGTTGCGCGAGAGCAGGAACTCGAGCCCGCGCGGAACGTCGTCACCGCTCGAGCTCGCCATCGAGTAGAGGACGACGTCCGCCTCCTGGCCCTGGAACTTGTCCACCGTGCCGACGCGGACGCTCTCCGGTAGCGCTTCGCGCAGTGCATTCACCTGCGCGTTGTAGGGCGCAACAACCATCACGTCGCGCACGCCGCCAGCGAGCAGCCGGTCGACCTCGACGCGAACGGCATCGACCTCCTCGCGCGCGTCCTGACGGTTGCCCTCGTGCTCGACCTCGATGTAGCGGAGGCCCGTGCCGAATGGCGTAGTCCGTGTCGCCGTAACGGGATCGGGCCGCAGGCGCCCCTCGTAGAACTCCTCCGAGATGTACTGGCAGACGTCCGGGTGCAGCCGGAACGTGCGCTCGAGGAAGACGCCCCGGTCGGGCGGGATCGTTTCCGCGTCCCCGAGCAGGTGCGTCAGTACCGAGGCGGCGCTGCCCGCCGGATGCGATCCCTGAATCACCTGAGCGAGCTGCTGCGGGTCGCCGACGAGGATCACATTGCGCGCGCACGTCGCCATCGCGAGCGCGTCGGCGAGGGAGACCTGTCCGGCCTCGTCGATGAAGAGGTAGTCGAGCTTCCGGTCGTGCGTGAGATCCGCGAAAAGCCACGCGGTCCCGGCGGCGACGTCGCAGTCGACTACGTCGTCGTTGTCCGTGACGTTCTCAACGTGCGCGCCTTCGTAGAACGACTCGGGGTTTCCGCCGCTCGCCTTCTTCTTCCCGACGAACGGCGCGTCGATCGCATCGAGCACGTTGTGGATCGCCTTGTGACTCTGCGACGCCACACCGACGGTCTTCCCGACGGCGACGAGTGCGGGGATCAGCCGGCCGATCGTCCACGTCTTCCCTGAGCCGGGCGGCCCCTGGATGACGAGGTGCCGGCAGTTGAGCGAGAGCACCAGTTCAGCGAGGTCGTCGTCCTGCACGTCGCGGTCGAAAGCCTCGCGCCGGAGAATCGATTCCACCGCGGGATACCGCCGGTCGGAGAGGAGCGAGCGGCCGATGCGCTGGAGCGCGTCTTCCTGATCGTTCGTGCCGTAGACGTCCTTGGGGATCAGCGCGTCGGGCAGCGGCACGTCCGCGAGCGACGGCCCGCGTCTGAGCATGAGCGTGCGCGCGTCGCGATCGAGCTCGATGATCTCGCCGGCGCTGGCGCCGGTCGCCGGATCGGCGACGTTCTGTCCAGCTCCGAGCTTGTGCTCCTGCGGCGGGAAGGAAAAGGTGTACGCGTGTGAGCGCGCGACCGGCTCGGGGCCGCCGGTGAGCTCGAGCCGGCCGATCGACTCAGCGTCGTCGACGAGCTCGTCCGCGGACTTCTCCAGCCGGTCGAAGAAGGCCCACCAGACGGGCTTGCGCTCGCGGTCGTAGTAGTCGAGGAGCTGCGCGGCGAGCTCCTCCCCCGCGTCGAGCATTTTGGCGCGGAGCGCGGCGCGCTCGACCTTGCGCTGTGGAATCTCCCGCACCTCTTTGGGCTCCGGCTGAGGCAGCGGCCCGATCTGGTCGATCGCTTCCGCGCGCAGCTCGAGCAGCCAGTCGCGGAGGAGCTTCGTTGCGATGCAGTCCTCGCGGTTGTACTCGTCGATCTGACGAAGCAGCGCGTCGTCGTGCGTCTGCATCCACTGCTCGAAGGCGATGATCGAGGCGCCGCCTTCCTGGATTTCCGCGCGCCGCTCGAAGTCGAGGAAGGTCTCCATCTCCTTGAGCCCGTACCCGGGACGCGACGCGCGGATGCCGTTGCGAACGACCTTCAGCAGGTCGACGAAGACGCCGCGGCGGAGGAGGTCGTCGAGCGCCGCCTCGCGCGTGCCGTAGCGGCCCATGAGGCGGCGGAGCGCGGTGATCTCGTAGGCCGCGTAGTGGTAGACGTGCATGTCGGGGTGGCGCGCGAGCCGCTCGTGGACGAGATCGATGAACGTCTCGAAGGCGGCGCGCTCGGTCGCGTGATCGTGCGCGTGGAGAGGCGTGAAGTTGCCGTCGGTGTCGAGGATCCCCCAGAGGTATTCGAGCGAGCCGGTCGCGTCCCAGAACGGGTTGCCCTCGAAGTCGAAGAAGAGGTCGCCCGGCGACGGGTCGGGCAGGAGCGCGAAGCCGAGCTCTGCCTGCGGCTCGAGGAGGACGTACTTGTCCGCGCCGTGCTCGCGCGCGAAGAGCTGAAGCGCCGCCTGCTCGCGGATCTTGTCGAAAGTGTCCTGTGGGAACCCGGCCGGCGCGTCGGTGGGCGCGCTTCCGAGCGCAGCGAGTGTCGCGATGCCGGCGACGGCGAGCTTGTCGATCTGCGTGCGGCGGATGCCGGCGACGCGCGAGAGGTGGTCGACCCTGTCCCAGTGCGCTTCGCAAAGCGGCCGAAAGTCGCAGATCGCGCAGTGCTCGACGGGCCAAGGCTCGGTGTGCGGCGAGCCGGCGACGAACTCCTCGAGCCGGTGGCGGATGCGGCGGTAGTAAGCGCCGAACTCCTCGGGCCGGAATGACACGCGCTCGCCAGACCCGAGCACGACGTGCATGAGCTTCGGCGCGTGCCCCTGGATGCGAGCGACCTGCTCGGAGTAGAAGCAGAGCTGGAGGATGTAACCCGGCTTCGCGTGCCGCGCGAGTTTCGTGTCGACAACGTCGTACCCACCGTCGGGTTGGAGTTCGAGGAAGTCAGCGCGTCCAGTCCAGCCCGCCGGGTCGCGAAACACGGGTTGGTAGATCACGTGAGAGGCGCCAGCCCGAATCAACCGCTCGGCATCGGCCGCGTCGCAAGGCTCGACGATGTGCCTGCCCAGAGTGCATAGCGAGGTGAGGTAAGCCGCCTCGTGCTCCTCGCCCTTGCGCCGGATGAGATCGGCCTGCGGGTTCTCGACGCGCGGCTGCGTGATCCGTCCGCGCGTGACCTCCAGTTCGAGCGCGACGAGGTGCTCGCACTCGAGGAAATTGTTCAGGAGCGAAGGCGAGAACGTCGTCGCGTGCATCGTTCGAGACGGGATTGCAGAACTGCAGACGTGTTAACCCACAGCCGCAGCGAAGGATGTGTACAGCTCAGCCGGCAAGCGTCGGTTGAGCTTCCACACGAACGCGATAGGACGGTCACCCTCGTGACTCACGTATGTGGCTGGCCCGAGACACCAGAAGGCACGGTCCGTCGTGCGGAGGCGCGCAAAGAGAATGACGTTCGAGCCTTCTTCACGATGGCGGATGTACCTCTGCCCAACCTTGCTGGTCGCTGCAGTCGCGGACTGGCTCTCCCAGTGGATGAGTTCGGAGCTAATGGCGTAGTCACGGTACCGCGTCGTCGGCGAAAAACCGCCGACACTCTTGTCGAGCGTAAACGCGAAGAGATCCGCCCGCGAATCCGCGTCCCACCAGACGCCCGTCTGCCAGGTGCGAGGTTTCGCACGGTCGCCGACGCTGAAGGCCGCCAAGATTTCGTTGCGCGTATATCGAGCGTGGAGGGCGAGGGGTACGCCCAGGAGCCCCAGCGGATAGCTGACGAAAGGCACACGCTCACGAAGGACGTCGAGTACCTCGACCATCTCGGCACGTACCTGAGGGTGAGCCCACAATTGCGCTACTGCGTCTTCGAAGGTCGACGTTTGGCTAAGAGTCGTGAGTGACGATACGAGCATGCGGAGAATTCTTTTTTGTCGGGCGCTCATCTCATCCCAAGAAGGCGCATCTCCGCGGCGCATCAGATCGGTGTACTGATCGAGCCGTTCGTCGTCATCAACGTGCAGCAAACGCCCGACCGCCCGCAAGAGCGCAGGTTCAACTGGCCCCGCTGGCGCGGTCGAGAGCCCGACCTCGCGGCGCATCTCGGACCAGCTGTGTCCACCGACATAGATGTCCTCGAGGTCAAGACCGGTCTCTTCAAGGTATGTGCCGAGGGTGACGTCCCCGAGTTCGCGAAGCTCTCCGCAACGTTCACGCCACCGGGTGGGAAGTGCATCCCGGATGCTGCGAAGAACTACATCTTTCGCGACCGGATCGAGATCGAAGCTACAACCAGCCGGAAGGAAAGGGAAGTCGTTCTTGACCTGTTGTTCGACATCAGTCCGCGAGCCGCCTATGAGCGCTCGGAGCCGTCGATCGAATCGAAACTCCTTGCGGTGGGTCCCGACGAAGTCGAGGACGGTGCAAATCGCCTTCCCTCGAGCTTTCCGCAAACCTCGGCCGAGTTGCTGAAGAAAGAGCGTGGGGCTATCCGTAGGACGGAGGAGCAGCAGGGTGTCAACAGGTGGAATATCGACGCCCTCGTTGAAGAGATCAACCGTGAAAACAACGCGCACGCTTCCACTGGCCAGATCGCGAAGTGCGGCCCGACGCTCATCAGTGGTACTCGTCGCCGACAACGCGACGGCCGCTAAGCCGAGGTCACTAAACCGTCGCGCCATGTACTCGGCGTGCCGAACGCTGACGCAGTAGCCGAGCGCTTTCATTTCCGACGGTTCGCTCACCTTGCGACGGACCTCCTCGACGACTAGGTGCACCCACGCATCATCAGCCGTATAGACATTCTCGAGAGCACTGACGTCGTATCCGTGTCCGCGCCGCCAGGGAACCTCCGTAAGGTCGAGTCCATCATGGATCCCGAAATAGGCGAAGGGCGCGAGGTAATCCTGGTCGATCGCTTCCCAGAGGCGCAGTTCGGCGGCGATGCGGCCGTCGAAGTGATGGAGTATGTCAATGCCATCTGCGCGCTCGGGCGTCGCAGTAAGCCCTAACAGCTCGATCGGCCTAAGGTGATCGAGTAACGCTGCATACGATTTCGCCGCGGCGTGATGGAACTCATCCACGATGACAACGTCGAAATGTTCTGGCGGAATGTTGTGCGCTCCAGAACTCTGGATGCTCTGAATAGACGCGAAGACATGCTCGAAGCGCGAAGGTCGATGTCCAGCGACCCATTTTTCGCCGAACGCGGGCTCGCGCAGCGCGTGGCGGAACGTTGCTCGGCTTTGGTCGATGATCTCCTCCCGGTGTGCGACGAAAAGCAATCGGTTGCGACGAAGGACGCTTCGTAGGCGCGCGTAATCCACGGCGGCCATCACGGTTTTCCCCGTCCCAGTCGCAGCCACTAGCAAGTTGCGGTGATGGCCCTGGTGACGCGCAAGATCGATTTCGTCAAGCAAGGCTTGTTGGAACGGACGCAACTCGACCTCGAGTGGGCTGATCACGATTCCGTCGGCGGTCGCTGGTACCGCGGTGCGTCGCGCGAACTCTTCAGCGTCGTACGCAGCGAAGTCGCCGCCGGCCCAATAGCTCTCGAAGACGGCCGCCATCTTCGCCACTGCATCGGGGTTGCGGACTGCAGAGACGCGAACGTTCCACTCCAGCCCGAGTACCTGGGCCGAGTGAGTCAGATTTGACGAGCCTATGTACGCAGTCGAATACCCGCTCTCACGACGGAAGATCCAGGCTTTCGCATGTAGGCGAGTCGAGGAGAGGTCGTATGACACTTTGATTTCGGCTCCGAGCCGCTTCAGCTCGTCAAGCGCGCGTTGCTCTGTGCTGTTGGTGTAGGTAGTCGTGAGGACGCGGAGTTGCTTACCTTCTTCACAGTGTCGACGCAACGCATCGATCAAAAGCCGAACGCCACTCCACCGAATGAACGCCATTACGAGATCGATTGCGTCCGCCGACGGCACTTCAGCACGCAACTCGTGTACCACGCCCGGTTCGCCACGGGCGTTCGTAAACACAGTCGTATCGAGCAGAGGTGTCATTGGGCGCTCGATCGTCTGTGGTTGCCCGTCAGGCCGAAGGCGGAGTAACGCCTCCAACACGCGAGCCGGGTCGACGAGTTCGTCGCCCTCGAGAACGTGGTTGTCATCTACGAAAGCGTCGAGACTGCGCATCACAGCGCCCGCAATGCGAGTCGCTTCGGCGCTTTGCTGTCCTTCAGCGGCTCTGTCGATCAATCGAGCCACAACTGCGGCAAGGTGACGCGAGACGCGGTCCGATGCCTCCGCTTCACGCAAGTCCTTGACATCGGGGACCACGTCGTCTTCTGAACGATGCGCAAGCAGGTACTTAAGCCGGCGCGTGAGAAGCGCCTCGTGCAGGCCCGGCTTCAGAGACTCGTCTGGCAAGAGGCTGAGTTTGTCAGCCCAGTGGCCGCCCGCCAAGCGCGCCGTGGCGGGAAGCGCGGCGACCGTAGCCGGATACTCAGCGGTGATGAACCACAAGCGCAAGAGACCGAGGCAGTCGCGCGCCGGCTGCATGTTCTGCAAGCCTTCCAAGAACAGCCACAACAGGACGGGCGACCGGATGAAGGCTCGTCGCGATTGGCTCCGCCTCGAAGGTCTGCGTAAGCGCTCGACCGCCGACGCAACGACTGCGACCGTCGGGCAAAGCAAACCAGTGTGGCTCGCGGCGCGTAGTCGATAAGTCAGTCGGCACTCGCTAAGGGGGTAGAGATGACGTCCACACGACGCTTGGCTGCCGGATGCCTTCTCGCGACGACGCTGCTCGGCAGCGCCGGCGCTACGGCCGCCACACAGGGCAACTGGTACAACGCCTACCCGCTCGTCACCGACGACGCGGCCGCTGTCAAGGCGCCGCTCGCCGACGCTTCGCTCGTCAACGGCTGGGGCCTCAGCGCCGGGCCAACCACGCCTTGGTGGACATCCAACAACAAAACCAACACATCGACGCTCTACAGCGGCGTCGGGGTCAAGTCCGCGCTCACCGTCAGCGTGCCCGGCGGGCCGACAGGCACCGTCTTCAACGGCAACTCCGCCGCGTTCACTGTCAGCGCCAACGGCAAGAGCGGCTCCGCTCGCTTCCTCTTCGCGACGCAGGCTGGGACGATCCTCGGCTGGTCGCCGACCGTCAACGCAAACACTGCCGTCACGGCCGTCGACAACTCCGCGAAGGGCGCCCTGTACGACGGGCTCGCGACGCTCAACGACCACCTCTACGCGACCGACTTCCACAACGCGCGCGTGGACGTCTTCGACGCGAACTTCGCTCCCGTTGCGCTCGCCAACGCCTTCGTCGACAAGAAGATCCCGAAGGGCTGGGCGCCCTTTGGCATCCAGGCCCTCGGCGGGAACATCTTCGTGACCTACGCGAAGCAGGATCCGACGAAGCGGCTCGACGTCGCCGGTGGCGGACTCGGCTACGTCGACCAGTACGACCCCAACGGCGTGCTGCTCGCGCGCGTCGCCAAGCGCGGGCTCCCGAAGGCGCCGCTCAACTC
>DASVFB010000040.1:0-7719 GCA_036380275.1 Gaiellaceae bacterium | reverse complement strand
AGATCGAACGCTCCGCCGATCTGCTGTGCGGTTGCCGGGCTGACGGCGACGCCGCTGCGGCCGGCGGCGGACTGCAGGCGCGCGGCGGTGTTGACCGTGTCGCCGAGTGCGTTGAAGCGCTCCTCGTCGGGAGCGTCGTCGGGCAGGAGCACGACTGGCCCGGTGTTCACGCCGACGCGACCGGCGAGCTCGACGCCGTAGGCCTCCTGCACGTCCTTCGCGTAGCCGGCGAGCACGGCCTGCATCGCGAGCGCGGCGCGCACGGCGCGCTCGGCGTCGTCGTCGTGGGCGTGCGGCACACCGAAGAGCGCGTACAGACCGTCCCCGGTGAGCTGGGCGATCGTGCCGCCGAACCGCTTCACCTCGCCGGACAGCAGCCGCGTCACCTCGTCGAAGAGGAACTTGGAGCGCTCCGGCCCGAGCCTCTCGCCGATCGCGGTCGAATCGGCGATGTCGGCGAGAAGCACCGAGACGATGCGCCGCTCGCCTACGGGCACAGCCATGCGCCGATTATGGCTCGTCAAGGCGGAGGCATCGCCTCCGGGCGTTTGAATCGACCGCGACCGGAGATCTGCAGCGAGAGGAGTGTTGTGGACGGCGATCGCCAATCCGAGGCGGCATCGCGGCGCGCCCGGGACGCGAGGGCGCGCTCTGATCGGCTCAGGCAGCGCGCCGTGTCCCAACGCGATCAGGCGCAACTTCTGGCGATGCGGCTGCACACGCTCACCGACGGCGGAGGGCGCCCGCTCGGCGACACGTTCTCGCTGCGACTCGCGCGCATGCCGCAGGCGGTCGCGCTGGTGCGCCACGAGCTGCGCCGCTGGCTCGACGAGCACGGCGCCTCGACCGAGGACGCCGTCGACATCACCCTCGCCTGCTCCGAGGCCTGTGCGAATGCGGTCGAGCACCCGGACCGGCCGGGGCGGCCGGCGTTCGAGGTCAAGGCGTGGCGCGAGGGCGACGAGCTCGTCCTTGCGGTCCGTGACTTTGGCGCCTGGACCGACCCCAGCTCAGCGGGAACGCGCGGCCGCGGCCTGAGCATGATCCGCGCGCTCGTGGACGTCGTCGAGATCACGTCGGGCGGCGAAGGCACAAGGATATTGATGCGCCGCACTCTCCGGCCGTAAGCTGAACCTCGACATCGGGATCCCAGCCGATCGGGCTCCGCGATCCAATTCGGAATGTTCTGGCCCAGCTAGGCCGGGCGCGGCCCGCCCTTGCGGATGTTCGCCGCGATCGGCGCGGCCCGCTCGCGCTCCTGCGTCGCCTTCTCGCGGTGTGCCTCGCTGCGCTCGCAATGTCCGGGTGCACGCCATCGCTGCTGCCTTGCCATCGCGACCGTGACCGAGCGCGGAGTGGTGCCTCTCACCACGATTTCGTGTGCGAGCTCGCGGATGTTCGTCCTCGACGATCGCGCCGCGTAACGGAGTAAGAGGAACGAGTCGTCCACGCTCAGCTTAAAACGCTCGGCGAGGATCCCCTTCGATTGCTCGACCACGATCCTCGTCACGAGTGCTGTCTGAAGCTGGGCGACCCTGGCCTGAAGCTCCGTGACCTCTGTCGACGTATCCGTCTCCACACGGCCTCCTCTACCCATCATTATCTCACTCCAAGCAAGCGGCATCCTTACCCCTTAGTTTCCCGGCGTGCGCATGACCTGGGCCTTGACGGCGGTTGTGGCGATCGCGACGGCCGTGACAGCCGTCTTGCACTTCGCCGAAGCCCCGGCCCTTCTCACCTTCGTCATCGCGACGGTCGCTCTGGCCGGCCTCGCCTGGCTCGTCTCGTTCGCGACGGAGCAGGTCGGCGAGCGCTTCGGGCCGGCCATCACCGGGCTGCTGCAGTCGACGCTAGGGAATCTCCCCGAGTTCTTCATCGTTGTGTTCGCCCTCTCGGCGGGCGAGGTCGTCGTGGCGCAGACGTCGATCATCGGGTCGATCTTCGCGAATGCGCTCTTCGTGCTGGGTCTCGTCATCATCGCGGGCTGTCACGCGAGCTCCGACGGCGTGATGCGCTTTCAAGCGCGTCTGCCGAAGGACAACGCGACGTTGATGCTTCTCGCCAGCTTCCTCATCGTCATCGTCGGCATCTCGGTCGCGACCGGCGACAAGGCTTCGACCCACGTTACGGCGATCTCGATCGTCGGCGCGATCGCGCTGCTCGTCACGTACGGCGTGTGGCTGTTCGACTACATCCGCTCCGACGAGAAGCCGGACGTCGTGCACGCCGAGCCGCGCGTCTCGATGACCTTTGCGCTCGTGCTGCTCGCTGCAGCCGGAGTCGGCGCCGCGTTCGTGTCCGACTGGTTCATCACAGCGCTGTCGCCGGCGATGGAGCAGGTCGGCATCCCCAAGGAGTTCGCCGGCCTCGTCATCGTCGCGATCGCCGGCAACGCGGTCGAGAACGCGACCGGTGTCGTGCTTGCGCTGAAGGGCGACTCCGATCTGGCGATCTCGGTGGTGAAGAACTCGGTCGCGCAGATCACCGCGTTTCTCTTTCCCGCGCTCGTGCTCGTGTCGCTTTTCTTCGAGAATTCCCTGACCTTCGAGCTCGCGCCTGTCTACATCGGCGCGCTGGCGCTGACCGCGATCGCGCTATGGCAGATCACGGGCGACGGCGAGGCGACGAGGTTCGAAGGCGTCGCCCTGATCTCCCTCTACGTGATCCTCGGCGTGGTCGCCTGGTACGAGTAGCTGCCACGGGCCGTCTGTCGTGACGGCAGTCCCGAGGTCTGTCCGGCGCCCGCGCTAGCGTCGCGGCGTGCCGAGCGTGAGCGGCATCGCCGCACTTGATGTCCTCATCGGCCTGTTCTTTCTCTACTTCCTGCTGAGCATCGTTTGCTCGTCCATCAACGAGGCGATCGCGGCGGTGCTCAACATGCGCGCGGGTTACCTCGAGCGCGGCATCCGCACTTTGCTCAGTCGCGAGGGAAACGTGAAGTCGTTCTACTCGCACTGGCGCGTGCGCGCGCTGATCAAGCCGCCCGGCAGAATCTTCAAAGGGCCGCGCAAGCCGTCCTACATCCCGTCGCGCACGTTCGCGCTCACGCTCCTCGACACGTTCGCTCCTCCGGAGAACGCCGCTGAGAACGACGATCTCATCGCGCGCGCCGAGCGCGCACTCGGTACGCCCGACGACGACAGCGAGTCCAAGCGGCCGACCGAGATCGTCCGCGGAATGCTCCGCGATGCGTTGGCAGAGGCGCGCGGAGACAGGGACAAGTTCAGGGCGGCGATCGAGCGCTCGTTCGACGACGTCATGAATCGCGCGAGCGGCTGGTACAAGCGCCGCGTCCAACTCATCCTCTTCGTGCTCGCACTTGGGCTCGTCTGCGTCATCAACGCCGACAGCGCGGCGCTCGCCCAGCGACTCTGGAAGGACGACGCGCTGCGGGCGGCGGTCGTCTCGCAGGCGAACAAAGTCGTGCAGACGGGCCGTGCGGAGTGCACACAGGGCGAGGGAGAGACGCGCGCAGACGCCGCGGCGAAGTGCGTCGACGAGGTGAATCAGTTCGGCCTGCCGCTCGGCTGGTCGCATGACACCTCGCCGCACAACTTCTTCTGGGACGGCTTGGGCAAGGTGCTCGGCCTGCTGGTGACTGCGTTCGCGCTGACGCTCGGGGCGCCGTTCTGGTTCGACCTTCTCGGCAAGGTCTCGAATCTGCGCGGCAGCGGGCCGCCCGCGGCGACCGGCGACAGCAAGTAACCGCTCAGAACTGAGGCTCTGCGGGCAGCGCCGGCAGGTCCTCGAGCACGCACTCGCCGGCTACCGCCTCGATGTGCGTCCCCATGAAGAGGTGGATGTGCTGCACGGCGATCGGGACGAGTTTCGCGACCGCGTCAGGGGTGATCCGCTCGAGCGTGCCGAGGAAGCTCGCGCGCGACTTGCCCTTGAGCCCGAACGCACTCGCCGCCGTCTCGGCCTCGGCGAGTGGGACGAGCACGCTGTCCTCGCGCACGATGCTTTCCGACCAGCGCAGCGCGCCGATTGGCGAGCCGGCGGTGGCCGCCCCCGCGGCGGCTTCAGGTGCAGCGCCGCCCTTCGCAGCCATGCGCACGTCCTGGGTTCCCGAGAGCAAGCGCGCGAGCGGCTGCTGCAACGCCGCGGCGTCGACGTGCGTCGGCGCGACCGCGAGCACGTCGCGCACGCGCATCCCGCCGGCCAACCCGGAAGCGAGGGAGCCGGCGCGAACCGCGCCGACGTGGAGGGCGATGCCCGGCTTGATGTACGCCGGCCTGGTCCGCACCTCGAAGTGCCGGAACACTGGGATGAAACGGAGCTGCAGCGACCGGTCGCGGTACGGGTTCGTGAACCGGCGCTTGATCGACTGGATGGTCTCCGTCGTCTCGGTCGTGGTCGTCGACTCGCTCCGGCTGTGCTGCACCTCGGAGCGGTTGATCGTCTCGACCGCGCGCTGCGCCGAGCCCATCGCGTCCTTGACCGCATCCGCGGCTCCGGTCGACGTGTGCTCGACATGGTTGGCGACGCCCTCGGCCGCGTTGACGATCGCTCCGCCGACGCCGGGGGCGATGATGTTGGCGACCGTCTCCCAGAACGACCCGTAGCCTCCGGCGTAGCGCATCTTCTGCGCCTCGATCGCCTTGTCCTTCATCTGCTCCTGGATCGCGTCGATGAGGTTCTCCTTGCGGTCCACCGACTCGTGCTCCGGCCCCTCGGTCGAGCGGCTGTCGTAGCTCGCCGACGAGACGAGGCGTGTGAAGTCGACCTGATGCCGCACGGACGAGAAGGTCTCGACCGTCTCGCTGGGGGCGAGGCTGAAGATCGAGCGGATCGGCGCGTAGCAGGCCTCCTTCGGCGTCCACGTCTGCTCCAGGTGGATGTCGACGTAGGGACGTGCGGCAACGCCGTTCGAGGTGAACGCTCCGAACGAGACCTCGCCGAGATCCCACGCGAGCGGCGGCCCCTGAATCGCTGCCGAGATGAGTAAGCGGCCGTCAAGACCCTCACACGACGCGAACGGTTCGCACAGCGCTTCCGTCATGGTTCCCCCTTCCGGTCTGGGCGGGGCAAGCCTAATAGGCTCGTCGGGATGAGCACCGCGCTACTGGTCGCAGGCGCCTTCCTCGCCAGCGCCGTGGAGATGGTCGAGGCCCTGACGATCGTGCTCGGCGTCGGGCTCGTGCGCGGGTGGCGCTCGCCGCTGATCGGCGTTGCCGCTGCAACTGTGGTGCTGGTGGCGCTCGTCGTGTCGCTCGGCCCCGCGCTGAGCGTGATCCCGATCACGACGCTGCGTCTCGTCGTCGGTGCGCTGCTGCTCGCGTTCGGACTGCAGTGGCTGCGCAAGGCGATCCTTCGCTCGAGCGGGTACACGCCTCTCCACGACGAGGACGAAGTCTTCCGGCGCGAGCGCGAACACGCCGCGGCTGCAGGAGACGAGCAGAGGGCGGGGCTCGACTGGTACGCGTTCACCGTCTCGTTCAAGGGTGTCCTGCTCGAAGGGCTCGAGGTCGTCTTCATCGTCATCTCGTTCGGAAGCGCGCAGGGTCGCCTCGGGCTCGCCGCTGCGGGCGCCGCCGCCGCGCTTGTGCTGGTCGTCGTCGCCGGCGTGCTCGCGCGCGGGCCGCTTGCACGGGTGCCCGAGAACACGATCAAGTTCATGGTCGGCCTCCTGCTCACGAGCTTCGGCTGCTTCTGGGGTGCCGAGGGCGCCGGTGTCGACTGGCCGGGCGACGAGCTGGCCTTGCTCGGCGTGCTCGCGTTCCTCGGCGTCCTCTCCTTCGCGCTCGTGCGCGCGTTGCGCCGGCAGCGCCTCAACGCACTGCCCGCGGGGGCCGGCGCATGAGATACGTGGGTGCGTTCGGCCGCTTCTGGTGGAACTTCGTCGTCGGCGACGACTGGCGCGTCGCAGCCGGGCTCGCGGTTGCGCTCGGGCTCACTTACGTCTGCACACACAGGAGCCTCGACGCCTGGTGGCTGCTGCCGCTCGCCGTCGCACTCTTGCTCGCGGATTCGCTGCGCCGCGCGACTCGTCACGCAGCCTGAGGCACGTGTTGCCCGCGCTCGACCAACCTGAGAGGATCGCAGCAGCCGCAGTCTCATCGAGAAGGGGGGATCGGCCATGCCGATCGAGCTCGGGCCAGATGTCGCCGTCACGAGGGACGCCGACGGTGTCGTACGCGGGCTGAACCACATTCAGGATCCGTATCGCGGGGGGAGATCGATGAGCATGGCCGACCTCGCCGTCGCGTATCTGCAAGACGCCGCCGACGTGTTCGGCATCGATGCCGAGATCGTCGCGAAGCCGGACGCGCGCTTCGACGACGACAAGAGCCGCCTCGTCTTCGTGGAGGAGAAGTCGCTCATGGGAGCGACGACGGTCGGATTCGCGCAGCATCTCGGCGCGCTCCAGATCTGGGAGGCAGGCGCGAGCGTGACCATGCAGGAGAAGCCGGCGCAGGTCGTCTCCGCGCAGTCCGAGTATCGCCGCGATGTGAAGGTCGACCGGATCGACGGTCGGCCGCAGCTCGACCCGGCGAAGCCCAACCTCAACGTCCTCGCCAAGCTTCTCGGCCTCGAGAACGCGAAGCAGTTCGGTCTGAAGATCAACGGGCCGGGACGGTGGTGGCTCTACCGCTACGACCCCGAGCAGCGTCACCATCTCGAAGCCGTCGGCGGCGAGCCGAAGCGCGGCGGCAGGGCGTCGGGGCCGCCGACGCTGGAGCTGCCCGAGGTCGACCCCAGGCTCGAGCCGGGCGTGCACTACCCCGTGGTCGAGGTGCTCTTCCGGCTCTCGCTGCCGCTCTGGGGGCCGTTGAACTGGCGCGCCTTCGTCGAGCCGGTGACCGGATCCGTCCTCTACATCCGTGCGTTCGTCGCGTGCGCGACCGGCCGCGTGTATCGCACCGATCCGACCGTGCAGTCGGGCAGCCTCACGCTGCGCGCGAACGCCGCGACGACCGCCGACCTCGACAATCAGCGCAGCAACGTCACGCTCGCCGGTCTCGTCGCGCCGAACGGTGGCAGCCAGGCGCTACGCGGCGAGTTCGTCGTCATCCAGGACACGAATCCGCCGACCGCTGCCCCGCCGACGACGACGTCGCCGTTCGCATTCGACTACTCGTCGCCGTCGGACAACTTCGCCGCCGTGGCGACCTACTTTCACGCGGACGCAGCGTTCCGCTTCGTCCGCGACCTCGGCTTCACCATCTCGACGTACTTCAACAACACGACGTTCCCCGTGCCGGTCGACCACCGCGGCCGTTCCGACGTCAACGCGAACTGCGAAGGGAATGCGGCCGGCAACGGCGTCGGCCGTTTCCGCTTCGGGCCCTGCGACACGGGCACGACGGTCGGGATGGGCTCCGAGGGCCGGACCGTCTACCACGAGTTCGGGCACGCGCTGCTCTGGGACAGCGTCAACTCGCCGAACTTCGGGTTCGCGCACAGCGCGGGCGACAGCCTGGCGATGATCGTGACCGATCCGCACACCGCGCTCACGGGCTCGAGCCGCTTCATCGTCTTCACCTTCTGCCCACTGTCGCCGGGCTCGCCAGATCGGCGTGCCGACAGGCTTCCCGCGGCCGGATGGGCCTGGGGAGGAGTTCAGGACACGAACGGCTACCCGAGCGAGGAGATCCTCACGACGACGCTGTTTCGCGTGTACCGCTCGCTCGGCGGCGACTCGCCGCGGCAGGACATGCAGGAGTTTGCGTCGCGGTACGCGTGCTTTCTGATCATCAAGGCGATCGGATCGCTCGC
>DASVFB010000039.1:0-14213 GCA_036380275.1 Gaiellaceae bacterium | reverse complement strand
ATCGCACGCCGCGGCGCGACGCCAGTCTTCGCGGACATCGATCCGGCCACGTACAACCTCGACCCGGAGGACGTTGCCGCGCGCATCACAGCGCGTACGCGCGCGATCATGCCGGTGCATCTCTTCGGCCGGCCGGCGCCGATCGCCGAGCTCGGCTCGCTCGGCATTCAGTTGATCGAGGACGCGGCTCAGGCCTTCGGTGCGCCCGGCGTCGCGCGAACCGGCATTGCATCGACCTACAGCTTCTATCCGACGAAGAATCTGTTCGCGCTCGGTGACGCGGGTCTCGTCGCGGCGAACGACGAGGAGCTCGCCGCGCGCGTGCGCCTGCTCCGCTTCCACGGCTCGAAGGCAAAGGTCGACTTCGAGCTCGTGGGCTACAACTCCCGCCTCGACGAGATCCAAGCTGCGGCGCTGCGCCTCTTCCTGCCTCACCTCGACCGGTGGACGACCTTGCGGCGCGAGGCTGCAGAGCGCTACCGCGAGCTCGGCCTCGGCGAGCTCGTGGCGACGCCCGAGGACGAGCCTGGTCACGTCTACCACCTCTTCGTCAGCCGCTCGTCCGAGCGCGAGAATGTTGTTGCTGCACTTCGCGACGCCGACATCGGCTGCGCGACGTATTACCTGCCGCCGCTGCACCTGCAGCCGGCGCTGAGTTACCTCGGCTACGCGGAGGGCTCGCTACCGGAGACGGAGCGGCTCGCGCGCGAGAATTTCTCCGTGCCTTTGTGGGCCGGCATTACGTCCGAACAACAGGAGCGTGTCGTTGACGTCGTGCGCAGTGCAGTTGGAGTTGCAGCGTGACGTTTCCTATTTCGCGACACCGCATCGTCAACCTCGTCGCCGACGCGGTTCTGATCGCCGCCGCGTGGTGGCTGACGTTCTGGATCCGCTTCGACCAGAGCGTTCCGCCGTTCTATCAGCACCTCCTCTCGTGGCAGACGTTCGCGCTCGTCATCGGGATCAAGCTCTCGGTGTTCTTTCTCTTCGGCTTCTACAACCGCTGGTGGCGCTATGTGTCGACGCGAGACATGTGGGGCGCGGCGCGCGGCGTCGTCGTCGCGTCGCTGCTCGTCGACCTGATCCTGTATGCGTTTCCGCCGGACAGGACATCGCGGCTGCCGCGTGGGATCGCCCTCATCGACATGCTCCTGCTGCTGGCGTTCGTCGCCGGCTCGCGGTTGCTCGCGCGCACGCTGATCGAGCGCCCGGCGCCCGGCGGCCTGATGGCGCGCGGGCGGGAGGTCGTCATCGTCGGCGCCGGCGACGCCGGTCAGCTGATCCTCCGCGAGCTCCAGCGTTCGCCGCAGCTCGGCTACACGCCGATCGGCCTTCTCGACGACGACCCGCGCAAGAAGAACTTGCGCGTGCACGGCGTCCGCGTGCTCGGCCCGACGTCGGAGCTGCGCCGCGTGCTCCGCGACGGCGAGCCCGACGAGGTGCTGATCGCGATGCCGTCCGCGTCCGGCGAGCTGCGCCAACGCGTTGTCGACGTCGCGCAGGAGGAAGGCGTGCCCGTGAAGACGCTCCCTGGGCTGAACGAGCTGATCTCCGGCGACGTGAACCTCGCCGGACAGCTGCGGCCCGTGCAGGTCGAGGACGTGCTCGGGCGCGAGCCGGTCGAGGTCGACCTCGGCGAGGTCTCGGGCTACCTCGCGCGCAAGACTGTGCTCGTCACCGGCGCCGGAGGCTCGATCGGCGCGGAGCTGTGCCGGCAGATCGCGCGCGTGGGCGCAGGCCGGATCGTCCTCGTCGACAACTCCGAGCCTGCGCTCTTCGACATCGAGCGCGAGCTCGTCGGTGAGCGCGGCTTCCCGGCAGCGCTGCCGGTGCTCGCCGACGTCGGGAACAGGACGAAGCTGCGCCAGGTCTTCGAGAAGTACCGGCCAGACGTCGTCTTCCACGCTGCCGCGTACAAGCACGTGCCTCTGCTCGAGGCGAACCCGCTCGAGGCGGTGCGCAACAACGTGCTCGCGACGAAGATCGTCGCCGACGTCGCTGTCGAGTTCGAGACGAAGCGCTTCGTGCTCGTCTCCACGGACAAGGCGGCGCAGCCGAAGAACCTGCTCGGCCAGTCGAAGGCGATCGCTGAGTGGATCGTGCAGGCGTACGGCCAGTCGAAGGCGCTCGCGGAGTGGATCGTGCAGTCGTTCGGCTCCCGCGACGACGTGGCGACGCATTTCGTCGCCGTTCGCTTCGGCAACGTGCTCGGCTCGTCGGGCAGCGTGATCCCCATCTTCCGCAAGCAGATCGAGCGCGGCGGGCCCGTGACAGTCACGCACAAGGAGATGACGCGGTACTTCATGACGATTCCGGAGGCGGCGTCGTTGATCGTCCAGGCCGGCGCGATCGGCGTCGGCGGCCACGTCTACGTCCTCGACATGGGCGAGCCTGTGTCGATCTACGAGCTCGCGGAGAACATGATCCGCCTCTCGGGGAAAGTGCCGGAGCGCGACATCGCGATCCGCATCACCGGCGTACGGCCGGGCGAGAAGCTGCACGAGGCGCTCTGGAACGAGGACGAGTCGGCGGAGCCGACGGCCCATCCGAAGATCCTCGCCGCCTCGCAGGCTCCGATCGATCCCGCCTGGCTCGGCGGGGAGTTGCGCGAGCTGGAGCGGCTCGTCGAGGAGGGCGCGACGCTCGAGCTCGTCGCGCGGATGACGACGATGTTCCGCGAGCCCCAGCGCGTCGCCGTCGCGCCCACGTCCACGACGATCTAACCCGGGCGCCGGCGTCGGTTCCGGACACGTCCCGCGTCCAGGACTCGGGACACGGCTTGATGGGACGGTCACCGGTCGGCGCGTCGCGCAAATCTCACAACGCGCGGGCGCCGAGCGTGTCCGCGGAGGACGTGGCCCGCGTCCAGGACTCGGGTCGCGTCTCGTTGGGACCCCTCGTCACTGTCGATGGGCTCCATGCGAGGCACCATCCGGCGCAGTTCCGTGACGATCCCGTCCGACCCGGCGGCCTAGTCTGGCGCCCGTGGAGCTGAACCCGGAGCAGCGGCGCGCCGTCGAAGCGGTGCGCGGACCCGTGTGCATCCTCGCCGGCGCGGGGTCGGGCAAGACGACGACGATCACGCATCGCATCGCGAACCAGGTGACGATGCGCGCGTTTCGAGCGGACGAGATCCTCGCCGTCACGTTCACGGACAAGGCCGCCGGCGAGCTGCGCGCGCGTCTCGAGGCGCTCGGCGCACCCGGCGTCGCCGCGCGCACGTTCCACGCCGCCGCGCTCGGGCAGCTGCAGCAGTACGCGCCGGACCGCGTGGGCAAGATCGTCTCGTCGAAGGCGCTGCCGCTGCGACGCATTGCGAACTCGCTTCCCGGCGCGTATCGCTTTCGCCCCGCGGGCGATCTCGCGACCGAGATCGAGTGGGCGAAGAACCGTCGCATCCCACCGGCGCGCTATCGCGCGGATCTCGGCGATCACGAGCCGCCGATCCCGGTCGACCTGATGCACCGCGTGTACCGGCAGTACGAGGAGCGCAAGGCGGCCGCAGGCTACGTCGACTTCGAAGACCTGCTCGAGCTCGCGATCCAGCTCTACTCGGAAGACGACGCAGCGCTCGCTCGGGTTCGCGAGCGCTACCGCGCGTTCACCGTCGACGAGTACCAGGACGTCAACGTCCTCCAGCAGACGTTGCTCGAGCTGTGGCTCGGCCCGCGCGACGAGTTCTGCGTCGTCGGCGACGATTACCAGTCGATCTACGCGTTCACCGGCGCATCACCCGCGCATTTGCTCTCGATGCCGAAGCGCTTCCCGAACGCGACGGTGATCAGGCTCGAGGAGAACTACCGCTCGTCGCCGCAGGTGCTCGAGCTCGCGAACCGGCTCGTGCCCAAGCTCGGCGGCGCCGAGAAGACGTTGCGCGCGACGCGCGCCGACGGTCCGGAGCCCGAGCTGAACGCCTGCGAGGACGAGGCCGACTTCGCCGTCGAACGGATTCGCGCGCTAAACGTCCCGTACGACGACGTCGCGATCCTCTGCCGCACGAACGCCCGGCTCGTCGACTTCGAGGAGGCGTTGCACGAAGCGGGGATCCCCGCCCAGGGTGCTTCGTTCCTCGGCCGCGAGAGCGCGCGCTACGTGCTGCGCAGGCTCACGTCGCCCGCCGACGTGCGCAGGCTCGCCGAGGAGCGCGGCTGGCTCGAGGATCCGCCGGACAAGCTCGGTGAACGCGAGATGGTGCGGCAGACGGACCTCGGGCGGCTCGTCAAGCTCGCCGACGAACTGGCCGAGCTCGACGGTCCAGGCTTCGTCGCCGAGCTCGAGCGCCGCTTCGGCGACAGAGGGGAGGCACGCCGCGGCGTCCACCTGCTGACGCTCCACGGCGCGAAGGGGCTCGAGTTCGAGGCGGTATTCGTCGCGCGCGCCGAGGAGAAGGAGCTGCCGACGCGCCTCGCAAAGTCGCCGGAGGCGATTGCAGAGGAGCGGCGCCTCTTCTACGTCGGCCTGACCCGCGCGAAACGGCATCTGTTCGTGACGTGGACGCGCACGCCGTCGCGCTTCCTCCGCGAGCTCGGGCTCCAGCCGAGGAAGGCGCCCGCGCGGCGCGAGGCCGATCCGGACGATCCCCTCTTCGCTGCGCTGAAGGCCTGGCGGCTCGAGCGTGCGCGCGCCGACGAGGTCCCGGCATACGTGGTCTTCCACAACTCGACGCTGGCGGAGATCGCCGGCCGCCGGCCGCAGAGCCTGAGCGAGCTCGCCGCGGTGCCCGGCGTTGGCCCGACGAAGCTCGAGCGCTTCGGCGGAGATGTGCTCGCCGTCCTCGGTGGGCAGGTTGCAAGCACGTCCTCGTAGAGGTTGCCGCTTACGCCACTGAGAGGTTGCGCGTTAAGCAACCTCTTCGCTACGCTGCACCGCTCGTGGCGATCACCGACGTCAATCCCTTCGTCTACTCGCGCCCGATCCCGCCGGACGAGGTGATCGACCGCGACGACGAGACGGCTGCGTTGCTGCAGGCGGTCGTCGGCGGCCACTACGTCCGGCTTTACGCGCCGCGCAAGTACGGCAAGACGAGCCTGCTTCGCCGCGTCCTGCGCGAGGCGGAGCGCTCGGAGGGGATGACGACCGTGCTCGTCGACCTCTACGGCGTCCTCTCGCTGGCTGACGTCGCCGTGCGGATCGAGCGTGCGTACGCGGCCCAGCTAAAGGGAGGGTTACGCGCGCGGATCGACGAGTTCCTGCAGCGGACCGGTCTCGGGCTCTCGCTGAGCGCGCTCGGGATCGGCGTGCGGCTGCAGATCGATCCGCGGACGGATCCGCTGCCGGCGCTGCACGCGTTGCTCGACCTGCCGCTGAAGCTGGAGCAGGAGGGGGGCTACCGGGCGCTCGTCGTCTTCGACGAGTTCCAGGACATCACGAAGCTTCCCGGTATCGACGCGATCGTGCGAAGTCACATCCAGCACCAGGGCGAGGTCGCCTCCTACGTCTTCGCGGGTTCGGAGCAGGGGTTGATGAAACAGCTCTTCGAGGAGAAGGAGCGTCCGCTCTACGGCCAGGCGGTGCCCGTGCGGCTGGGACGCTTGCCGTCGTCGGACATTGCCGCGTACATCGTCGACCGCTTCAAGCAGACTGGGCGGTCGGCCGGTGAGGCAGTGAACCCGCTCGTGCAGACGGCCGCCGGTCATCCGCAGCGCGCGATGCTGCTTGCGTATCGCCTCTGGGACGTCGTCGAGCCTCAGGCGACGGCAACGTTGGCGGATTGGGAAGACGCGTTGTCGACGACGATGATCGAGCTCAGGCCGGAGTTCGAGGCGCACTGGCAACGCTTCACGCAGGTCGAGCAGAAGAGCCTGCGCGCGATCGTCGAAGGTCAGGGCGCGACGTTGCGGACGCACGTTCTCGCGCGGCTCGACGCCGACAAGTCATCCGTCAGCCGCGCGCTCAAGCGGCTCGAGAGCGCCGGCGAGGTCGAGGTGATCGAGGGCCGCACCGTCCTCGTCGACCCTCTGTTCGCGCTCTGGCTCCTGCGCCTCTCGTCAGGCGCGGGCGCTGAGGAGTAGATCGAGCATGACGCTCGGATCGCGGCTGACAGGCGCCGGCGGGCCTGCCTCACGCTTCTCGAGTCGGAGGGCGCGCGGATCGCTGAGCGGCACGAGTCGGCCGTCGCGGATCAGCGACTCGTCGACGCCGCCGAGCCGTCCGCCGTACGTCGTGTAGACGGGGACGCCGAGCGCGGCAGCCTCGCGGTTCATCGTCCCGCCGGCCGAGACGACTAGGTCGGCGAGGGCGATCAGGCTCTGCGCGTCGACCGCCTGTTCGGGAACGATCACCGACGGCAAACTGAGGCCGTTGACGAACTCGCGCTGCTCCTCCGTTCGCGGCAGCACGATCGCGTGCACCTCGTCACGCGTGCCCACGAAGTCGAGCGTCTGCGGGAAGAGGGGATTCGAATGGCGGTGGTAGAGCGAGACGTCCGGCGGCGGGCGCAGCACGACGAGCACGCGCTCGGGTTCGAGCGCGAATTGTTCGAAAACCGCAGTGTCCGGCTCGAAGTCGGAGAGGTAGTACTCCTCCTTCAGTCCTTCGTACTGCAGGAGCTTGGGAGGGGTCGCGCCGTACTTGGCGAGCCGCTCCGTAGGAATCGCATCGGGCACGACGACCTTCGTCGCGGCGCGGCAGCCCAGCTGGTGCTGGAGCCACGCCCACTCGTAGTCGAACGTTGTCGAACTCGGGATCCCGAGACGGCGCGCGGTCATCGTCAACTCGTGCGATCCGTGCGCGAGCGCAATGTCGAATGCGCGCGGCCGGGCCCAGCTGCGCAGCGCGCGCAGGCGCGAGCCCATGGCGCGTGCCTTACCCGTGCGCGAGCGCCCGCCGTGGTGCCCGATCACGGCGTCCGCGTGCAGCCCGTGGAGCTCGAGCAGCTGGAGCGTCTGCGCGTACTCGCGCGCGGTGATCTCGACCTCGTCGCCGCGGTCCCGCAGGATCCGAATCAGCGGCCGAAAGACGAGCACGTGCGCGCTCGCAGTCATGTCGACCCACACCCTCACGCGAGCATGCCTTGTGACACCTTGTCACTCGGCGATCTCGGCGGGTGCTCCACGTGGCGCTCGTACCACAATGTGAAGGCCAGGAGACCCCACAGCTGCCGGCTCCAGTCCTGCTTCCCGGCTACGTGCTCGTCGAGGAGGCGCTTCACCGGCTCGTGGCGGAAGAAGCCCTGGCGCCGCAGGACGTCCGCCGCCAGCGTGTCGCGCGCGAAGGGCTCGAGCTCCCCGGCCAGCCAGGCCGCGGCGGGGATCGAGAAACCGCGCTTGCGGCCGCGGACGATGCGCGCCGGCAGCAGCGGCTCCGCCGCCTTGCGCAGGAGGCGCTTCTTGGACAGGCCGCGCACCTTGTGCCGCGTCGGCAGCGCGAGCGCGATGCCGGTCACGACTGAGTCGAGGAACGGCACACGAGCCTCGAGGGAGTGCGCCATCGACGCTCGGTCCGTCTTGACGAGCAGGTCGTCGACGAGGTACGTGCCGAGGTCGACGTCCTGCAGGCGCGCGAGCAGCTCCGCGCCCTCTGTCTCGGCGAAGCGCTTGCGCAACAGATCGACTGGATCGAACGAAGTGCGGCGGCCGGTTAGTTCGGCGCGTGCGTCGGCGGAGAAGATCTCCTTCCAGCCGTGATGCCGTTCGAGGGGCGGCAGATGCGCCGCGCGTACAAAGCGCTTCGCCCGATAGTCGAAGCTCGCCCGGCGCGTCGAAGCGGGCAGCCGCTCCACGAGCGGCCGCGCGACAGCGGCGAGCCGGCCGATTCGTTGCGCAAGAAGGTCGGCTGCGTAGGTGTAGTAGCCGCCGAACAGCTCGTCGCCACCCTCACCCGAGAGCGCGACCTTCACGTCCTCGGCCGCGAGCTGCGAGACGAGGTACGTAGGCAGTGCGGACGAGTCGGCGAACGGCTCGTCGAACGCGTCGGCGAGCGCCGGCAGGAGTAACGCCGCATCCGGCCGCAGGACGAGCTCGCGGTGCGTCGTCCCATACTGCTCCGCGACGAGCCGAGCGTCGGCAAGCTCGTCGAAAGAACGCTCCTCGAAACCGATCGAGAACGTGCGCAGCGGCGCGCTCGTCTCGTCGGCGGCGAGCGCGGCGAGCATGCAGGAGTCGACGCCTCCCGAGAGGAGCACGCCCACGGGCACGTCGCTGACGAGGTGTGCGCGCACGGAGTCGCGCAGGCGCCCGCGAAGCTCCTCGACGAGCTCGGGCTCGTCCTCGTTTCGTGTCTCGGCCGTCGGCGCCGGCCTCGAGAAGCGGCTCAGCTCGACGCTCTCATTCCACACGACGACGTGACCAGGTGGCAGCTTCCGCGTGCCTTCGAAGATCGAGAACGGCGCGGGTACGGAGTTGAACGCGAGGAACCCTTCGAGCGCGGCGAGGTCGACGTCGCCGCGCGGCAGCGCGCGCAGCTCCGACGCGAACTCGAGGTGACCGTCCTCGACGCGGTAGTAGAGCGGCTTGATCCCGTAGCGGTCGCGCGCGAGCACGAGCCGGCGTTCGCGTCCGTCCCAGATCGCGATCGCGAACATGCCGCGCAGCCGCTCCGCGAACGACAGGCCCCACTGCTCGTACGCGTGTACGATCACCTCGGTGTCGCCGTGCGTGCGGAACCGGTGGCCCGCGCGCGCGAGCTCGTCCGTCAACTCGGCGTAGTTGTAGATCTCGCCGTTCTGCACGACGACGATGCTTCCGTCCTCGTTTGCGATCGGCTGGTCGCCGGTGTCGAGGTCGATGATCGAGAGACGTCGTGCGGCGAGCCCGACCGGGCCGTCGACGAACGCGCCGTCCGAGTCGGGGCCGCGGTGCGCGAGCGTCGCGCTCATCGCCGCGAGCCGCTCGGGATCCGCGGCGCCTCGGGCGGACGCGATTCCGCAAATCCCGCACATGCGTGTTTACCTTACTGAGATGATCGCCGAGTTCGGCGCACAGCAGGACGTGCAGCTGGTGCTGCTGCTCGTCTGCGCGGCCGCATTGCTGCTCCTCGCCGACCCCTTGCGAATCCCGTATCCGATCCTCCTCGTCCTCGGAGGGCTCTTGCTCGGCTTCATGCCGGGCGTTCCAGATCTCACGCTGCCGCCGGAGATCGTGCTCGTCGGGATCCTGCCGCCGCTGCTCTATTCGTCCGCGTACCGCACCGGCCTGAGGGAGCTGCGCCGCAACCTCCGGCCTATTTCGCTGCTAGCGGTGGGTCTGGTTGTTGCGACGATGCTCTCCGTCGGGGCGGTCGCCCACGAGGTGATCGGGCTCGCTTGGCCGGCAGCCTTCGTCCTGGGCGCCGTCGTCTCGCCGACCGATCCAATCGCCGCGACGTCGATCGCGCGAAGCTACGGCGTCCCCCGGCGACCGGTCGCGATCATCGAGGGCGAGAGCCTCGTCAACGACGGACCGGCGCTCGTGCTCTTCAAGTTCGCGGTCATCGCGGTAGTGACCGGCTCCTTCTCGCTCGCGGAGGCGGCCGGAAGCCTCGTCTGGAACGTCGTCGGCGGCATCGGCTTCGGATTGGTCGTCGGCTACGTGATCCGCCGTTTGCGGCGACGGATCGACAACCCGCCGCTCGAGGTGACGCTCGCGTTCCTCACCGGTTACTTCGCGTTTCTGCCCGCGACGGCGGCCGGCGCATCGGGAGTGCTCGCCGTGGTCACCGCGGGTGTCTACCTCGGCTGGTACACGCCCGAGTTGACGAGCGTCGAGACACGCCTGACGGGAGCCGGCTTCTGGGCGATCTTCAACTTCCTGCTCAACGCGCTCCTCTTCGGGCTCGTAGGCCTGCAGCTACAGCCGATTCTCGACGGCCTGTCCGGCCATTCGTCCGCGCAGCTCGTGGCTTATGCGGCGGCCGTGTCCGGAGTGGTGATCGCAACGCGGCTTGCGTGGATCTTTCCGTTGACGTACCTGCCCCGGATGCTGTTCCGGAGCATCCGTGAACGAGACCCGTATCCACCGTGGCAGTGGCCGGCGTTCATCGGCTGGACGGGAATGCGCGGTGCCGTGACGCTCGCGGCTGCTCTCGCGATCCCTCTGACGACGGACGCCGGAGAACCCTTCGCCAACCGGGGCCTGATCATCTTCCTTGCCTTCTGCGTCGTGCTCGCAACGCTCGTTCTGCAGGGGGGCTCGCTTCCCGTGGTCATCCGCTTGCTCGGCCTGGAGGACGACGGCCTCGACGCAAAGGAGGACGCCAAGGCGCGGATCCACGCCGCCGACGCTGCGATGGCGCGGCTCGACGAGCTCGTCGAGGAAGAGACCGTGCGCGCGGACACCGCCGAACGGCTGCGTGGCCTGTACACGTTCCGCCGGAATCGCTTCGGCGCGCGGTTCGACGACGGCGACGACGGTACGATCGAGGAGCAGTCGCTCGCATACCAACGCGTGCGGCGCGAGCTGCTCGAGGCCGAACGAGCCGCGGTCGTTGCCCTACGCAACGAAGGTCGAATTGCGGACGACGTGATGCAGCGCGTGACGCGCGACCTCGACCTCGAGGACTCGCGATTAGATGTGTAGCGTCTGGCGAATTACGCGCCAGGCGGTCGCGAACAGCGTCCGCAGGTAAAGGCGCACCGAGCGGTCCGCGATCCACTCCAGGTCGTGCGCGAGCTTTTCCGCCATCGACGCCTCGTAGCCGTGACGCACCTGCGCGAAGCCGGTGAGCCCCGGTCGCACGACGAGCCGCTGCCAGTACGCGGGTAGGTCGGCGGCGAGCCGCTCGAAGAAGCGCGGGCGGATCGGACGCGGGCCGACGAACGACATGTGGCCACGTAGGACGTTCCACAGCTGCGGCAACTCGTCCAGCTGTGTGGTCTTGAGGCCGCGGCCGACGCGCGTGTACTCGAGCTCGGTGCGGCGGACGAGCTCCTTGCCGAGGTAGGGGCCGAGGCGCGTCTCGGCGTCGCGGCTGAGGGTCCGGAACTTGTAGATCGCGAAGATGCGCCCGCCGCGGCCGACGCGCTCGCCGCGGTAGAGGACCGGGAAGCCGCTCGAAACGGCGACGACAGCTGCGATTACGAGCGCGAACGGCAGCGCGAGCAGCCCGAAGAAGAGCGCGAAGATGACGTCGAGGAAGCGCAGCTCGAGGTCCACACGCCGCTTCGTCGACGTGCCGGCGAGCGACTCGAAGCGCGCGACGAATGACTCGGAGGGATGGTCCTGCATAATGAATCCTTATGGATACGCGTCAGCTGGCTGCGTTCTGCGCGGTGATCGAGAAGAAGAGCTTTTCACAAGCAGCCGAGAGGCTCGGTGTCACGCAGCCCGCAGTCAGCCTGCAGATCCGGGCGCTCGAGAAGCGCCTCGGCGTCCAGCTCGTCGACCGATCGGGCCGCCGCGTCGAGCCAACCGAGGCCGGGCAGCGGCTCTACCGGAACGCCCAGCGCGTACTTGCGGCTGAAGAGCTGCTGCTCGACGAGCTCACGGAGGGCGAGCGCATGTCCGGCCGCTTCGAGCTCGGCGCGTCGACGGGACCCGGGGGCTCGGTCGTGCCAATCCTGCTCGGCGAGCTCGCGGGGACGTACCCGGACCTGAGCGTCGCGCTCACCGTCGCCGATACGCATCGCATCATCGAGCTCGTCGCCGACCGAGCGGTGGAGCTTGGCGTCGTCGGCTTCGCGCGCCGCCACCGATCGGTCGTGTTCGAGCCGCTGTTCCGCGACCAGGTCGTGCTCGCGTGCCCGCCCGGTCATCGCTTCGCAGGCAAGACGATCTCGCTCGATGACCTGCGCGAGGAGACGCTCATCCTCATGCAGGAGGGCGCCGGCGTTCGTGAGGCGATCGAGGACGAGCTGCGCGCAGTCGGAGTGCGACCACGCGATTTCGACGCGCGACTCGAGCTCGGGCTGCAGGAGTCCGTGCGCGCGGCGGTCGAGGCGGGCGTCGGCGTGACGTTCATCTCGCGGTCGGCGATCGAGGCGGCGCTCGCCGCCGGCACGCTGACCGAGGCGCACGTCAAGGGTCTCGAGCCGTCGCGCGACATCTTCCTCGCACGCGCGGCCGGCCGCACGCTCACGCGCGCGGCGCAGGCGTTTCTCGATCTCGCGCGCGAACGGCTCGCGTGATCGTTCGCTGGGGTCTTGGCGAGCTCGAGAACGTCCTCGGGGGCAGACGCGCGTTTCTGCTCGCGACGGAGCGTTGGGACGCTCCCATCCGCGTCGCGGGCCGCTGGAGTGAGCTGCCGACGGATGCGGCGATCGACGTCGGCGACGCCGAGGTGCTGCTCGCGATCGGCGGCGGCTCGACAATCGACACGGCGAAGCGCGTCTCGGCCGAGACGGGACTGCCGCTGGTCTCGGCGCCGACGACGTACTCCGGCTCCGAATGGCCGACGTACTTCGGCGTGCGCGACGCGCAGCGGCGCATGCGCGGCGGCGGAGGCGGTGCGCACAACGAGGCGATCGTCTACGACGTCGACCTCACGCTCGGCATGCCGACGGACGTGACGTGCGGCACGGCGATGAACGCGCTCGCGCACTGCTGCGAGGCGCTCTACGTCAAGGGTCGCGATCCAACGGCCGACCCGCTTGCGCTCGAGGGCGCCGACGAGATCTCGGACTCGCTGCCGCGCGTGCTCGCCGATCTCGGCGCGCGCGACTCTCGCGAGGCGCTGCTACGCGGCGCCGCGAAGGCGGGCGAGGCGCTCGGACGGTCGGGACTCGCGCTCGCGCACGCGATGGCGCAGGGGATCGGGGGCCGTTACGGGCTTCCTCACGGCGCGCTCAATGCGATCTGCCTTCCGGCGGGGCTTCGGTTCAACGCCGAGTTCGTCCCGGAGGCGCTGCTCGGCGGCCGTGCCGCCGAGCGTGCCGAGGAGCTCGCGCGTGTCGGGGGCTTCACGACGCTACGCGCGCTCGGCGTCCCGCGAGACGATTTGCCCGAGCTCGCGGGCGCGATCGCGAGGCGGCCTGGAGCGCTCGTCAATCCACGTCCCGCGTCGCCGGCGGACGTCCTCGAGCTGCTCGAGTCCGTGTATTGATGAGAATAAGCATTGTAAATACATCGAATTAGCTCATCTTGGTAGGATCCTGGGGTCGTGGCCGCGCCCATGTCAGTCGACGTGCTTGTGATCGGAAGCGGCGCGTCCGGTCTTGCCGCCGCTGTGTCGGCTGAGCGTTCCGGCGCCCGCGTGGCGCTCGCGGCGAAGGGATCCCTGCAGTCGTGTAACTCGGCGAAGGCGCAGGGCGGCATCCAGGCGTCGTTCGGCGAGGACGACTCACCCGAGCAGCACGCCGAGGACGTGTGGACGTCGAGTCACGAGACCGCCGATCGCCGGCTCGTCACCGTGCTCACGTCGGAGGCGCCGTCGGCGATCCACTGGCTCGAGGAACTCGGTGTCAGCTTCACGCACGAGAACGGGGGCTATCGGCTCGCGCGCTGTGGCGGCGCGTCACGCAAGCGATTGCTTCAGGTGGGCGACCGGACGGGGCATGCGATCACCAAGTCGTTGCGCGAGACGTTCGAGGCGGGCTCCGGAACGGCACTGACCAAGAGCCCCCTGAGCGCACTCGAGCCGCGCGAGAACGGGTGGCGCGCTGTGTGCGGCGAGCACGTCATCGACGCCGGCACCGTCGTCCTCGCAGCCGGCGGACGCTGCTTCAAGGAAGCGCGGGAGCGCGGCGAGCTTTCCACGAACCATCCAGGCGCAACCGGCGAGGTGACGCAGCTCGCGATCGGCATCGGCGCCGAGGCGCGTGACCTCGACGCGCTCCAGTACCACCCGAACGGCGGCGCGTGGCCGGCCAACATGCAGGGCTACTCGATTCCGGAGACGACGCGCGCATACGGTGCCGTGCTCGTCAATGCCGACGGCGAGGAGTTCACGGACTCTCTCGGGCCTCGTGACACGGTTTCGCAGGCGATCTTCGACGAGGTGGCGAAGGGAAAGGGCGTGGAGACGCCCGACGGACGGCCCGCGGTGTACCTGGACACGACCCGCGTCCCCGAGCACGACGCGGAGATCTCGCTGCCGTACATGCTCCGGCGGTACCGCAGCGGTGGCATCGATCCGTTGCACGAGCCGATCTTCACGTACCCCGTGCTGCACTACCAGAACGGCGGGCTCGTGATCGACGAGCAGGCCGAGACGACGGTGGAGGGCCTGTACGCTTGCGGCGAGATCGCCGGCGGCACGCACGGGCGCAACCGGATGATGGGAAACAGCCTCCTCGAGTGTTGCGTGTTCGGCCGGAGGGCCGGGCGGGCAGCCGCGGAAAGGGCCAGATGATCACGACCGAG
>DASVFB010000038.1:0-12854 GCA_036380275.1 Gaiellaceae bacterium | reverse complement strand
TGGATCATCCTCGGCGTCATCACGCTTCTCGGAGTCTGGTTCGTCGGCGAAACCGCTCGCGCCGCGCAAGCACGCGGCGCCGCCGCCCCGGCTCTCGAGAAGCGCGGGACGACCTACGGCATCGCAGCGGTTGCCCTCCTTGCACTCGTCCTCGTCGCTCCGCAGATCTCGCGAGGCTGGCTGTCGACGCTCCTGCTGGTCGTCCTCGTCGTCGCAGGCATCGAGGTCGTGCGAAACATGGTGCTGCGGGAGCAACGACCGCCGAGTTAGAAGGCGTCTGGAAGCCAGGGCTTGGCGCGTGTGTTGTAGAAGAGGACGGTTCCCGCGAGAAGTCCGGAAGCCGCGACGTCGCTCGGTGCACAGCACCGGAATGAAGCCGGCAAACATGGGAATGATCGCGAGCACGAGCCCGACCAAGCGCACGAGCGATCGACCAATCGAGGGAGGATCGCCCGCGGGCCGTGGACACGCACGCATTGCGCGTCTTGCGTCCTCTGTCCGGCCGCTGCCCTCGGTTCCGACGGGTGCAGAGCAGCAGAAAAGCCGAGAAGTACGCGCCGGTCGTCGGCTGCCTGCCTGGCGCGCTAGGTCGTATGCCCGACCGGTTGCTCGACGGTGCCGGTTACTGGCGTGCCGTCGTCATTTTCCGGGTTCGCCGCGTTGCCCCCTCCCTGGAGCTGACGCCGCCAGCCCGCGAGGATACCGTGCACGCTCGCGGCGCCGAGGATCGGCCCCGGCGGTACCTCGAGCTGCTCCGGGTGGAGGATGAACGGGCGCGTCTGGGGGCCTCCCAAGCCTCCGTGGAAGGAGATCAGCTCCTCGAATGCGCAGCCCTCGTCGAGTTCGTGGTCGTAGAAGCTCCCGACCATGATGTCGCCCACGTGCTCGAAGCCGTCGGTGCGCAGCAGGTGCTGCGGCGCATGCGGCGAGAAGTGTGCGAGCGGGTCCTCCCCCTCGACCCGACCTTGCGCGAGATAGCGGGTTCCGTTCGCACCGAGCGCGACGGCTCCGTGCTCGGAGGAGCGGACGAGCAGCCAGCCGACGTGGGGGTGTGCCCGGAGAGCCGGTAGGAGCTCCGGGTGCCGCTCGTCGATCTCTTCCATCGTGAGTCGACGGCGCTCCTCCATGAGGTAGACGAGCCCGAGGTTGCCCGAGCCCATCACGACGACGTCGCGGTCGGAGACGTCGTTCTTGGGACGCTTCTTGTCCGACGTCGTGCCGGTCGCCTCGGTGAGGGCCAGCCCGACCATGGAGTGCTGCTCATCTCCACCCTCGATCCCGGTGACGTCACCGCGAGCGAGCGAGCGCTCGACGAGCTCGTCGAGGCCGTAGCCGTTTCGCTGCTTGAAGGTCGCACCCTGGGTCTGCCCGTGGTCGGAGAGGACCACGATCTCGTACGGCCGCGGGGCGTAGTGGCAGGCGCGCTCGATGTGGCCGAAATGGTCGTCAAGCTTGCGCAGCGCCTCGAGCGTGTCGGCACGCTCGAGGCCCGAGTGGTGCGCGACCTCGTCGTAGCTCGAGAAGGTCGCGTACAAGGCAGGGCGCCCGCGCATGATGTCGGTGAGCACGCCCGACACGATCAGGTCGCGCACGACCACGCACAGCCCTCCCCGTATGAGCGGGTAGATGCCACCGCGATGGCCGCGCGGCTGCACGTCCCGGCGGATCGCGCGAAGCGCTGCCGTCCACTCGAGGATGACCTCCCAGCCGAAGAGGACGAGCGTGCGCGTCGCGTTGTCTCCATTTGCGAAGAACGCGCGGTAGCCGGGATTCGACTTCGTCTCCGCGTCCATCCGGCTCACGGTGAGGATCACGTTGTCCGCCTCACCGGAGAGCAGGTTCCCGCGGCTGGCGCCACCGTCGACGAGGAGGCCGATGCCCGTCCCGAGCCGGCGCTCGAGCTCCGCGCAGTCGGGCGGGGCGGAGCACGTCATCGTCGTGGCCGTCTCCTTCTCCACCCAGCGAAAGGCGGAGATGTCCTCGTTCGATCCCAGGAGGATGCCCGCCTGGCTGGCGCCGGTCTGCGAGGAGAGATCGGTCTCCCACTCGACGAGACGGTGGGTCTCGCGCGCCCAGCGCGCCATGTTCGGGGCATTGCCGTCGCGCATCGCCCGTCGTAGCACGGGGAGGGCGAGACCATCGATCTCGAGGTACACGATCCCCGGGACGTCCGTGCTCGCGATGATGCCCTGTCGCTTCGCGATCCTTTGCGCGATGCGGATCGACCCCATGTCGTCCGAGCCGAGGAGAACTGCGAGCACGACGCTCACCGCAGCGACAACGAACGCGGCAAGGAGGGCCCAGCCGAAGTTGTCGACGGTGAACACACCGTCGGTCACGTCCAGCCTGGCGGCGACTTGGAGGATGAGCGCGTCCGCGATCAAGACGAGGAGGAAGCCGAGCACGAGCGTGAGCGGCAACCGCAGGGCTGCGAGCACCGGCGGGATGACGGCGTTCAGCACCGCCACGATCGCCGCGATGCCAAGCGCAGCCCAGAAGCTCTCGATGTCGACGCCGGGTAGGACCCACGCGGCCACCATCAACGCGACGCCCGTCGCGAACCACGACACGAGAAGCGGGAACACCTTCAAGCGTGGACGCTCGGGCTGCCAGGAAGTGGAGTGGCCGTACGTCTGCGCGGTGTCGCTAGGCATCGGGTTCTCCTCCTCGGGGGGCGTTTGAAGACGCTTCGTCCGCGTCAGCGTCGTGGCCACGATGGAAGCGGCCTCGTGCCGAAGCGTCGCGCTCCTCTCGCTTCGCAGCCTTCTTCTCGGCGTGCTCCTCCTTCTGCTCGGCCACCTTGACCTTCGCGCCCGTGTACGACTGCGTGACGAGCTGCTTGCCACCCCGCCACCCGAAGACCGAAACGACCAGGACGAGCGCGAGGAGGACGTTCCAGGCGGTCGTGATCAGCTGCTGCGCCGTCGAGTAGTCGACCGCGGTGTCCCTGGCGACGTCGCAGCAGGCGTCGAGTGCGAGCGCGTTCGTCGCCTGGGTGATGCCGACGGCACCGGGTGTGACCGACACGACGTTGGCGAGCGAGCCCGATCCGGTCACCCACATGACCGACTCGAACGTGACCGGGATCGTGAAGGCGGCCAGGAAGACCGCGATCACGCCGAGCTTGCACAGCCATGACAGAAACGACGGGAGAAACGCGTGCGTCAGGTACTCCTTCGGACGCGACAGGATCACGCCTCCCTGCTTCGCCTTTGCCCAGAGCTTCTTCAGTTGCTTCCAGAAGGCGCGAGCGAGGATCACGATCAGGACAGCAGCGCCGGCCACGATCAAGACCGCCCTCAGAGGGTCCTCGGAGATATTGCCAAGGCTCTCGTCGAACGAGCCGGGCACGGAAAGGAAGAGGTAGACATAGACGAACGTGCCGGCGATCGTGAAGAAGATCTTCTGCACGAGATAGGCGGCGATCGCGCCGGGAAACGTGCAAGCCGGAATGATGGCCGTGAACATGACGAGCGTCGCGAACGTGCCGATGTTCGCGGGCAGGAAATTGTTCATCGCGACGCCAACGGCGTAGGCGGTCACGATCGGCCAGAGCTCGACGTCGCCCGGATACGCTGCGCGCAGAATGCCGTAGTAGGAGAGACCGGCGAAGAACGTCGCGCCCGTCTGAAGGGCCACTCCCGCGACCATGTAGCCGGGCGGTACGTCCTTGATCTCGTCCCAGAGGTCCTCGAGCCAACCGACGACGTCGATGCCGAGCAGGTTCAGGACGATTACAACGAGCACGATGCCCACCAGCCAGGCGCCGACCTTGACCAGACGGCTTCGACGGGACGGATCGTGGAAGGGAACCACGGCAGATGCGGCAATCTCGCTCATGGACTGGTCATGGCATCACGAGACGCGTACATGTGGATCTCTCTTGGCGGGATCGTGATCATGAGTCGGCGCGATGGACGTGCTGCGGGTCTCGTCGCGATCCGGGAGGACGAGTATGTCATCCCCACCCAGAAACGCGTCGCGATCCCACGCAGTGACGGCGCGCTGGCAGCGGGTTCAAGGAATGGGCTAATCAGGACCTCGAGACCCGGTGTGAAATACTCGACGCAACGACGAAAGAATCGTCGGGTGGAACCCTTCACCCACGCCCGCTCGAGCGGGCGTTGGCGCAAACCGGAGAAGGAGGAGTGATGGAAGGCGACAATCTCGCTCTCGTAGTAGGCACGTACTCGGATAGCACGACGGCTGCCGAGGACTACAAGGCGATGAAGGCAGGACAGAAGGCCGGCGAGTACCAGGTCGTCGGGGCCGTCGTGATGAATCGCGACGCGAGTGGCAAGGTCGATGTAGACGAGCACGGCGACGGGAGAGTTGGAGGTGGCGCAGTTCTCGGCGGGACTGCCGGGTTGGTGGTCGGGTTGTTCGCGCCGCCGCTGTTGGCCGCGACCGCCATCGGGGCGGGGATCGGCGCCGTCGTCGGCAAGCTCACCAAGAAGCACGAGGAGAAGGAGCTCGGCGCCGAGCTCGAGGACTACCTGCCCCCGGGATCGTCCGCGGTCGTGGCCGTCGTCGACGACCGCTGGGCCGACAAGGTCGAGGCCGCGCTCGTCAAGTCCGACAAACGGATCAACAAGGCGATCGACGCGGGCGACTACGACGAGCTCCAGAAGGCCATAGCGAAGTCCGAGGATGAGGTCTCGGACGCCGTCACGTCCTAGCTAGCGGAGGCGGCGTGGGCCGTAGTACCCGCGCCGCCCCTCCTCGCCGTCAGACGCGGACAGGTCTTCGTCACGGCGAGGCCCCTGAAGTCGCAGCCGCGGTCAGCGACCCGCCGAAGGTAGGGGGCGAGCGGCAGCGGCGAAGGAGGGCGTCGAAACCTCGATCTTGGCTGCGCCAGCGTGCGGGTATGTCACCCCGAACGCAGTGAGGTGGCGGCGCCGGGAAATGGGGCTACCGTGCGCGACCGATGCAGCGGAAACCGAGGTGGGCGATCCCCGTATCGATCATCTGCGGTGCCGCGCCGCAGACGCGCGGTCGGAGTCGGCTGTGCTGTCTTTCCAGGGAAACTGGTCTGGATCACGACGGCCCCGATTAGCCTGTCGGTTTGACAGCGGTGTCGACCGCAGGCGCGGCCTTCGCCTCCGCGACCTGCGCGCGACGCGCCTTCGTCAGCTCCTGCACGAAGATCTGGATGGTCGCCGCGAGCGGGACCGCCGTGAGCGCGCCGAGGACGCCGAGCAGGGCGCCGAACAGCGTCACGGCGACGATGATGAAGAACCCGGAGAGGTTCACCGCCTTGCCCTGGATCTTCGGCGTAAGGATGTTGTTCTCGACCTGCTGGTAGACGAGGACGACGGCGAGCATGATTAGAGCCGCCGTGAGGCCCTCCTCCGCCCACAACGTCGGGACGAGGACGAACCCGGCGATCGTCGCTCCGAGGTTCGGGATCATGTCCAGCAGGCCGGCGATGACGCCCAGGGCGATCGCATAGCTCGACCCGAGGAGCCACGCGGTGACGCCCTGGGTCGTGCCCGCGATGACGGAAATCACGACGACCCCGATCGCCCAGCGCGAGATCGAGGTGGTGACCTTGTCCCAGACGCCGAGCCAGCGCTCCTCCTCGCCGGGCATGAGCACGCTTGCGAGCGCTCGCTTGAGATTCACGATGTCGCTGAGCAGGAACAGGCAGATGAAGATGATCGTGAAAGCGGCGAGGAAGAGTCCGAAGAACGAGCCTGCAATGCCGAGCACGCCCGAGATCGCGTTCGGAATCGAGACCGAGACCTCCTGCGCTCCGTCTTGCACATTCCCCGCGACGCCCGAGTCGCCGAGTGAGGAGAGCTCGTCGGAGTCGCGAAGCTGCTGCACGATCGCCGGGAGGTCCTGGAGGAAGTCGCGGACGCTTCCGACCAGAGGCACGAGCAGCAGGAGCATGAGCAGCGTGACCGCAAGCGCGCTGCCGATGACGGTGACGGTCGCTGCGAGTCCACGCGACATGTGGGTCTTCGCCATCACGAAGCGGACCGGGTACTCGAAGACGAGCGCGAGGAAGATGCCGACGAAGACGATCAGGAACGTGTCGCCGATCGCTGCAAACGCCACACCTACAGCGATCGCGGCCGCGACGACGAGCACTGTGCGGATCGGAAGGGCGAGCTCGACGCGGTTCGTGCCGACGGGCCCCATTGGGAGACCCTATACCCGGCTCCGTCTGGATCTGCAGCTTTCGACGACGGCAGCCCAGCGTTGTAGTCTCGCGACGCGCGGCGCCGCATTCGTGCGGATGGCAGCGTGAACAGCGCGGTCGCAACCGTTCCACCGACCGGTGCCACAGCGATCTCGCACGCCGGGCCACGCCACTCACAACTCCTTCTCGGGTTGCAGGTGCCCCGTGTAGGCGCGCGCAGGACGTCGCACAACGGTCGACACGACGCCCTCGGCTTGTGCTTGCGTACATACTCGCGCGACTCGCTGTAACCGATCGTCAGCGCGGGTGAGCGATTGTGCGCGGGCGAGACGCACGATACGAAAATGCGCCCAGGGGGCGCAGGCAAGCGCACAGTAGGCTCGCCGAGTGCGGCACGACTCGTTCGACTTGACCTCGAGACCTCCGGTCATCGGCCGTATCGTCACCGGGACGGTCGCCTTGGTCTGTGTACTCATCGCCTACGACGGCTGGGCTGCCTTAACAGTGTTCGGCGTCGTGCTCGTCATCGTAGGTCCGGTTGTCGCGATCTGTACGACGCACATTTTCTCGGGCAGTCTCGTGCAGCTGGTGACACTCGGACGACGGCCAACGATGCGAGAGTGGCTCGCCACGGTGCGGTTCGAGTTGCGGTTCCTGCTGCTCGCCGTCCCGCCACTGGCTGTCCTGCTCGGCGTCCATCTCGCAAATGTCGCGCTCACCGACACGGTCCAGGTGATCATCTGGCTGGAGGCACTCTCGCTCAGCCTCTGGGCCGGACTGGCGGCCTGGTATGCCGGCCTGCGCGGACGGTTGCTCGGACTCTCGATCCTCGCCGGTCTCGTTATCGGCGTCGTGGTTCTCCTGCTCGAAGTCATTCTGCAGCCTGGGAAGGTCGCCGCGTAGCAGCCAGCGTCAGGCCCTCCCACGGACCAAGCGACCTCCATCACGAAGCACCGCCTCCAGCACCGCGGCGTCGTAAACCAGCCGGAGTTATCGCGGTGCGACTTGCCGTGCGACGACTTAGCCGTCAGCCGGCGTCGTGCGACAGCTGATCGATGCAGACCGTGGCCGCGAGGATCAGCGCGTCGTTTTGATCAGGAGCGATCTCAATGCCGTAGGTGTCGCGTACACGGAACCACTTCTTCGACACTTCCGCCACCTTGTCGCCGCCACGCTCGATCTTGTACTCGTGGTCGACGATGTTGCCCTTCGCCTGCATCTCCTCACCGTCCTCGACCTCGATCAAGAAGCGGTCGCGGAAGCCGATGAGCGCCTTCTTGACCGTGGCCACGGTCTTCCCGCCGCGCTCGATCTCCATCTTGTCGCGCACGCTGAGCATCTTCTTCTGAATCGTGAACAGCTCTTCGCCAGCGGGGGTCTCGACCACGAAGGTGTCGCGGATCCGCAACGCCTTCCCGTTCACCTTGAAGGCGCGCTCGCCGCCGTCGGTCTCGATCCAGTAGTCGTCACCGATCGCGAACATCTTCTCGCGCATCTGGTACTTCGTCCCGCCGTCGTCATGGCGGCCTCCAAGCGGCATCGCGAGCTCCTCTGTTCGACGGGTCGAGTATAGGACGGTGGTTAGATGGTCGGTCCTCTCCAGAATCGGTGCTTCCGGATCAGCAGTCCGTCGCGTACCCGACAGCTTCGGGGATAAGCAGGGTGCTCGCGCACACGCCATTGCTGGACGCCTCGATACCGCTTGCCCCAGCGATCTCCCACGACGACAACTCTGCGGCTAGACGCCTGTTGTCGCTTCGAGCCGTCCGGACTTGACGGCACTGACGAGCGCGGCGTAGTCGCTCTCGTTCAGATCCGCGTATGCAATCGCGAAGTCAGCGATGGCACGGTCGAAAACGTCGCTCTTGCCGAGGTATGACGCGATCGCGACGCGGTCGCCGGAGCGTGCGTGTGCCCGCGCGAGCGTCCAGCCGCAAGCCTGCGCGTAGAGCTCGAGACCGTCCGGCAGGATCGCCTCGAGATCGGCCGAAATCTTCCAGTCCCACAACTGACGGACGTAGTAGTCCCGTTGAGGGTGATCCTGCGTCTCCGGGGCGCGAACCCAGCCCAGGAAGATGTCGCTCGCTGCCTGCATCAACCGCTGGCCCTCTACGACCCGCCGTCCGGAGTTGCGAAAGTCGCTCCGGCCAAGGTGCGGCTCGAGCACGGAGGCCTGCGCCTCCTTCACCTGCAGGAAGACCGGATCGCTGTCGTCCTTGCCGAGCAAGAGCACGATCCAGGCGCGGCTGCCGACACTGCCGACACCCACGACCTTGTGCGCCATGTCCGCGTAGCGGAACTTGTCGAGCAGGACGCGGCGGTCGTACTGCAACGAGCGGCCGTAGACGCGCAAGTGCCCGCGGATGTCCTCCTCGACATCACGCCCGTCGGAGGGGGCGGGGAGCTCTCGGACGGGGACGATCAGCGGCGGGTCGGAAATGATCTCTCGCGTGCCGTCGACGGCTTGCGTCAGCTTGCCAAACGCCTTCATGCTGTCCTTCGACCGTGCCTTCGCGATCGAGCGCTGGGCTGCTTTCGCTTCCTTCTTGTCCACGTGCGCCCTGATCTGCGCCGCGACCTTCTCGGCATCGAGGCGCGCGTACCAGAGGTCGAGCTGGTTCATCGACGCGAAGCTGCGCATCGCCGTGCGATAGGAGCACACGACGCTGAGGACCGCCCTGCGTCGCTCGCGGCCCGAGAAGTTGCGGTCGCGCCCAGCGATCTCGAAGCTCGCCGCGAGACGCTTCACGTCCCACTCGAACGGCCCCGGGAGCGTCTCGTCGAAGTCGTTGAGGTCGAACAAGAGCTCGCGCTCGGGTGAGGCGAAGCCGCCGAAGTTGGAGAGATGGGCGTCGCCACAGAGTTGAGCCTTCAGGCCGGTGCGCGGCGAAGGCGCGAGGTCCGCGGCCATGATCGCCGCCGCGCCGCGATAGAACGTGAACGCGGACACCAGCATCCGGCCATAGCGGATGGGCACGAGTTCCGGCACGCGGGAGGCGGCCTGCCCGTCGAGTAGGCCTACCGGATCTCGTTTCGAGCGGGCTTCGAGCGCGGAGTGGCTCTCGCGAGGAACGTCCCCGCGAATCGCCCGCCCTTGCGCGACTCGCTCGGCCTCCGTGAGGTGCTGCGCGACTGGCATCCGTTCCTCATCCTCGTCATCCGCCATCGCGTCGTTGTTGTCCTGCTCGGTCTCGTTTGCGATTGCCATCGGCCCCTCCATCAGATCGCGGGATACCACGCGGCGACGCGGATAGGTGGGCTGGCCTCCGCTGTCATAGTCTGGGTCGTTCCAGGTCAAGCATAGGTAAATGCCCTGCACTTACAAGGGCGGGCCGCTCAGCCTGGCCGACGGCTGATCTCTTTTCGCCGGGTCAAGCGAAGCCGTCGGCTAGGTCGAGGTCGAGAGCTGCTGGCAGGTACTCGACTGCTCAAACGCGGTCTTGAGTTCGCCGCTCGCATCGAGCTGCTCCAGGCTGTTGACGGTCGATGAGACCTGCTCACCCATTGTCGCGAGCGTGGTGCTGACCGTTGTGGCGGCACTAACGGCGCCGCTGACGCCCGACGCGTCGTCCACCGCCGTCGTGATCGAATCCGTATTCGTCTTCAGATCACTCGAGAGCTGATCGAGTGAGTCCTGCGCCTGCTGGCCGGCTTCGGTGTCCGGTTTGCCGAGGTCCTCGAGATCGGATTCCAACGTCTCGGTCGCTGAGGTCAGATCGTCGGCCGCACTCTTCAGCGAGTCCTCCGAGATCCCTCCGCTCTTGAGCGAGTCGCCGGCGGACTTGATCGAGTCCGTCCAAGTCGTGATCGCAGAGCATACGCCGTCGGCCCAATCGGCCGTCGCGGACGTCGAGTCGCTGTCGCTCGAGCCACCGCACCCGGTCGCCAGAACCGACGCGACGAGCACGACGCCGACGAAAGACAAGTACTTCACCGAACGAACCTATCAGCTTGCTGGTGGTACTCCCTTTCGTTCATCTTCGCCACTTCTTTCGTCGCGGCGCTGCCGGTGCTGCTCGTCCTGCTGCTAGGCAAGCGGGCGGAGGTCTTCCTACCGAAGGTGCGCGACTGGATGAGCGCGAACTCGTGGATCATCAGCGGGGTCATCCTCGTGTTCTTCATCGCGATCGAGATCAACAGCATCGCCAGCTCGTAGCTGCTCGCGAGGCCGTGAGTGCGACGTGTCGACGACGCCCTCAGGCGCCGAGGTTCGCATAGCCGCCGACGTTCCGGCTCGTCGCATGCGACCGGCCCGTGACGACAATGTAGGTCGCTCGCTCGAGCTCCCGGTGTTGTGAGATGAACGCGTCCCGCGCCGCCTCTGCTTCCTCACGCGTTTCGCACGACTGAAGGAGCCTCGGGCCGTGGTGCGGCCTATCGATGATGAGGTGTGCTGCCACGGGCGCGGGAGGTTACACCTGAAGCGCGTCGAGTTCTAGCCCCGTGGGAAATACACGGTGTCCTGGGAACGCTTCTCGACCAGGATTCGACGCGACTCCGGCGTTGCGTATCCGTGTCCGATAGCTGACTTACCCACCCCCTCGAACGGCAAGAGAGGCCGGGTTCGCTCGTCGCCCGACATCAGGACGAGCAACGACCTCCAAACCGTGTGGCGCAGATCTGAGGAGCCGGGAGCGCCAGGCAACGCCGGGTCAAATGTGCTGAGGTCGTCGATATCCGCGGTCGCCTAGCGGTGACCTCGTTCTGGTTCACGAGACGGTGCCGCCAAGCCAAGAGCCCCGGGTAATCCCGCTCCACTCCAGATCGTCCGAAAGCCGGTAGCGTCGCGTGAGGATGCAAGACCACGCTTCACGGGCAGAGCGCGGAGACGCGGGGGCAGCGAGCACCCTTCAGAGCTGGCTCGCGGACACGCCTAGCTCGGTCCCCTGAGGTGGCGAGCGGCGAAGTCCATCGGACGGAGCTCGCACACGAGCGCACCTATCTCGCGTGGTGGCGTACTGGGTTGGCCGCGATTGCGGCGGGATTCGCAATCGGGCGTGTCCTGCCCGAGGTCGTCGGCGGCACGAACTGGCCGTATGTCGTTCTGGGAACCGCGCTGGCAGGGTCAGGGCTGGCGGCCATGGTGTACGGGATCGTGCACTACCGTGAGCTGCAGGCAGCGCTGCGCGAGGGCCGGCAACCGCGCACCGGAGAGGCTTTCCTGCTGGCTCTCGCCGCGGTCGGGATCGCGGTGGGAGCCGTGTCCGTCCTGCTCGTCCTCCTCGCTCCCTGATCACCCGCCCCGCGTGTTCCGGGTCGAGCTGACCGAGCTCCGACCTCCGTCCCTTCGCCGCCCAGCACGACGATGACCCCTCGAGGAGGGCGCCCCACGGAGCACGACTCGTTCGGTCACTAGGGCTCACATCCAGGAGCGGAGAGTGGGTGCAGAGAGCTCCTTCCTCTTCTTGCGCCATCGCGACCTGTGTTGCTCGGCTCTGGCTCCGCAGGTGCGTGCCTGGACGGCGAGCGAGAGGGTTGCCGGCTCCTTCCTCCACGAATAAGATCGTCGCTTGCACGCATATCGCATCCACAGTACGTCAGGCGACGATCTCGGCATCCTCAGGCGTCCAACGCCGGATCTCAAGCCCGGGGACACCCTAGTTCTCAATGACGGCCGCAAGGCGCTCGTCACCGACCGGCTCGAGCGAAGTCCGGGCCGACTCGCTGCGCTACTCGTCGTGATCACTAGCCCCTTGGTTCCGTAGAGTCAAGCCCCGCCTTGCGGCTCTTCGGTTACACCGCGGCGACGCGGCGTCACTGCTTGTCGGGGCGCTCGACCTCGGTCTGGATGGCGCCCTGTGCCGCGGCCGAGCTGGAGCGACCGCCGCCTGCGCCTCGCAGCACCCATGCAGCTCCTACCGCGAGCACGGCACCCATGAGCGGCCCCGCGACATGACCCAGTAGTCGGTGAAGTCCTTACCGACAAGGTCCGGACCGAAGGTGCGCGCGGGGTTCATCAAGGCGCCCGAGATCGGGCTGCCCCAGAGGCCGGCCAGGACGATGTATGCGCCCACGCCTATGGCGCCGAAAATCCCGATGTTCTGGGCGCCGGAGGCGGTGCCGAGGATGACGCTGACGAGCCCTAGCGCGAGACCCGCCTCCATGAGGAACGCGTCTCCCGCCGAGTAGCCGCTCGCCGGTGAGTTCGACCCGTAGATCCCAGAGACATCGATCACAACTCGGAGGAAGAGCACTGCAAGCGCCGCGCCGACGAGCTGAATGACGATGAGCCGGGAGCGGCGCCACGGGAGCCGCCACGAAGCGAGAAGGCAAGGGTGACGATGAGTCGGCGCCTACTCCTGGTTCGGATCGTTGAAATCCTCGAGCGCCGCCTCGAAGTCGGTGAGTTCCGGGGTTCGTGGAAGAGGCCGCCGCGCACGACCATGCGCGACGGCCTCGATCCAGGTGATCCCGTCTACGCGTGTGATCTCTCGGCCTGGCTCTCGCTCCAGCGTGCGGTCAGCGCATAGAGCACGATGATGTTCAGCGCCACCACGGTCAGTGACCAGAGCGGGTACTGAGTGTTGCCGAGAAAGCCGAGCTGGGCGATGAAGTTCAAAGACACGACAACGATCGCAAACCAGCGCGCCCACCCCTGCCCGCCTACCAGCCCGACGCCTGCGAGCATGAGCAGCACGCCCCAGATCAACAGGATCCAGCCCCACGCCGTCAGGTCGACGACGAGAAAACCAGACGCAGTGACGAC
>DASVFB010000037.1:0-11708 GCA_036380275.1 Gaiellaceae bacterium | reverse complement strand
TGTTGTAGAGCTGGAGCGCCTTCCGTGCGAGCCGACCATGCTTGAGTCCATGACCGAGGATCGTGCTCCCGAAGACGACGCCTTCGTTTTCGTCGACGAACGGCTTCAGGTGCTGGAAGACCCTCGCCTTCGTTTCGAGCGTGCCGGGGAGGCAGTGCAGCAGACCGTTCAGCCCGACGGAGCGGAAGCGGGCCGAGCCGAGTTCGAGCGGCTCGAGGACGTTCGCCCTGACGACCCTGGGGGAGTAGCGCGCCAGGCGCCTTGACGCCTTGCTGAGGCAGGCCTCGCTGAACTGCAACGTGTTGCAGCAAGCCGCGAAGAGCGACGGTCAATCCGTACGCGCATTCGTACACACGGCGGCGCATTTCGGCGAGACCGAGCGAACAAAAGGCCTGCAAATGCAGATATTAGTCGATGGGCCGGGCAGGGATCGAACCTGCGACCTTGGGATTAAAAGTCCCCTGCTCTACCAACTGAGCTACCGGCCCGCACATACAGTGTGACAACGATGAGCAAGGGCTACGCCGAGGGTTCGGCGCTCGAGGAACGGCTCGCCGACCTCGAGCGCTCCAAGCGCGAGAAGCGCGCGCCGGCGACGCCGATGCGTCTCGCTGTGTTCGGCTCGACCGCCGACGAGCCCGAGCCGCACTTCCTCGGCTGGGACGACGAGGTCGACGCGGACGAGTTCTTCGAGAGCGGCGCCGCCTACGGGATCAAGCGCCGGCGCGTTCCCTCTCCCACGCGTCGAGCAGCGCCTCGACGTGATGGCGCTGCGCCGGACTGAACTCGAACTGCGCGAGGCAGCGGCGCGCTTCGTCCGGGTCGTCGTTCGCGACCGCCGCCTCCAGCCGCTCGCGTAGCGGCGTCGGCTGCGCGAGCTGGCGGCGCAGCCAGCGGAGGAGGCCCACCGCATTCGAGCGCGACGCGGTCACAGCTTTTTCACGTAGTGGCGGGAGCGCTCGACGACGCGCATGCCGAGACGCTCGTACAGGCGGATCGCGCTCGTCGGGTTGTGGGCGTCGACCTTGAGACCTATCCGTCGCACGCCGCGCTCGTAGAGGTGCGCGAATGCGTGGTGCAGCAGCGCTTCGCCGAGCCCCCGGCCTTGCGCCGCCGGCGCGACGGCGAGATCCTTGATCCAGCCTTCCTTCCACGTCAGGCACACGCCCACGAGTTCGCCGTCCGCTTCCGCGAGGAACCAGCACGCGGGGTCGAATCCATCGTGCTCGGTCATGAAGGCCAGCCAGTCGTCGTGCTCGAACGGCACATATGTCTCATCCCAGCGCATGTACGCGCCATCCAGCAGCTCGTGCACCGGGCGAGCGTCCGCATCGACGTAGGTGCGAAGCGTCACGTCGGCGGGCAGCGATGCTTCGTGAGGCGGCGCATCGAGCGCGACCTCGAGCTTGAGCACCTCCGTCGCGAGCGTGAACCCCGATTGCTCGTACGCGCGCCACGCTGGCTCGTCTCGCTCGGGGATCACGAACGCGAGCTGCTGCAGCGCCTCCTCCCGCGCGCGCGCCTCGATTTGTTCGAGGAGCGGTCCGATCTGCGCCGCGTTGCCGAGCACGATCGCCTCGTCCGGCGCGTACAGGGCGCCGAACGCGCCGTCGGCCAGCCACAGATGACGTGAAGGATCGAAGCTCGGCACCTGCCAGCGCGAGCGCAGCAGGTCCGGGCTGCTGCTCAGCGCGGCAGCGGCGTCGAAGTCCTCCCAGGATCCCTGCCGAATCACCCGGCTATTCTGGTTCGACCCGGCCCCCATCGTCTAGTGGCCTAGGACGCCGGCCTTTCACGCCGGTAGCGCGGGTTCGAATCCCGCTGGGGGTATAAGGCTCCGCCGTCGAGTCGATTCGGCTCAACTGCGCGTGTCATACGACTCGGAGTTGTCTGACATGGCCACGGCGTGCGTGCACCGGTTCGTGCACGGAATCCTGCCACGGCAGACAACGCAAGCGAAACGCGTGGAGCCCGCCGAGCGTACGCTGCCGCCAGGTCGCGGTCGACCGGCGCAGCTCCGCCGGGTACAAAACGGGTACGTCAGCTCGGGCACGGGCGGGCGCGCGCGTCCAACGCTCCCCGCCCAAGCTGCTCAGGACGGTTGTCGAACGGCTGCTTGCTGCCTTGCCTCGTCCTAAGAGCAGTTAGCGAAGGCAGGACACCAGGTGGCGAAACCTCGTCGCGTGGCTCCTCCAGTGCCGCAGGGAAGACGCGCTGCAGAAAGGTTGAAGGCCGTGTAGCCTCGACGAGGCCATGGACCGTACTTAGCGTAATTTGAGCCGGGCCCGGCAGTCAGTGCAGCTGGAGAGCCTGCGCGGAGCAAGAGGAGGCTGCCTCGTTCGACTCGTTGGGGGAGGTTGACGATGCGCGTTAGATCGTTTCTTGCCGTGGGATCGGTGCTGCTCGTGAGCGCGCTGCTGGCAGCAGCGGCCAGCGCTGGGCCCTTCAAGGTGAAGAATCTGCAGGCGATCTCGGGGCCGAGTCCCTTCGCCGCCGGCTGCCCCGGCGCCTTTCACGACGCTGAGAAGCCGACCGGTCTCGAGATCGAGCCGGCGATCACCGTCAACCCGGCGAATCCGCGCAACATCGTCGCGACCTGGAAACAGGACGTGTCGGGCGCCTTCAACGCTCGGGACGATCTCGTCGCTTCCTCGCTCGATGGCGGCAAGACGTGGCAGCGGAGCACGATCCCCGGCCTCACGCGCTGCACGGGCGGGACCTCGGACACCGCCAGCGACCCCTGGGTCTCGGCCGCCGGCGACGGCACGGTGTACTTCGGCGGTCAGTCAGGCTTGACCTCGACCGAGCCCCCGCTCATCGCGATCGTCGCGAGCCACTCCGAGGACGGCGGCCGCCACTGGGCGGGGCCGACCACGGTTGCCCCCCGTCTCGGGGGCAATGAGACGCCTGCGGTCACCGGCAGTCCCACGCTCGCCGGGCACGCCTACATGGTCTGGGCCAACTTCCTCCCACCACAGACTTTCCCGCCGCCGTGGGCGAATACCGTCTCCTTCTCACGCACGACCGACGGGGGCATCACCTGGTCGCCGCCCGTTCTCGTCGACCAGCCGGGCCCCTTCGCCATCGACCTAGCCCCCCGCATCCGCATTCTGCCGAACGGAACGCTGCTGGCGATCTTCGCACGGGGCGATGGGGAAACCGGGCTCGCCGAGCTCCGGGTGGCGCGCTCCCTCGACGAGGGTCGGACCTGGCAGCCGGCTGCGTTGGCCGGCGCGTTTCCACTGCCCGCCGGAGAAGTCCACGACCCCGAGACCGGCGAGCAGCTCCCGCAGCCTGGGTATCCCAGCTCGACGGTCGCGCCGGACGGCACCGTCTACATCGCTTACGAGCACAGCACCGCGCCGGACGCGGGCGCCATCGGCCTGTTGTGTTCGCGCGACGGGGGCCTCACCTGGAGCTCCTCCACGCTGCCAGGTGTGAGCGCATTCGCGTGGGAGCCGGTCATCGCCGTCGACCAGCACGGCACGGTCGGCGTCATCTGGTACGACCTCCGCAACGACCGGCCCGGCGACGGCATGACCAGCGCCGACGTTTGGTTTGCGCACTCCGAGGACCGAGGCGCCTCGTGGCGGCAGACCCACGTCGCCGGCCCCACCGACATTCGAACGGGGGCGCCTCCCGCCCAGAACAGGTTCGGCGAATACCAAGGGTTGGCCGGACTACGCAAAGGCTTCGCCGCCGCCTTCGGCCTCGGGGCGCCGCAGGCGCAGGACGGCCAGACGGACATCTTCTTCGCGCGAATCGGGCCGGGCGGCGGGGGCGACAAGGACGACCGTCGCTAATGGTGCTATGAGCGTGATGGAGCAACCAGTGAGGACGTCCGGCAACACGGATTAGCCTTCTGCACAGACAAGGGCGGACGTGGGCGGAGATCGGCGCACTCGTCGGGCAACGCTCGCTCAAAGTGACGAGCGACACCCACACGCACGTGCTCGTCGACAGCCGCGAACTTGACTACGCGGCGCTGGTCACGCGTCCATAGCGACGCCGTTTCTGCTCATTTGTGGCGTTCGAGCTCGCGGCGTGCGTGCACCGGTGCGTGCACCGCTGGCGAAAAACGGCCATTTGCAGGCTGCTTCAATCCCCGCTGGGGGTATACCGGCCCTAGTGGCAGCGCGGAAACCGCGGGGGTTGAGCCAAGCACCTTGTGCGATCCGTGCGCTTCTCGCGTCCCCGTGCCTGACCGGTGCCGGATCGCGATCTCGCCGAACAGAAAGGACCGGAGGCCGGGGGCACCCCCCGCAATCACGGCGTACACGCGGGACTCCAGCGGGGGACTCGGTGACAACTGGGGACTCGACCGAGGTTCACTGGGCTGGGGCACTCGCCGAGCGTTAAGACGTTCGTTTGCCCGAGCGTTCCGCGATGACGCCCGAGCCGAAAGGGATACTTCGACCAACGGTGGAGCTCAACAGCGACCGCGCTACCGGCAGACGGCGTAGTTGACCGACTGGGGAGTCTTCTCGACGGTCGCGGGCGGAGCCACCGCCGCCCTCCTCGGTCTCCTGTTTGTCGCGGTTTCAATCAGGGCCGAATTCATCGCCCGTTCTGTCGAGCTGCGCAATCGTGCCACCCAGACCGGCGTCCTGTTCCTGACCGGGCTGCTCGCCAGTCTCCTGCTTGTTATTCCAGAGCAGGACCGGTGGCTTGGTCTCGAGTTCTTGGTGCTCGCGGGAGTCACCGGAGCAACAGTTCTTGCGCTTGATCGCAGGGCAGACCGTGACACGAGGGGGTCGCGGGCCGGACACCTCCTGGATCTGGCGACTCCGAACTCAGCCTGCCTCTTCTTGGCTGCGGCTGGTCTACTACTGCTTCTGGGTCAGGGATGGGGTGTTTACCTGTTCGCGGCGGCGGTCATTGTCGTGCTGGTCGGCGGAACTGCGAACGCGTGGCTCCTCTTGGTCATTACCGATTAACAGCGACGCGTGTCGAGACCGCTAGTGGAGCGATCGTTGTCGCCCCAAGGCCCAAGAACTTCGGCTGCGCGAGCGTGCTTACCTCTGACGTCGCTCCGCGAGTTGATCGACTTCCGGCGGCGCACGAAAAGGTCGTAACCAGCGGACGCGAACGTTGACGACTCGGGTCGCAGCTCGCTGCGGCGGCGCTCATACGATCTATCGTTTCCAGCCGGATGGTCGTTCACGGTTACGGCGCGGACGCGGCGCTGGACGGGACGGTCTTGACCCTGACCGCCACCGGCAAGGTCGGGCGCGGGGCGCTCGGCACCGATCGGCGCGAGATCGCCGTCGATCGCGTCAAGGCGCTCGACTTCAGGCGCGGGAACATGGCTCGCAACGGGCGGCTCACGCTCGTTGACGAGCGTGGCAAGAGCATCGTCCACTTCCGGCGCAAGAGCACCATTCGTCGCCGCAGATCGTCAAGATAATCCTGGGGGTCTCCACGAGAAGCAAGGTACGTCGGATGCAATGCGAGCTTCTCATCGATCTCGCGACGAATAGAGGCCCAGTGCTCGGCGGCAGTGCGGTGCTTCTCCGCCCGCTCGCCGAAGCGGAGGAACGTCTGCAGACTTGCAAGAACGGCCGCGAGCACGCTGAGCATTCCGACTGCTACCTGAAGTCCAGTGTTGACGTGGGTCCTGGAAAGCGTCGCGAAAACGCTCGTTCCGACGACGGTAGTTAGCGCAACCACCGGAACCCCAAAGCGAATGTTGGACTTCGAGAGACGGGTCGCCAGATCGTAATGTGCCTCCGAACTCGCAGTAGCCCTGCCCTGCCAGTCCCGCAATAGTTCGAGCACCGCGGCCGTCCAAGGACTTGGCGGCCTGCCACCCCGTTCCGCAGGTGCTACTTCTTTCGCCAGGAAGCCACTCCCTTAGTTCAGAGCAGCGTCGCCGGAATCGACGGCCTTGTCAAGCACGCACCTCACTCTCTGACGCTGAACGTGCTCGTGCGGTGCTCCCCCGGGGCTTAGTAGGGCTGTCTGAATCCCGCTGGGGGACTTCGGCCCAATCGTCAGCTCAAGCGGTGATGACGATCTTGCCGTGTGCGTGTCCTTCCCCGAGGTATGCGAGAGCCTCAGCGGCGTCGCTCAGTTCGTAACGTCGATCGATCACGGATTTCAGCTTGCCGGTGTCGAGGAGCCCGCCCAGGAACGCGAGGTCTTCGCTCTTGACCTTCGCGACGAAGAACGTCACCTTCGGGCTCCGGCGTCGCGACACCAAGATGGTGCTGCCGAGGTGAAGCAGAGGGCCGAGCCCGCGGTACGTCATCTTGCCGCCAATCAGCACAACGGTCCCTTCCGGCGTCAACGCGCGTCTGAACTGTCGGAACGACCGACTCCCGGCGATGTCGAGCATCAGGTCGTGGCGCTCGCCGCCCTTCGTGAAGTCCTCCTGCGTGTAGTCGATGACATGGTCGGCCCCGAGCGATCGGGCAGTGTCCACGTTCGCAGTGCTGCACACGCCGGTGACCTCAGCTCCGAATTCCTTCGCAAGCTGGATCGCGAAGGTGCCTACGCCTCCGGACGCGCCGTTGATGAGAACCTTCTGCCCCGGCTGCACTTTCCCGTGGTCGCGCAGAGCCTGCAATGCGGTTAGAGCCGCTACGGGCACGGCCGCCGCTTCCTCGAACGACAGGTGTGCCGGCTTCGGCGCAAGGCGAGCCTCCCGGGCGCACGCGTATTCGGCCCACGCGCCGCCGGCGACGCCGAACACCTCGTCGCCCGGCCGAAATGCGTGAACGTCCGTGCCGACGGCCTCGACGCTTCCCGCCACGTCGCCACCGACCGTGCTGATCTTGGGCTTGCGCAGCCCATTTCCCTTGCGCGCGGGGTAGAAGCCCGTGACCCCGTACCAGTCGGCTGGGTTGACGGAGGCGGCGCGGACGCGGAGCAATACCTGATCGTCGGCGACGACAGGCTTGTCGACGTCGCGGAGCACGAGCACGTCAGGACGCCCGTAACGTTCGTGGAGGATCGCTTTCATCGTGCACCTCTCTCCCTATTTACAGTGTAAGCGTACGGTGTAAGTTTCTCACGTACGCTGTAAGTTGTCAAGGTGAGAAGAGATGGCTAAGAGAACCGGCGCAAAGGCAGAGGCCCGCATCCCCCTGAGCAGAGAGCGCGTCTTGACCGCTGCGATCGCCCTCGCGGACGAAAGCGGAATCGAGTCGCTGAGCATGCGCAAGCTCGCCGAACGGCTTGGGGTGGAGGCGATGTCGCTCTATAACCACATCGCCAACAAGAACGACCTCCTCGAAGGCATCGTCGAGGCTGTGGCAGGCGAAATAGTCACGCCTGCCGACGAAGTCGACTGGAAGAAGGCGATCCACGAGGTCGCGATCTCGGCCCATGAGACCCTCTTGCGCCACCCGTGGGCGAGCGGCCTCTGGATGGGCACGGGCCCGGGGCCTGCACGGATGCGATATGGCGATTCACTCCTCGGCGCCTTTCGCGGCGCCGGCTTCTCGAAGGACCTGACGTATCACGCCTACCACATCGTCGAGAGCTACGTGCTGGGATTCACGACTCAGGTGCTGAACTTCCGCTCCGTGGACGAGAGTCAGTTCGAGGACGTCGTGGCGGCGTTCATCCGAGGGGACTACGCCGAGGAGTTCCCACACTTCACAGAGCACGCGCTGCAGCACATGGAACCGATTGAGGACGGCGTCAACGCGGTCGAGCTCGGGCTCGATCTGATCCTCGACGGGCTCGAGCGGCTCCGCGACGCGGCCTGACGACTACGCGGCCGGACCGCGCAGGACGATCTCGGTGTAAAGCGTCCGGTAACCGAGTCGTTTGTTGAACGCGAGCATGCCTTCGAGCCGCGCCTCGTTCGCCGTGCGCAACGCGCGCACGCCGTGCTGCTTTGCCCACGCGATCTGACCGCGCTTGATCGCGCCGGCGACGCCGCGGCGACGTTCGGTCCGCGCGATCGCCGTGAAGCCGTTCCACCACACATCGTCGTGGAAGTCGAGGAAGCCATAGCCGAGCACACGTTCGTCCTCGAGCGCGATGAAGTACGCATCCGCCGGATGCGGGTCGAGGCCCCATGCGCGCCACTTGTCGAGGCTCTCGAGACGCTGCTCTGAGCGGCCTGGCTGGTCGGGATACGACTCACGCGCGATTTCGAACAACGTCGGCGCGAGGTCTGGGCGGTCGGCAAAGGTCACAAGGCTGAACGCGGGCGGCTCGGGATCCCGCGCCGCCGTGACGTCGAGCTCGGAGATGATGTAGTGGCGCGCGTGCTCGTACCCGCGGTCCTCGAAGAACGACACGACCTGCGGTGTCTTGTCGGTCGTCCATACCTCGAGCCCGGACTTGCCGAGCGCGCGCGCCGCTGCCGACGCTTCGCGCCACAGCTCGTCGTCGACCTCGTGGAACCACACCTCCGCGAACGGCAGGTGCTCCAGACCGGGCATCGGCTTGACCTCAGGCAAGTAGCTTCCGCGCGGCGCGCGCGGCGACGAGCTCTTCCCGCGCGCGCACGACGTGTACGACGACCGAGCTGCGTGAGATTGCGCAGTCCGGCTCTGCAGTCTCATTCGCCGCGGGGTCGAGCTCGACGCCGAGGAATGCGAGTCGGGCGCAGACGCGCGAGCGCACGACCGCAGAGTTCTCGCCGATGCCCGCCGTGAACGCGAGCGCATCTAGCCCGTCGAGCGCTGCCGCCATCGCAGCGACCGCAGCCGCGACGCGGTAGGTGAAGACGTCGAGCGCGCGTTGGCCGACCTCGCGCATGTCGCCCGAGCCTCCCGTAAGTGCCTTCATGCCCGATTCGAAGTTCAGCTCGTGGTCGAGCGTGTCCGCGTCGAGGCCGTGTTCACGCAAGAGGTAGAGGAGAGCTCCCGGATCGATTGAGCCGGAACGCGTCGTCATCGGTACGCCCTCGAGCGGGCTGAAGCCCATCGTCGTGTCGACGGAGCGTCCGTCGCGCACTGCCGTGACCGAGCTGCCGCCGCCGAGGTGGCAGACGACGAGCTTCGGCACGCGAACGCGCTCGGCGCACCACTGCACGGATAGGCCGTGGAACCCGTAGCGGCGCACGCCCCAGTCGCGCCAGCGTTGGGGCACGGCGTAGGTCGCAGCCTCGTCGGGAATCGTCGCGTGGAACGCCGTGTCGAAGACCGCCACGTGCGGGACGTCCGGCAAGGCGCGCTCTGCCTCCTCGATCGCGCGCAATGCCGGCGCGTTGTGCAGCGGCGCGAGCGCCTCGAGCTTCTCGATCTCGGCCCGAACCTCGTCGTCGATCACGACCGGCTCGCGGAAGCGCGGCCCGCCGTGCACGACTCGGTGTGCGACCGCCGAGACATGTCCCGAGTCCTGGACTAGGGACGTGACTCGCCGGGACTCGTCGCCTTCGACGACGTGCAGCTTCAGGCTCGTCGAGCCCGCGTTGACTACTAGAAGGGCCAGACCCAGCCGCGGACGTCCGGGTGATCTTCGCCGTGCTCGCGCGTCCAGGCGCGGCAGCGCAGCCGGCTGTCGAGCATCTCCTGGCGCAGCCACGCCGCGCGCTCGCCCAGCCCAGGCACACGGTCGATGACGTCGATGACGAGATGGAAGCGGTCGAGGTCGTTCAGCATCACCGTGTCGAACGGCGTCGTGGTCGTTCCCTCTTCCTTGTAGCCGCGGACGTGCAGGTTGTCGTGATTGGTGCGGCGGTAGGTCAGGCGGTGGATCAGCCACGGGTAGCCGTGATACGCGAACACGATCGGCAAGCTCGTCGTGAAGAGCGCGTCGAACTCACGGTCCGAGAAGCCGTGGGGATGCTCCGACTCCGGTTGGAGCCGCATCAGGTCGACGACGTTGACGACGCGCACCTTCAGGTCGGGCAGATGCTCACGCAGGATGGCGGCCGCGGCGAGCGTCTCGAGCGTGGGAACGTCGCCGCAGCACGCGAGCACGACGTCTGGCTCTTGCCCTTGGTCGTTCGAAGCCCATTCCCAGATGCCGGCGCCGCGTGTGCAGTGAACGATCGCGTCGTCCATCGACAGGTACTGAAGCGCGGGCTGCTTGCCGGCGACGATGACGTTGACGTAGTTCTTGCTCCGCAGGCAGTGGTCGGCGACGGAGAGCAGCGTGTTCGCGTCGGGCGGCAGGTAGACGCGAATGATTTCCGCCTTCTTGTTCACAACGTGGTCGATGAAGCCCGGGTCCTGGTGCGAGAAGCCGTTGTGATCCTGCCGCCAGACGTGCGAGCTGAGCAGGTAGTTGAGCGAGGCGATCGGCCGCCGCCAGGGGATGCTGCGCGTGACCTTCAACCACTTCGCGTGTTGGTTGAACATCGAGTCGACGATGTGGATGAACGCCTCGTAGCAGTTGAAGAGACCGTGCCTGCCGGTGAGGAGGTAGCCCTCGAGCCAGCCCTGGCACTGGTGCTCGGAGAGCACTTCGAGCACGCGGCCTTCGGGCGCGAGCGCTTCGTCCGTCGGCAGGATCTCGCCTTCCCACACCTTCGGCGTCACTTCGAAGACGGCGCCGAGGCGGTTCGACGCGGTCTCGTCCGGGCCGAAGAGGCGAAAGTTCTCGCGATTGTGTGCGATGACGTCGCGGAGGAACACGCCGAGCACGCGCGTGGCTTCGCCGGTCATGGTGCCCGGCTTGGGCACGTCCACGGCGTAGTCGCGGAAGTCGGGCAGCGCGAGCTCGCGGAGGAGTAGCCCGCCGTTCGCGTGGGGGTTGGCGCTCATGCGGCGGTCGCCCCGCGGCGGGAGGTCGGCGAGCTCGGGTACGAGGACGCCGTGCTCGTCGAAGAGCTCCTCGGGCCGGTAGCTCCGCAGCCACTCCTCGAGCTGGCCGATCCGCTCCGGGTGCTCGCGCACGTCCGCGAGCGGCACCTGGTGCGAGCGCCAGGAGCCTTCCACCGGCAAGCCGTCGACCTCCTTCGGTCCCGTCCAGCCCTTCGGCGTGCGCAGGATCAGCATCGGCCACCGCGGCCGGCTCATCTCTCCGTCGTCGCGTGCGGCGTGTTGGATGCGTGCGATGTCGTCGAGCGCGTCGTCGAGCGTCGCCGCGAGCTGCTGATGCACGGCCTCCGGGTCGTCGCCGGAGGCGAGCAGCGGCCGGTAGCCGTAGCCCTCGAACAGCGCGACGAGCTCCGCCTCGGGGATGCGCGCGAGGATGGTCGGGTTCGCGATCTTGTAGCCGTTCAGGTGGAGAATCGGCAGGACGGCGCCGTCGGTCTTCGCGTTGAGGAACTTGTTCGAGTGCCAGCTCGTCGCGAGCGGTCCCGTCTCCGCTTCGCCGTCGCCGACGACGCAAGCGACGAGCAGGTCGGGGTTGTCGAACGCGGCGCCGAACGCGTGCGAGAGTGCGTAGCCGAGCTCGCCGCCTTCGTGGATCGACCCGGGCGTCTCGGGTGCGGCGTGGCTCGGGATCCCGCCGGGAAACGAGAACTGACGGAAGAGCTTGCGGAGTCCCTCCTCGTCGCGCCCGATGTGCGAGTAGATCTCGCTGTAGGTCCCTTCGAGGTACGCGCATGCGACGACGCCGGGGCCGCCATGCCCGGGCCCGGTGATGAAGATCGAGCTGAGGTCGCGCGAGCGGATCGCGCGGTTGAGGTGCGCGTAGACCAGATTGAGACCGGGCGTCGTACCGAAGTGGCCGAGCAGGCGTGGCTTGATGTGCTCGGCGCTCAGCGGCTCGCGGAGCAGCGGGTTGTCGAGCAGATAGATCTGTCCGACGGAGAGGTAGTTCGCAGCGCGCCACCAGGCGTCGAGCAGGCGCAG
>DASVFB010000036.1:0-25013 GCA_036380275.1 Gaiellaceae bacterium | reverse complement strand
GGGGTGTACGCGCTGCGGCGCGAGAGCCTGCTCGAGTTTCCAGACGCCTCGATTGCGGACGACGACTCGGTGCAAGCACACCTCGTACGCTCTCCCGCGGGGGAGATCGCGCAGCTACGCGACCTGCGGGACTCGGGCGCGATCACCGACGCCGAGTTCGAGCGCGGCAAGAAGCTCGCGCTCAGCCGCGACGGCTAGTTCGGCGCGCAGGTGGAAGGCCTCGTGCGGGCAGCCGGCGGTGTCGTGCGGCAAGGGTCGAAGATCCTGCTCGTCCACCGTCCGCGCTACGACGACTGGACGTTCCCGAAGGGCAAGGCGGACGGCGACGAGCCGGACGAGGACTGCGCCCTTCGTGAGGTGATGGAGGAGACGGGTCTCAGCTGCCGGCTGCTCTCGGAGCTGCCCTCCACGACGTACACGGATGCCCGAGGCCGTCCAAAGCGCGTCAGGTACTGGCTGATGGAGCCGATCGACGGCGAGTTCGCGTCCACCCGCGAGGTGGACGAGGTTCGCTGGTGCGAGCCGACGGAGGCCGAGACGCTGCTCAGCTACGACCGCGACCGCGACGTCCTCGCGGAGCTGCCCGACTAGATCTCGACGGTCCCGCCGGGTTCCACCACGCGCACGTCGACGTCCGGGGCGAACTCGGCCGCGAGCTCGACGAACGACTCGGCCGGCTCGCGCAGCACGGCCGGGTCTCGGCTCAGGCCGATCCGGCGGTAAGTTCCCCAGTGGACGGGGATGGCGACACGCGGGCGCAGGAGCGCAAGCGCCTGCGCGGCGAGGCGCGGATCCAGGTGCCCCGGCGGGAGCCTCGGGCCCCAGCCCGCGACGGGCAGGATCGCGACGTCGAGCGGCGCGAGGTCGCTCATCCGCTCGAACAGGTCGGTGTCGCCGGCGAAGTAGACCCGTCCGGATCCGGAGACGAGAAACCCGACGGCGTTGGCCTTGGCACCGAGCGGCCCGCGGTTGCCGTCGTGCTCCGCGTACGTGGCCTCGACCGTGACGCCGTTCACGTCGACCCGCTCGCCCGGCTCGACCTCGACGACGTGCCGGAAACCCTGCTTCGCCACGAGCGACCGTGCTCCGCGCGGAACGACGAGCAGGCGCGACCGGTCGAGCCGGCGGAGCGACGGGAGGTCGAGATGGTCGTAGTGGAGGTGGGAGATCAACACCGCGTCGGCGTTCGACCCAGCGTGGGGATCCAGGGGGACGACCCGCCGAAGGTGTGCGACACGGTTTCTCAGCAGCGGATCGGTCAGCAGCCGCACGCCGTCCAGCTCGATCAGCACGGTGCTGTGCCCGATCCACGTGATCCTCATCACGGTCAGAGAGCTTGACTCACCGTGTGCCGTCGCGCGGACGTCAGCCGATCACGGTCGCGTGCACTTGGTGCAGACGCGTGCGTGGAGCACGCGACCGCACGACGCGCAGCGCCGTTGCTTGCGGCGCGCCTCCAGCAGGCCGTGACGAATGCCGAGGCGGCTCATGGCGATGCCCACGCCCGTCGTCACGAAGGCGAGCGACGCGAGGTGTGGAGTCAGGTTGCTCATCCCTGTATTCCAGCGCCCTTGAGCACCGACGCCATCGTCCGAACGGGATGACGCGCACCGTCAGCTACAGCGGCTGCCCGGCCAGGTAGGCGAGCGTCGCCTTGACGCGGCGGCTGATCTCGTCCGAGTCGCCGAGCTCGAGCTTGCCGAAGATCGAGTTGATGTGCCGTTCGACGCCGCGTTTCGTGATCGCGAGGCTGTCGGCGATCGCGCTGTTGCTCCGACCCTCGGCGACCAGCGCCAGGATCTCGCGCTCGCGCGGAGTCAGCCGCTCGAGTACGGATCCCTGCTTTCGCTCCTGCATCGTCAGGAGCGCGTCGACGATCTGCGGGTCGACGATCGCTCCGCCGGCGGCCACCTCTCTCACGGATCGGTTCAGCTCCCCGGAGTCCTTCAGACGCTCCTTGAGCAGATAGCCGCGGCCCTTAGACCCGTGCTCCAACAGCGTCATCGCGTAGACCGGGTCGGCGTGCTGACTCAACACGAGGACGCCCATCTCCGGGTGCGACGTCGAGAGCTCGGCGGCGATCTGGATGCCCTCGTCCGCGAAGCTGGGCGGCATGCGTATGTCGGTCAGCAGGACATCGGGCTGCTCGCGCTCGACGGCCGCGCGAACCTCGTCGAGCGTTTCGCAGGTTGCGACGAGCTCGATGTCCTCGGCACTCGTGACGATGCGGACGATGCCCTCGCGCGCGAGCACGCCGTCCTCGGCGAGCACGACGCGGATAGGTCCGGTGGACACGGCAAGAATTACACCACTTCGTCCTGAGAAAAGGCTTAAGCGGCCCAGCCGCTCGTGTCGTCGTCGCGCAACCCGATCCGAACAGCCTCCGCGATCGCGTCGCTTCGGCTCGACACGCCGAGCTTGCGGTACACGGAGATCGCCTGCGTCTTGATCGTGTTGCGGGAGACGTGCAGCTTCTCCGCGATCTCGCGGAACGAGAGATGGGTCGCGAGGAGCGGCATCAGCCGAAGCTCGGCCGCCGTCAGTCCCGTAACCGTGCCGCGCCCGAGCTCCGGCATCTCGTTGATCTCCTCTTGAAGCTCCTGTGTCTGCCCCCCGAGAACGCCGAGCTCGGGGCGCGCGCCCTGAATCGCCTTGGCCTCGGCGAGCAGCGCGCCTGCGCCCTCGGCATCGCGCAGCGTGACGTACGCACGCGCGAGCTCCAGTCGTGTCCGGACCGAGAGCCACGGGACGGCCTCGGTCAGACGCCGTGTGACACGGCGTGCCGCAGTGAGGTGCTTGCGCGCGTCGTCCCACTTGCCGGTGCGAAGGAGAACGCGTGCGGAGGCGGCAAGCTCGATCGCGTTCGAGGGGTAGCCCTCGAGCTCTTCAGCCGCGACGATCTCGTGCGCCTCGAGCGCGAGCCGTCCTGCCGCGATGTGGTCGTCGCGTGCCGTTGCGATCAGCGAGCGCTCGCTCAGAGCGACGACGCGTGTGTCGCTCGACCCGTGACGCGTCGCCTCATCGACCGCTTCCCCCAGGATCGCATCGGCGTGGTCATCGTCGCCGAGCAGCGAATATGCGGAGCCTTGCAGCAGCAGGGCCGCAGGGCGCCAAGGACTGTCAGGCTCGAGCTCAGACACCGCCGTCTCGGCATCCAGAAGCATCTGATCGACGCCGTCGCGGCACCTGGCTGCGTGGAGCAGCGCGATCAACGGGCGCACCGTGGCGTCGTCGCCGTTTGTTCGTTCGGCGGCGTCGAGCCAGCGCTCCGCGTCGCGCGACCGACCGTGCAGTGCATGGATGCCACTTCCGAGGAGGGCAACCTGCGGGAAGCGCTCGAGCTCCGTCGTGTCGTCGAACTGACGCAGCCACCTTTCCACGGCCGCCACGCGTCCGCTGTTGTACGCGGGCAACGCGATGCTGCTCAGGATGCGCGCGGCTCGCGTGCGGTCGCCTGCAGCACCTGCGTGCTCGAGCGCGGACTCGAGGTCGCCGCGAGCCTCGTACCAGTCGGCTGCACGGCTGTGCAGGATCGGAACCAGCTCGGGCTCATGCTCGACGAGCTCGCGCCGCAGCAACTCGCCGAAGAGGTGGTGGTACCGGTACCACTCGCGCCGCCGGTCGAGCGGGACGAGCAACAGGTTCCAGCGTTCGATCTTTTCGAGCTCCCTCGCCGACCCATGCTCGTCGAGAACGGCATCGCACAGTGAGCCGCACATCTGGTCGAGCACGGCCGTTCGGCGGAGGAAGCGCATTGGGCCCGACCGCAACCCCGACAGGTACTCGGTGCGCAGGTAGTCGGCGAGGTAGCGGTCGTCGCCGGAGAACGGCACCGGATCGAGCATGTTGCCTTGTTCGTTGAGCGACAGCGCTGCGAGGTAGAGCGCCGCCGCCCAACCCTCGGAGCGACGAATGAGCTCGAGCAGTTCTTCGTCGCTCAGCTTTGCGTCGGCGGCGGCGAGGAGCATCGCAGCCTCACGCGAGCTCAGCGCGAGTTGATCCGTGCCGACCTCGAACAGCTCTCCCTGTGCGCGCCAGGAGGCGATCGGCAATCTCGGCTTGACGCGCGACGTCAGGACGAGCACCGACCCTCGCGGCACGTGCTCGGCCAGGCGGCAGATCGCGGTGATCGACTCACGTGAACGGAGGGCGTGCAGATCGTCGAGCACGAGGACGAGTGGACGCTCGCGCGATGCCAACGCTGCAGTAAGCCGGGGCAGCGCGTACGGCGAGAGCGCTCGCCGGGTCGACCGGAGCGCCTCGATCGTGCGCAAGTCGAGCGGCTCGATGCGGTCGAGCGCCGCGGCGACATGCCTGAGCAGGAAGACCGGGTCGTTGTCCCGGTCGTCGAGAGAGATCCACGCGAACGGCCGGGCGTCCCGCGCGGCCCACTGCGCGAGTGCGGTCGTCTTGCCGTAACCGGCGGCGGCGACGACGCTGACGACGGGGTACCCGTCCAGCGCGCGCAGCCTGTTCACGAGGGCCGTTCGCGACACAGCGCCTGGGCGCACGGCCGGCACCTGGATCTTCGTCTCGTCGACGTCGAAAGGCGGCAGCTTCTCGATCGCCGTCAGTGCGCGACTTTGACGCCGTCGCCGATCCTGAGCCGTTTCAGCGGACGCCGAGACTGGGCGCTTCAGCGCGGCGGACGACATCCAGACCTCCTTCCAGGCCCTTGGACACTCCCCACCGCGATCATCGCCCTTGTGGCCGCCGGAACCCATCAGTGGATCCCCGGATTTCGGCGACGGCAGGCCCCACCGAGGGGTGTCGGCCTGCACCACCTCAGGCGCCGCCGGTCAGCGCACCGCTGACAACGAACTCACTGAGACGTCGAGCCGCATCACCCGTGCGGGGTGATGCATTCGCGTCTCCGCGAAGCGAAGGTCGGAGCGGTTGCCGTGGAGAGCCACGAGAGCACGCTCTGCAAGCTCGCGATCGCAGACGATGCGTACATCGAAGCGCTGCTCGTCCGCGACAGCGCGAACCTCGAAGCGTCGCAACTCGAGCCGAAGGCGCACGCGCTCGTCAGGCTTGGCGCGCTGGTCGCGGTGGACGCGGCAGCGCCTTCGTATATGGCGGTGATCTCGCTGGCGCGACGATGCGGAGCGTCGGACGACGAGATCGTCGGCTGTTTGATCGCCGTGCTTCCCTCCCTCGGCGTGGCACGCGTCGTGTCCGCGGCGCCTCGACTCGGCCTTGCGCTCGGCTTCGACGTCCTCGCTGCGCTCGAGGCGATCTAAGAGGCTCTCACACGATGAGCGATTGTGCCGCCCGAACGCACTCGGCGGCGCGCTGCTGCGTCCTCGGTCGACCCGATAGTCACGACTATCGGGCCTCCCTGCGTCCTTGCATCGCACTCGTCGATTGCGCCCGGATCGACGAACGTCATCATGTGAGAGCCTCTTAGCCGGCCGGCGTCGGCGCCGGCTCCGCGCCGCCACTCTCTCGTGCCTCGGTCTCGATGCGAACGCTCGCGCGGGCTCGGGCGAGGTCGCGCGTGATGTGGACGGCGGCGGACGTGAGGGGCGCTGCGAGTACGAGGCCGATCATGCCGAAGATGCATCCGGCCCCGATCGAGATCACTAGCACTGCAAGAGGATGGAGATCGAGCGCAGCGCCCATCGCGAACGGCTGGACGATGTTCTGCAGCAAACCGTTGGCGAGAATCACGATCACGAGCATGATCAACGCGGTCGTCGGGCCGTTCGCGCCGAGGGCGATGATGACCGCGAAGGCGCCAGAGACGAACGCCCCGATGTAGGGGATGTATGCCGTGACCGCCGTGACGACGCCGATGGTTCCGGCCAGCGGAACTCCGAGAATCAGCGCGCCGATGGTGACGACGAACCCGTTGAACACGGCGACGATCGTGACGCCGCGGAAATAGCCGCGTAGCGACGTGATGACGCCACCAGTCACGGTTTGCGCGACCGGCATCGGCAGTCCAAGGTGCCTGTCGACCCACCCTCGCATCGACGGCCCGTCCTTCAGGATGAAGAAGAGGCTCAAAAGCGCAAAGGAAAGCGCGAAGGCGAGCGATGCGATGCCTCTGATCCCGCCGAGGACCCCCTTGGTCAGCGTCGAGATGATTTCCGGGACCGAGGACTTGACGTCCGATTTCGCGCTCGCCGAGCCCGACTCGTCGACGCCGGCGCTGTTCAGCCAGCTTTGGGCCTTGTCGGCGGCCGCGGATGCATGCTTGGAGATGTCTCCCTCCTGCGAGGTGATGCCTCCGAGGACGAGGAGGAGGACGACGACCCCGATCGCCGCGAGACCGAGCAGGACGATTGCTGAGCCCGCCACTCTTGGAACGCGGTGCCGTTGTAGGGTGCTGACCGCCGGCATGGCGACGGTCGCGACGATCGTCCCTGCGACGACGGGCCCGACGATCTCGTAGGTGGTCCCGAGCAGCCAGATGATCACCGCCAGGAGCGCGGCGATGCCGACGAGCAGCCACGCGGACCGCCCGAGGTCTCGCAGCCAGCGTGGAGCCGCGAACAGCGTCGTCAACTCGTCGAGGTCGACTGCTCCGATTGCGACCGTCTCTTGCGCGCGAACAGGATCGCTTGCGTCGCGTTCGTGTCTGCGTAAGCGCACCGCTTCGACCTCCTTCGGTCGGAGCCCAGTGTCAGGCCCATGGTGAGACACCCGTCACCCCGACGAGGTGAACCTTCTGCCGAACCAGGTGAGTTCCTGCAGTCCAGGGATGCGGCCGTCTCGTCACCCAAACCGGACGATGCTCCCCGTGCGCCGCCGGGCGACCTTTAGAGTCTGTCGAGGAACGCCTGCAAGGGAGTTGCAAAGGGCGCTTCACCGGGCCGAGAATTATCGGGTCACGGCTTAACGCGAGGGAAGGAGAAGCAGCGATGTTCAGAAGGCGAAGACCGCTCATGCGGGCCGCCGTCGTCGGCGGCGTGGCGTATCACGCCGGCAAGAAGGTGCAGCAAGGACGGGAGCAGGACGCGGAGACCGATGCGCGGCTCCAAGACCTCGAGGCCCAGCAGGCCGCACCACCTCAGCAGGCCGCGGCTCCCGCGCCGTCCGGAGGGATGTCGCCGGATGCGATCGAGCAGCTGAAGCAACTCAGCCAGCTGAAGGACCAGGGCATCCTCACCGAGACCGAGTTCGAGGAGCAGAAGCACAAGCTTCTGTACGGCGGATGAGCGCCGAGGACACGGGCGGCGGCGGGACGTTGCCGTTCGGCCCGATCCAGATGCTCGTCGTCGAGTTCGACCGCACCCAGTTCGACGGGGAGATCATGCCCGAGTTCGACAGGCTGAAGCGCGCAGGCCTGATCCGCCTCGTCGACCTCCTCTTCGTGACGAAGACCGAGGACGGCGAGCTCGACGTCCTCAAGACGACCGACCTGAACAGGGACGAGGCGATGGAGTTCGGCGCGATCGTCGGCGCTCTCGTCGGACTCGGAATGGCCGGCGAGGAAGGCGCAGAGGCCGGTGCGATGGTCGGTGCAGAGGCAGGCGAGGACGGCCACGTCCTCGATGAGTCGGAGGTCTGGTACCTCGACGACAGGATCCCGCCCGGCAGCAGCGCTGCGGTCGTCCTCATCGAGCACCTCTGGGCGATCCCGCTCAGGGACAAGATGGTCGCCGCAGGTGGAGTGGCGCTCGCCGACGAGTGGATTCATCCGGCGGACCTCGTCGCGCTGGGGCTCGTTGCGGCATTGAGCGCAGAGAGCGTCAAGACGTAACAACGTAGGCCGAGGCGCGGGCCCTTCGCCCGCGCCTCGGGAGTGTTCGAACCGATGACGACGCAGACCAACCAGCCGGTGTACGGGGAGCGGCCGGCCTGGAGCCCGGGCCGCCCCCGCATCCAGCCGTTGCACGTCCTGCTCGCTTGGATCGTGTCGGCGGCCGCGTTGCTCGTCGCCGCGACGATCGTTCCGGACGCGTCAGTCGAGAGCTTCGGTGGCGCGCTCGTCGCTGCGCTCGTGATCGCGATCTTCAACGCCCTGCTCCCGCCGCTCGTCGCGGCGCTTCGCCTTCCGCTGATGGCTCTACTCGGCTTCGTGCTCGTGCTCGTGCTCGACTCGCTCATGCTGCTCGGCGCGGACTGGGCGACTGATGGCGACCTGACCATCGGGTCGTTCTGGGCGGCGCTCGGCGTGGCGCTCGTTGCATCGGCCGTCACCGTCGTTCTCCAGGTGATCCTCGGAACGAACGACGACGACACGTACACGCTGCGTGTGGTCCAGCGCATCGCACGACGCTCGGGCGGCAGGACGGTCACGGATGCGCCGGGGATCGTCTTCCTGGAGATCGACGGGCTCGCGCTGCCGGTCCTCCGGCGTGCGATCCGCGACGGAAACGTGCCGAACATGGCGCGTTGGCTCGAGGACGGCAGCCACCGCCTTGCGGAGTGGGAGACAGACCTCTCGTCGCAGACCGGGGCGAGCCAGGCGGGGATCCTGCTCGGGTCGAACGACGACATCCCTGCGTTTCGCTGGGTGGAGAAGGAGACGGCGACGCTGATGGTCTGCTCGGCCCCGGCCGACTGCGCGGAGATCGAGCGGCGCCACCTCGTGGGCCGCGGGCTGCTCGCCGACGGCGGTGCGAGTCGTGGCAACCTCCTCTCGGGTGAGGCCGACCACGTGATCCTGACGGCGAGCCGGACGGAAGCGGAGAAGCACGCGAACCCCGGCTACCGCGCGTTCTTCGCGAACGGGTTCAACGTCATCCGCGTGCTCGTGCTGTTCGGTTGGGAGGTGATCCTCGAGTGGACGGCCGCCGCGCGCGCGAAGCGAAGAGACGTCCGTCCGCGTGGACACCGCGGCGGGATCTACCCGCTGATGCGCGGCGCATTGTGCGTCATCGTGCGCGACCTCATCGTGTACGGCGTGCTGACCGACATGATGAAAGGCAGGCCCGCGATCTACGCGACGTTCTCGAGCTACGACGAGGTCGCCCACCACTCGGGCCTCGAGCGCGTCGACACACTCGAGGCGCTGCGCAAGCTCGACGAGCATTTCGGCCGTATCGATCGCGCTCGAAGATATGCGGCGCGGCCGTACGAGATCGTCGTCCTCTCGGACCACGGACAGACGCAAGGAGCGACGTTCAAGCAGCGCAACGGCTACGGCCTCGACGACCTGGTGCGGCGTTCTGTCGAGAACGCGAGCGTGTCGGACGTGCATACGGGCGACGAGAACAACGCGGCGGTCGGACACGCGGTCAGCGAGGCGACCGGACGGTCTGCCAAGCCGAAGCGCGGAAAGCACGACGTCAGCGGCGAGGATGTCGTCGTCCTGGGGTCCGGAAACCTCGGGCTCGTCTACCTCATGGACGTGCGCCGCCGGATGACGCTCGAGGAGATCGAGTCGCGGCATCCGCGCCTGCTGCCGGCGCTGCGAGAGCACCCGCACGTCGGCTGGCTGCTTGTCAGATCCGAGCGAGAGGGGCCTGTCGTGCTCGGCGCGCGCGGCGCCCGGTACCTGACGGATGGTCGCCTCGACGGCGAGGATCCGCTGGCTCACTTCTCGCCGACCGCTGCGCGTCACCTCCTGCGCGCCGACAGGTTCTTGCACGTCGCCGACATCATGGTCGGCAGCTTCTACGATCCCGTGGTCGACGAGGGCTGCGCGTTCGAGGAGCTGATCTCGTTCCACGGCGGGATCGGCGGGCCGCAGACGCGTCCCTTCCTTCTCTATCCGGCCTCGCTCGAGCTTCCGGACGGCGAGATCGTCGGCGCCGAGACGGTGAACGAGATTCTGCTCGACTGGCGTCGGCAGCTGAACGGCGCCGACGACGCTTCTGATTCATCCCGATCGGGCGATGAAGCCGTGACGGCCCTCTCGTAACTTCGCGCTCAGGAGCCGCTGCCGTCGAAAAACCAGCTCCCTCACCAAAGCCTGGGGCTTCTCCCGATCCGGTAGAGCTGCTCAGGAGCCGCAGCTACTTGGCGCTCCTGGTATTCGGCGCGATCATCGGCGTGCCGGTAGCGATGGCTGCGTACTTCTTCCTCAAAGGGGTGGACGAGTCTCAGCACTACCTCTTCACAACACTCCCTGGGGAGCTGGGGTTCGATGGGGAACCGATGTGGTGGCCGCTGCCTCTGCTTGCCCTGAGCGGACTGCTCGTGGCGCTCGCGATCCGCTTCCTGCCGGGAACGGGCGGTCACTCGCCCGCGGACGGATTCAAGCGATCCGGGCCGGTTCCTCCGATCGAGCTCCCGGGCATCGTCATCGCGGCCTTCGCCACGCTCAGCCTCGGGGCCGTGCTCGGGCCCGAGGCCCCGCTGATCGCCATCGGCAGCGGCCTCGGCGTGCTGGCGGTGCATCTGATCAAGCGAGATGCCCCCGCTCAGGCGAGCATGGTGATCGGGGCCGCGGGGAGTTTCGCGGCCATCAGCACGCTGTTGGGATCGCCCATCGTCGGAGCGTTCCTCATGATGGAAGTGTCCGGGCTCGGCGGCCCCATGCTGGGAGTCGTGCTGGTCCCGGGTCTGCTCGCCGCGGGCGTCGGCTCGCTCATCTTCGTCGGGCTGGACGCCTGGACCGGTTTCGGCACGTTTTCGCTCGCCGTCCCCGACATTCCGCCCTTCGGGACGCCCGACGGCGCCGAGTTCCTCTGGGCGCTCGGAATTGGCGTCGCCGCCGCCGGACTTGGTACTGCGATCCGGATATTGGCCCTCCTTCTCAGGTCCATCGTCGAACGCCGAAGCGTGCTCCTCACACCGGTCGTCGGCCTGGCGGTCGGAGGGCTGGCGATCGCCTTCGCCCAGGGATCGGACCGGAGCTCCTCGGAAGTGCTCTTCTCCGGCCAGACAGCGCTTCCGTCGCTCATCGAGAACGCCGAAACCTGGACAGTCGGAGCACTCGTGCTGCTCTTCGTGTGCAAGGGCCTCGCCTACGGCGCCTGCTTGAGCAGTTTCCGAGGTGGGCCCATCTTCCCCGCCCTGTTCCTCGGCGCAGCGGGCGGAATCGCCCTGTCGCACCTTCCCGGGTTACCGATGATTGCGGGCGCCGCGATGGGTATCGGGGCATTGACCGCGGTCATGCTCGGTCTGCCGCTGACCGCGGTCTTGGTCGTCACAGTGCTTCTCCCGGCCGACGGTCTCGCACTGACGCCGCTCGTGATCGTCGCGGTCGCGGTTGCCTACGTCACCTCGGCACGGCTAGCGCCGGCCCTGGCATGGGCCGCGACGAGGGGCCCGCTCGCGCAGCCCGCCACGCCATGACGGCTCAGCGTGGCACTGCGGCGGCCACCGTCTCGGGGTGGCGCTTCGGCTCGCGCGTGGAACGCGTTCGCGCCTCACGCAGCTTCGGGCTCGTGCTGGTGCTGATCGTCGCGTCATTCGTGTTCGCGGCAGTCGCGCCGGATGGGGCGTGGGCTTCGGGCCTGCTCCTGCTCGTGGAGACGTGCACATTCGCGGTGGCGCTGTGGACGACCGGAGTCGCACGCCAGGACTCGAAGCTGAGCCTCGCGCTGATCGTGCTCGCCGCGGCGGCGGCGCTCGCGCTGGTCATCGTCGGCGGGGATGCGCTGACTGGAGCGGTCGGCCTGCTGTCGGGGCTGCTGACCGTTGCCACGATCGCCGCGATCGTCCTCGGCGTCGCGGATCAGAGCGAGGTCAACGCGCAATCGGTGACCGGAGCGATTTGCGTCTACCTGCTCTTCGGGATGCTGTTCATGTTCCTGTACGGCGTGGTCGCGACCCTCGGCTCCGGACCGTTCTTCGCGCAGGGAACCGACGGGACGCGGTCGATTCGCCTCTACTTCAGCTACGTCACGCTCGCGACGCTGGGCTACGGGGACTACACGCCCGCGGGTGGAATCGGGCGCACGCTCGCGATAACGGAGGCCATCTTCGGACAGCTGTACCTCGTCACCGTCGTGGCTGTCCTGGTCAGCCGCATGCACGTCCGGCGGCGCGGCTGACGCTTGCTACTCGCGCATCAGCATCAACGCCGCTTCGCGCTCGAGATCGATGTAGGCCTCGCCGCTGACGTCGATCCCGACCCGATCGATCGTCCCTCCCGTGAACGTGTGCGGCGGGTCGCCTGGGAAATCCGCGGTGAGCGGCTCGCCTTCGTGCCGGCCGATATAGATGGCCGAGCCCGCGATCGCAAACGCGCCGAGCTGCGTCTTGATCTGAGCTTCGCCGACCTTCTGCTCTCCGTGGTAGAGCGAGAGAGTTCCCGACGTGTGGTCGGGCTCCTGGTCCTCCTTCTCGAAAGAGGCGGAGAGGAGGAGCTTCTCGCCGGTCGGCACGTCCTCCGTCGCGACGACCACCTGCTCCACACTGCCGAGGAAGTTGTTCACGTAGTGCAGGCGGTTGTCCTTGACGTAGAACGCGTGGCCGCCGAAGCGGGAGCCCTGAGCGAACAGCACGCCTTCCGCACCGGGCTTCGGAATGTCGACGACGGCTCCGATCGCAAACGATCGGCCGCGCACGATCACGCCTTGCCATTCCGGAACGGGGGCGGTGTTGGGGAAGTACACGTAGCGCGTGCGCGCAGCGCTTAGCTGGGGGCGTGGCGTGTTGAGGATCTCCAACGCGGAGCGATCGTCCAGCGGAAACGCCTGGTTCGCGCCCGCTTCGGCGAACCACAGGTTCACGAGCTCGCGCACCTTCTCCGGCTGTTCGGCGGCCAGGTTGTGCACCTCGCAACGGTCGACGTCCGCGTGGTACAGCTCCCACTCGTCGTCGTTGTAGTTGCCCCAGCCTGCGATCGCCGGATGGTTCGTCACGGCCTTCCAGCCCTCATGCCAGATCGACCGGGAGCCGAGCATCGCGTAGAACTGAGTCGTGCGCGGTGACGGCGCGTTCGCATTGTCGATCGTTGCGCGCAGGCTTCTTCCGTCGAACGTCGACTGAGTGTGGCCCTTGATCGTCTCGGGAGCCTCGACGCCGAGCAGGTCGAGGAGCGTCGGCACGATGTCGATAGCGTGGCAGTACTGCTCGCGCAGCTCGCCGCCGCCAGTTCCCGGCGGCGCGGACAGGATGAATGGATCGCTCGTCCCGCCGTTGAACTCGTAGCGCTTCCACATCTTGAACGGCGTGTTGAACGCCATCGCCCAGCCGGTGGGGTAGTGGTTGTACGTCTTCGGACTGCCGAGGTCGTCGATCTTGGCGATGTTCTCGGCGAGGTCGTCGGGCACGCCGTTCGCGAACTTCATCTCGTTGACGGAGCCGGTCGGCCCGCCTTCGCCGCTCGCCCCGTTGTCGGAGACGAGCACGATGATCGTGTTGTCGAGCTGTTCGGTCTGTTCCAGGTAGTCGAGCAGTCGCCCGATGTGGTGGTCGGCGTGGGCGAGGAACCCTGCGTAGACCTCGGCCATCCGGGAGAAGAGACGCTTCTCGTCGTCCCCGAGACCGTCCCACGGCAGCGTGTAGTCGAGCATCGGGAACGGCTGGCCGTCGGGGCCCTTGCGCGTGTCGGGTGTGCCGATCGGGTTGATCGGCGGCACGACGGTGTCCGCGGGCACGATTCCGAGCTCTTTCTGCCGAGCGAGCGTCTGCTCGCGAATCGCCTCGTACCCCATGTCGAAGCGTCCCTTGAACTTGTCGATCCACTCCTTCGGAGCATGGTGCGGCGCGTGGCAGGCGCCGGGTGCGTAGTAGAGGAAGAACGGTTTCTCGGGCGCGATCGCCTTCGAGTCCTGGATGAACTCGATCGCCTTGTCGGTGAGGTCGTCGGTCAGGTGGTACCCGTCCTCCGGCGAGGCCGGCTGCTCGACGAGGTGGTTGTCGTACACGAGGTCCGGATACCACTGGTTCGTCTCGGCGCCGAGGAACCCGTACCAGCGCTCGAAGCCGCGGCCGGTCGGCCAGTTCCGCCGAGTCGAGGCGAGGTGCATCTCGTCCGTCGGACAGAGATGCCACTTCCCGACCATGTAGGTGTTCCATCCGAGATCGCCGAGGACCTCGGAGAGCATCCCGTTCTCCGGAGGGATCGTTCCGCTCGCGTTCGGGAACCCGATCGCCGCCTCCGTGATGCACGCCATGCTGTTGCGCGTGTGGTTTCGGCCGGTCAGCAGACAGGAGCGCGTCGGCGAGCAGAGCGCCGTCGTGTGGAACTGCGTGTATCGCACGCCTCGGGCCACGATCCGGTCGATGTTCGGCGTCTCGATCGGCCCGCCGTAACAGCTCATCGCCGAGAAGCCGACGTCGTCGAGCACGATGTAGAGGACGCTCGGCGCCCCGGGTGGCGCCTTCGGCGGTTCGAACGGCGCCCAGTCCGGCTCCGAGTCGCGGATGTCGACCTTGACGACGCCTTGGAACGGCTTGCTCATGGGTGATCCCTCCGATCGCGAGTGCGCTATCCCCCAGTTTCATTGCACGGGCGGTGCGGGCATCACCCTGACGGGACGAAGGCTCGGCTCAGCTTGCGAGTCTCGACTCGATCTGCTCGAGACGCTTGTCCAAGTTGGCGATCGCCTGGACGATCGTCTGGACGTCCTGGTCGCTCCGCGCACGCTCCGAGGCCCGCCGGGCTGCTTGCCCGCGCTCGATCACGGTGCTCGTCACTCCGGCTGTGAGGAACGCGATGAAGGATATGCCGACCACCAGCTCGACGCCGCCGACAATGCGGCCGACGTTGGTCGTCGGCACGATGTCACCGTATCCGACCGTCGTGACCGTCTGGAGCGACCACCAGACGGCCAGTCCGAGCGTGGGGAAGTCGTGCTCGTCGACGACGCGGATGACGATTGCACCGATGAGCGCCAGTGCCAGGAACACGATGGCCAGGCCGACTGTCACCGATCGCGCGTTGGCGATCCGGCGAACCTGGCGATCGATGAAGGGCAGCCGCTCTGTCTTCGGTTTGCGCTCGGTGTCCCTCATCCTTGCGCGGGTGATGCTAACGAGCCGCTCGGCGCGCATCGCGCGCGCCGAGCGGCTCGAGACGGGTTAGGCCGTCGTGGTAGGCGACTGCCTCCACTCCGACGTCGCCGAGAGGGCGAAGATCACGAGCATTGCGACCAGGAGCGACCCGAAGCCGAACCACGGCGCGTACTCGAGGATCATGAAGCTCTGCACGATCACCAGCACACCCCAGGCGTAGCCGATGACGCGGCCGAAGGTGTTGCCGCCGAGCAGTGAGTAGCCGGCCCAGAGCGCGAGCACAGCGATACCGAGATCCCACAGACCCCAGAGGAAGAGGTTGTCGCCGAATGCGCCGGCCGACAGGTTGTTCACTCTCGCGCTGTCCGCAAAGTAGTAGATCGCCGAGAGGATCCGCAGGCAGCCGACGGCGAACAGAACGACGGCGGAAAACGTGAGCCACCCCGGACGCTCCAGAGCGGACATGGGATCTGTAGACATCATCTGCCTCCTCGTGCTTCAGCGGTCGGGGTACCGGGTGTTCGTGAGCGTCGATTTGAACGACGCCCGACGCATCATCCCATCTGTACGAATCCCGTGCGCGCGGCTGCAAGACTGATGCTCGTGGACGTTCGGGAGCTCGTCGTGGACGGGACGCCGACCGAGTATCGCGTCGCCGGAGAGGGCGCGCCCGTCGTCCTCGTGCACGGGCTCTCCGGTTCGTGGCGATGGTGGCAGCCGGTCCTCGAGCCGTTGACGGAGCGTCACCGCGCGTACCTGCCCGAGCTGCCACGGCTCGGACGGCGGTTACCGGCAGACGAGTTGACGCGGTGGTTCGGAAGCTGGCTCGACGCAGCCGGGCTCGAGCGTGTGGATCTCGTCGGCCACTCGCTCGGCGGGTTGATCGCGGCCGAGCTGGCGGCGGAGCAACCGGCGCGCGCACGCCGGCTTGCGCTCATTGCACCCGCCGGCATTCCGTGCGGGACGTCCGTCTTCAGTCGCGGCGCGCGGCTGACGGGGACGCTCTACGACCTGAGGGAACGGTTACCGACGGTCGTGGGCGACGCGCTTCACGCCGGTCCGCTCAGCCTGCTCCGCGGCGCCCTCTTCGCCTCGCACCGGGACCTGACCGTCGAGCTCGCGTCCATTCGCGCAGGCACGCTGCTCGTGTGGGGTGACGAAGACCGGCTGCTCCCGCCGCGAATCGCCGAGGAGTGGCAGCAGGTTCTACCCCGCTCCCGCCTCGTACGCCTCCACTGCGGGCACGTGCCGATGTGGGAGTCGCCCCGGGAGCTCGCTTCCTGCCTGCTCGCTTTCCTCGACGAGAAGGTCGCGGACGACGGCCGCCACGAGATCGGGCCGGGTGTAGTGGGCGGCGTGGGGCTGCCCGGCGAGGACGACGAGGCGACCCTGCGGTAAGAGCGCCGCGGCCTGCTCCGCCCACCGCTGTCCGACGAACTGGTCGCGCTCGCCGCGCACGACAACGGTCGGTTGCGCGATCAGGGGCAGGCGCTCCTCGATCCGGTCGGCGATCGCGGACCGAATGGTCGCCCGCAGAGCTCCGAGCCCGAACGTGGCTTCGTCACGCGCTGCGATCGCAACAAGCCCCGCCGGCTCCCGCCAGGTCTCGCGCAGCCCGGCGAGGAGCGTGCGGCTCGATCTGCGACGTTGCGGATCTACCGTCGGACCGACGAGCACCAGCGGACCGGTGCGCTCGGGCCGCCTCACGGCGAGCTGCGTGACGACCTGGCAGCCCATCGAGTTCGTCATCAACGCGGGCCGCTCGAGCCCGGCAGCGTCGAGCCAGCCTGCGAGAGCGTCGGCGAGCTCGGAGATGCCGAGCGGCGCCGGCGGCCGCTGACTGCGCCCGTAGCCCGGGAGGTCCGGCACAAACACGGCGAACGATGAGGCAAGCGACTGCGCGAGCGGGAGCATGTACCTGCCCGACACGCCGAGCCCGTGCACGAGCACGACGGGCGCCCCTTGCCCGACGACGCGCGTGTGAACGGCCAGTCCAGAGACGACGAGCGACCGGCTCTCGACCGGCCAGAGGGAATCAGACGATTTCGACAATGGTCTGCTCAGTTAAGCCGACACACTATGCGACCCTCGTACTGGCTTCCCTCTGGTACGAGCTCGGTCCGCGTGACTACGCACAGCCCGTAGTTCGTGCTGATCGTGTCGCCTTCCACGGGCAGGCGTGGCAGCTCGATCTCCTCGATCTCGTCGAGCGGCAATCCCTCGACTGTGACGACGAACCGATGCAAACGTCTAGCGCCGCGATACGCGACGGGCCGTTCGACGGCTCGTGCGCCGCGCGACTCTGCGACAACCAATCATCTACGTACCTCCATTGTCGGCGTGCTTGGGATCACGATGCGGCCGGCACCTTCGCCGTCTCCATCGCGTGAATCTGCTGCGCCTCCTCAGCCGAGTGCAGGCCGATGCCGACCAGGTCGAGCGGGCTGATGAAGCCGTCGCTGATGCGGAAGCCGCCGGCGCGCGCAATCGCGTCGCGCAGCGGCACCGCCCACTGGTGCTCCAGCAGGATGAGCGCTGCGGCCGAGTCGTTCGGGATGTCCGCGAGCACGTCCCAGGCGTCCTCGTCACCCGAGAGCGGGTGGATGCCCTCGATCGCCGCCTGCTCCGCGCCGGCCTCAGCGCCTGCCACGAATCCTTCCTCGCCGTCGATTCCGAGGCCGATCAGAGCGCCGATCACGGTGCCGAGCTCGATCGCCTCGTCCTCCGACAGGTTGCTGAGGTGCTCCACCTCGATGTCGCCTTCGGCATCCTTGTAGACGGCCAACGAGTCGATCACGCGTACCGTGTCGCTCTCTCTGAGCCGCTCGAGCTCCTCGATGATCTCGCCGTGGAACTTCGGGTGCTCGAAGCCCAGGACGATGAGCTGAACCGGTCCAATCGCCATGCTGCTCCTTCCGTTGGGCATATTCGGTCGGTCGCTGCGATTCTCCGCGCGCCACGCGATGGGGGCATCACCCGCTTGGGATGACGCTTAGCTCACGAGGCCGCTGATGCCGTTGCGGAGCAGCGACAGCGCCAGCAACACGACGATCACGGCCGCGATCGTCCGGGCGTGCAGCTCGAGCCAGATCCGCACCGAACCGAGCACTTGCTTCGCCCAGTCCCGCGCGACGAGCAGTAGCACGAGCGCGATCGCGAGCGGGAGCAGCGACACGAGCGAGAAGAACACCCACTGCACGATGTACCCAGTGGCGCTCGGGTCGGTCTCCGAGATGTCCTTGAGCGCGATCGGGATGAACGCCCCCGGATTCGCGAGCGCGGCGCCGGCGCCGACGACCGCGATCACGGGCGAGTCGGTCACCTTGGAGATCTGGTCGACCATGGCTGCCGTCCTCTGTGGATTGCGAGGCCGCCGCAGCACACGGACGACGAGAACGAGCAGCACTACGGCGGCGACGATGTCGACGATCGCGACCCAGGTCTTCGGGCTCGACGGGTCGGAAGACGCCGCGACGTCGCCGAGCACGAAGGCGGCGACGACTCCGATCCCCAGCGTCGCGATCAGCGCGCCGAGATAGAACCACGTCCCGGTTCGCAACGGCCGACTGCCGAGGACGAGCACCAGCACGGAGAACGTGAGCGTGGTCGGCGACAGCATCGCGGCCAGCGCAGTCAGCGCGAGCTCGGCGTCGATCCATCCCATGTCGTTTCCTCAGGCCGACCGCGGCCGAGCGTTACGCATGCTCGGGCTGGTCCTTCGCGGCGCGCTTCGCTTCCTTCCTTGCCGCGCGAGCCGCCTTTTGCTCCGCGGCTTTGTCCTTGGCATCGACGTACGACGACGACACGAGCTGCCGTCCGCCGGTCCAACCGAACGCCCAGACAACCAGCACGATCGCAAGGATGATGTTCCAAGACGTCGTGACCAGCTGCTGTGCGACGGAGTAGGCGGTGGCCTGCGTCGGCGTCGCGATCCCGCTGAGCGACGCAACGTTGAACGCCTGGGTCACGCCGGCCCCGCCGGGCGTCACCGACGTCACGTTGGCGATCGAGTTGCCACCGCAGATCCGCATCAGCGTGTGGAAGCTGACCGGAATGTCGTACGCCTTCAGAAACACGGCCATGACCCCGAGGCTGGCGACCCAGCTCAAGAAGGACGGGAAGAACACCCGTCCGAAATACGCACGGGGATGCGCGAGGATCCCGCCGCCGTCCTTCGCCTGGTCCCACCAGCTCAGGACCTTCGGCCAGATCCGCCGCGCGAGGAGGAAGAGAAGGAAGGCTCCGCCGACGAACACGGTGATCGTCGCCCACGGATGTTCGTGGACGAACGCGAACTTGATGTCGAAGGAGCCGCCGACCGAGAGGAAGAGATAGAGGTAGATGAAGGCGCCGATCAGCGTGTAGAAGATCTTCTGCACTGCGTACGCGCCGAGGATGGCCGCGAAGGTCGCGCTCGCGATGATCGTCGTGAACATCAACAGCATGACGAGTGTTCCGATGTTGGCCGGCAGGATCCCGTTGAGCGCGACGGACGCGGCGTAGCACGCGAGGATGTCGAGCCAGCGCACCTCCCCCGGATACGCGAACTTGAGGATCGAGTACCAGCCGAAGGCGGTCAGGGCCGTCTGGACAGTCTTCAACGCGACCCCGGCGATGATGTACTGGAGCGAGATGTCGTTGAGCGTGTCCCAGAGGTTCTGGAACCATCCCTTGATGTCCCAGCCGAGCAGGTTGGCCAGCGCGCCGATCACGAGGATCAGCACCGCGAGGAACAGCAGGCGCTCCCACGCCGGGCGCTTTTTCGACTCGGTTGGTGCGGTGGGGGCTGCGACGCTCATGTCAATCGGATCGGGTCGACCACGAACCTAACACCGCCTCTGGACAACGGATCATCCCGTCGGGAGGATGTGAATGTACGGTGAACGGGCACGCCTGTCCCGCGCCTACGCCAGCCGCGGGCTTTCCGAAGGGAGAAACGACATGACCGCCAGTACAGAGGAGTTGCAGGAGACCGAGGCCACCGCCCAGGCGCCCCCGAAAGTCATCCATCTGACTCCTGTCGAGCGCGCGGAGCTCGGAAAGGCGGCCCGCGCAAAGGCTCCACGCGCGCTCCACGCAGCGCTCGAGCTCCCGTCGGATCGCGATCCGCTCGCGTTGCTCCAGGAGCAGGACGCTACGCGGGTTCCCGAGCTCGTTCCGATCCGGTACGGACGGATGCTCGTCTCGCCGTTCACGTTCTACCGCGGCGCGGCGAAGATCATGGCCCACGACCTCGGGGCCAATGTGCGCTCGGGGCTGAACGCGCAGCTCTGCGGCGACGCGCACCTGTCGAACTTCGGAGGGTTCGGCTCCCCCGACCGCACGATCGTCTTCGATCTCAACGACTTCGACGAGACGCATCGCGGGCCCTTCGAGTGGGACGTCAAGCGCCTCGCGGCGAGCTTCGAGATCGCAGGCCGCGATCGTGACTTCACCGACGTTCAACGCCGCGATGCCGTGCTCGCCGTCGGTCGTTCGTATCGCGAGGCGATGCGCGCGTTCGCGTCGATGAGCAACCTCGACGTCTGGTACTCACGGCTCACCGGCGAGGAGATCGTCGCCAAGTTGCGGGCGGCGAAGGCGAAGAAACAGGAGAAGACGGTCGAAGAGGGACTCGCAAAGGCGCGGACGAAGGACAGCATGAAGGCCTTCAACAAGCTGACGACCGTTGTCGACGGCGAGGTCAGGATCGTCTCCGACCCGCCTCTGATCGTGCCGATCGCGGAGCTTGCCGAAGGAAGGACGCGGGACGCGATCGCGGAGGAAATCCACTCGTTGTTCCGGACCTACCGGCGATCGTTGCAGGGAGATCGCCGCGTGCTCGCCGAGAGCTTCCGTGTCGTCGATCTCGCGCGCAAGGTGGTCGGCGTCGGCAGCGTCGGCGCGCGAGCATGGATCCTCCTGATGCTCGGACGCGACGACGAGGACCCGCTCTTTCTGCAGGTCAAGGAGGCGCAGACCTCCGTCCTCGAACCGATCCTCGGCAAGAGCAAGTTCCGCAACCACGGACAGCGCGTCGTCGAGGGTCAGCGCCTGATGCAGGCCGCGAGCGACATCTTTCTGGGCTGGATCCGCAACCCCCAGGGACTCGACGGAGTCGCGCGCGACTTCTACATCCGGCAGCTCTGGGACTGGAAGACATCGGTCGACATCGAGACGATCCGGCCTCTGGGACTCCAGCTGTACGCGCAGATGTGCGCCTGGACGATCGCGCGTGCGCACGCGCGGTCGGGCGACCGCATCGCAATTGCCTCCTACCTGGGCAAGAGCGACGTTTTCGACCGGTCGCTCGCCGACTTCGCAGCGGCGTACGCGGACCTCAACGAGCACGACTACAACGTGGTTGTCAAGGCCGTTCGCGACGGCAGAATCACGGCGGAGGAGGGCATATAGCGGTCTCGGCTGCACGAGACTCAGCGCTTCGCGTGCTGCGCGAGGCGGCTCCGGCTACGACGCCGGCCGATCGGTTCCTCAACCGCGAACTGTCGTGGCTCGACTTCGACAGGCGGGTGCTCGAGCTCGCGGCTGATCCAGGTGTCCCGCTGCTCGAGCGGGTGAAGCTGTGCGGAATCGCCTCGTCGAACCTCGACGAGTTCTTCGCGGTGCGCATGGCCGGGACCCGCGAGCAGGTCGAGTCGAGGGTCGAGCGTCGGTCGCCCGATGGACGAACCGCGAGGCAGACCCTCGATGAGGCGCGGCGGTGCGTTCTCGCGCTGCACGCTGAACAGGACGCGTTGTGGCTCGACGTCCTTCGACCCGCGCTCGCGGCCGAGGGCATCCGCATCGTGCCGGTCGACGAGTGCACGCCGCGCGAGCGGCGCGCCCTGACCAAGCGGTTCGATCGTGAGATCGCGCCGCTGCTGACTCCGATCGCAGTTGGGTCGGCGGCGCCGTTCCCGTACGTCTCGTCGCTCGCGCTGAACATCGCCGCGACCGTGATCGACGCCGCGACGGAGGAGCGGCGTTTCGTCCGTGTCAACGTCCCCGACGGCGTGCCTCGGTTCGTCGGCGTCGGGTCTCGGGGCACGCGCGTCCTGGTCGAGGACCTGATCGTTCATTTCCTCGACGACGTGCTCGGTGGGACGGTCGAGGCGCTGACCGTCTTTCGGGTGACGCGCGATGCCGACTTCGCGCTTTCGGACGATGCGGACGACCTGCTCGAGGCTGTCGAGCTCCAGCTCGCGCAGCGCCGCTTCGGCGCCGTCGTGCGGCTCGAGGTCGGTCACGACGCCTCGGCCGACGTTCTCGACGTCCTGGCACGCGAGCTGCAGATTTCGTCCGATCAGGTCTACCGCCGACGATCGCCGCTCGGTCTCGACGCGCTGCTCGGGCTCGCTTCGGTCGACCGCCCAGAGTTGAGGGACCCGTCGTGGCGGCCGGTGACTCGACGGCCGTTCATCACCCGGTCGGCCAACAGCCTGCTGACGCGAATCCGTCGGCGCGACCTGCTCGTCCATCACCCGTACGACGCCTTCAAGACAAGCGTCGAAGCGTTCGTTGGGTCCGCGCGCGACCCGAAGGTTGCGATGCTGAAAGGGACGGTCTACCGGACCGGAGATCCGTCGCGCACCCTGTCGTCGCTCGTCAAGACGGCCGAGGAGGGAAAGCAGGCTGTCTGCCTCGTGGAGCTCACCGCTCGCTTCGACGAACGTCGGAACATCGAATGGTCTCGGGCTCTCGAGCGCGCCGGTGTCGATGTCGTCTTCGGCGTCCCTCATCTGAAGGTTCACGCGAAGCTCACGCTGCTCGGGCGCCGCGAGCGCGGCGAGATACGGCGCTACGTCCACATCGGCACAGGCAATTACCACGCGACACACGCGACGAGCTACGAGGACCTCGGGCTGCTCACTGCAAACGAGGAGATCGCGGCCGACGTCGCCGACGTCTTCAACGCGGTCACCGGCCTGGCGACTCCGGCCGCGTTTCGCAAGCTGCTCGTCGGACCGTGGTTCCTCCGCGACGGGATTCTGCACGAGATCGAAGGCGTCGCAAGAGCGGCTCACATGGGTGAGACCGCACGCATCCGGATCAAGGTGAACGCGCTCGGCGATCCCGAGATCGTGGACGCGCTGTACGCGGCCTCATGCGCAGGCGCGACCGTTGAGATCATCACGCGCGGGATCTGCACGCTCCGTCCGGGCGTCCCTGGACTGAGCGAGCGAATCACCGTGCGCAGCGTGCTCGGCCGCTTCCTCGAGCACAGTCGCATCTTCTCCTTCCAGGCCGGTGAACAAGCTTCGACCTGGATCGGCAGCGCGGATCTGATGCCGCGCAACCTCGATCGACGAGTCGAGGTGCTTGCGCCCGTCGAGGATTCGCGACTGCGTGCGGACCTCGGCTTCGTGCTCAAGGCGCTCCTCGCAGACACCCGCTTCTCATGGGAGCTCGACAGCGACGGCGTCTGGCACCGCACCGAGCCCGCTAAGGGCGCGAAGCCGGTCTCGGCGCAGGAGACGCTGATGGCGCGCGCCGCCAAGCGCGCGAAAACCCGCTAGAAAGACCACATGAATTCGGCCGGACATCCTGCGACGGGAGTCGACGCCGCAGAGACCGAGTGGCAGTTCGACGCTCTCGACCTGCGGCCCGTCCTGCGGTGGCTCGACGACCACGACGGCCGAAGCGGCGCAGAGGAGTTCCGTGTCGCACCTGCGGGAAGCGCGAACCAGGTCGACCTCTATCTGGACACCGAAGACCAGCGGTTCTACCGCGCCGGCTACTCACTCCGTATCCGCCGCGTGAACCGGCGGCGGCACGGCGAGGCGACGCTCAAGGCGCTCGGATCAGGTTCGAGCGAAGTGCCCGGCCTTCGCGACCGGCGCGAGGTCGCGCAGCACCTCGACGAGGTCGACGTAGACGCCCTTCAGCAGTCGGACGGGCCGGTGGGCGAACGGGTTCGCGCGGTGGCCGGTCGCAAGCAGCTGCTTCGCCTCTTCGAGGTGCGGACGAACCGGCACACCTTCTCCGTCTCGGCCGGGGGTGTCGCGCCCGGTGAGGTGGCGCTAGACGAGACGCGGATCCAACCAGGCGACGGATCGGCTCCTGCGCGTCTTCGCCGCGTCGAGGTCGAAGTGCCTTCGAGCGCGATCAACGCGTTCGTGCCCTTCGTCGAGGGCTTGCGGCTCGCGTGCGCGCTGCAGCCCGCCGAGCTGAGCAAGTACGAGGCCGGCCTGCTCGCCGTCGACCTGCGGGAGCCGCAGCCCGAGCGCTTCGGCCAGACTCCGATCGATCCCGACGGGGCAATCGGCGACGTCGCGCTGAACGTGCTGCGCAAGCACTTCGAGACGTTCCTGGCACGGGAGCCAGGGACGCGTCTCGGCGACGACCTCGAGGAGTTGCACGACATGCGCGTCGCGTCGCGTCGCTTGCGTGCGGCGGTGTCGCTGTTCGGTGACGTGCTCGCACCTGCGGTCCTCAACCTGCGTGAAGAGCTGAGGTGGATCGGCGGCGTCCTCGGCGCAGTGCGCGATCTCGACGTCCAACTCGAGGAGCTCGAACGGTGGCAGGCGGAGGTCCCGGAACCGGACCGCAAGCCGTTGCTCGCGCTCCGGTCGCTCCTCGCCGAACAGCGCGCCGTGGCCCGCGGCGACTTGCTCACGGCTCTCGACTCGCGGCGTTACCAGTCGTTCGTCAACCGCTTCGGGCGCGCGCTCCGCGCGCGCCCACGTCGCGGAGCCGGGCCGTGGTCGGTCGACGCGCGCGAGGCTGCGCCGGATCTCATCCAGGGCCGGTTCGCCTCGTTCCGCAAAGCCGCTCGTCGCATCGGCGCCGCTTCGCCGCCCGACGACTACCACCGTCTACGCATCCGCGGCAAGCGACTTCGCTACACGCTCGAGTTTCTCGGGGACTTGTATCCGGAGGACACCAAGCCGATCGTCAAGCGGTTGACCGCGCTGCAGGACATCCTCGGCGAGCACCACGACGCGGTCGTCGCGATCGAGCGGCTGCGCGACCTTGCAGCGGTCGGCGACGATCGTCTCACTCCCCCGACCGCGTTCGCGATGGGCGAGATCGCGGAGCGATACCGGCGCCGTGCGGCCGAGCTCGAGCCGGAGGCTCGCGCCGCGTACAAGCGGATCGCCGGAAGGCGCTGGAAGACGCTCCAGCGTCGCTTCGAGGAGCACCGAGCACAAGCTCCATCTCCGATCGCGAGCTCGGACGGAAACTCGGCGTCCGCTCCGCTTTCGCCCAAAGCCAGCAGCGCGATC